>DASWSP010000095.1:0-22556 GCA_036402575.1 Allosphingosinicella sp. | reverse complement strand
AGCCCGCCGAAGCGCTTGTTGAAGCGGGCGACCTGGCCGCCCTGGTCGAGCATCTTGCCGGTCCCGCCGGTCCAGGCCGGGTGCGCGGTCGGATCGATGTCGAGCTGCAGCGTGTCGCCCTCCTTGCCCCAGGTCGAGCGGGTCTCGAACACGGTGCCGTTGGTCATCTGCACCTTGATCATGTGATAGTCGGGATGGGTATCGGTCTTCATGGCGGCATCCTGGGGTTTTGGCTGGTTCCAACCAGCCTCTTGAAAGCAGCGCGCCCTCTAGCCGCTGGACCTTCGATTGACAACCCTCGGGGGTGGGCGTAGCCGAGCCGCCGCGAAGGTGCCGGCGAAGGGCTCCCACGAAAGTACTGCTTTCATGGGGTCCCGGTAGACGGTGAAAAGGGAAGCCGGTTCAATTCCGGCGCTGTGCCCGCAACTGTAAGCGGTGAGGCCCCTCCCCTTAAGGGGGAGATCGGCCAGCGACCCGCAAAGCCAGGAGACCTGCCTTCGCCGTCGTCCGCATCCGGCCGGGTTCAGCCTGCGGTGCGTGGCATCGCGGCGCCCCAGGCTTCCGCGGTTCCTCCGAGACGGCATGCGTCGTTTAACAGGAGGATCCGAATGAATTCCATTTTATTGCTCGCCGCCGCCATCCAGCAGGCTCCCGCTGAGGCCCCGGCCGAGAACATCGTCGTGACGGGATCGCGCGAGGCGGTGCCGCTCGACGCGGCGGCGGTTTCGGCGACGGTTTACGATCGCGAACAGCTCGACGCGCTCGCATTGCCGATCGCGGCCGACGTGCTGCGCCTCTCGCCCGGAGTCACGGTCGCCACCACGGGACCGCGCGGCGCCCAGACCCAGCTTCGGATCCGCGGCGCCGAGGCCAACCACACTTTGCTTTTCGTCGATGGAATCCGCCTCAACGATCCGGCGGCGGGCAACGAGGCCCGCTTCGAGCTGTTCACCGTCGACGGCCTTTCCCGGATCGAGCTGGTGCGGGGGCCGCAATCGGCGCTGTGGGGCTCGGAGGCGCTTGGCGGCGTGGTGGCTGTCGAGACCGGCACCGATGAAGGGCTGAACCTGCTCGGCGAATATGGCAGCCTCGACAGCGTCCGTGCCGCGGCGCGGTTCGGCGCCCGCTCGGGCGAGCTGGCGCTGAGCGGCTCGGCCGGGCTGCTGCGCAGCGACGGCATCGACAGCTTCGGCGGCGGCGGCGAGCGGGACGGATTCGAGAACCGCACGGCCAGCCTCAAGGCCGTGTTCACCCCCCTCCCCGCCACCGAATTGGGCGTGGTCGGCCACCTGATCGACGGCGAGAGCGCGTTCGACGGCAACGATCCGGACACGTACCTGCGGGCGGACACGCTCGATTCCACCGGCAACCGGATGTTCGCCGTCCGCGGCTGGGCCGCGCATGAAGCGGGCGGCTGGTCGCTGCTGGTCGACGGCTCCTATCTCGACAGCGCCAACCGCAATCGGCGCGGCGAGGATCGGCTGAACAGCACGTTCGGAACGCGCTTCACGCTGGGCGGGCAGCTTTCGCGGCGCTTCGGAGGGCAGCGGCTCACCGCCGCGATCGAGCATGAGGCGGAGGATTTCCGGACCGAGAACCAGGCCGTCTTCTACGCGCCGGACCAGGACCGGTCGCGCGAGCTCACCGCCTTGATCGGCGAGTGGCGCGGCGAGTGGAGCGACCGGCTCATTACCGACGTCGCGGTGCGGCACGACCGGTTCAGCGCGTTCAGGGACGCGACCACCTTCCGCGCCTCCGCCCTCGTCCGCCCCGCGACGGACTGGACGCTCCACGCCGCCTATGGCGAAGGCATCGCCCAGCCCGGCTTCTTCGACCTGTTCGGATTCTACCCCAATTCCTTCATCGGCAATCCGGAGCTTAGGCCGGAAAGTTCAAAGGGTTGGGAAGCTGGCCTGCGATGGAGCCGCAACCGCCTGTCGGCCGGGGCGACGCTGTTCAGCAGCCGCCTCCACGACGAGATCGTCGGCACCTACGATTTCGCCACCGGCTTTTCGAGCACCGCCAACGCCACCGGCAAGAGCCGTCGCCGGGGCGTCGAGCTGGAGGCCGGATATCGCTGGGCCGGCGTGACCCTTGCCGCCAACTACACCTATCTCGACGCCTCGGAGCGCCGGGTGGAGGGCGGCGATCCGGTGCGCGAGGTGCGGCGGCCCAAGCACAGCGCCAACCTGATCGCCACCGGCGAGGCGGGGCCGCTGAACTGGGGCGCCGGCCTGGCTTATGTCGGCAAGCGGCGCGACACGGATTTCGACGTCTTCGAGGTGGTGACACTGGGCGACTACGTGCTCGCTTCGTTGAAGCTGGGCTACCGGATCACCCCGGCGATCGAGGCTTATGCGCGGGTCGAGAACGCCTTCGACGCCGACTATCAGGACGTGGTCGGATACCATACGGCCGGACGGACGATCTATGCGGGCCTTCGCCTGCGCCTTGATTAGCCTGGCGCTGGCCGCACCGGCAGCGGCGGCGCCACCCGCGAGGGTGGCGTCGCTGAAGCTGTGCACCGACGAGCTGCTCCTGCTGCTCGCCGATCCGGGGCAGATCGCGACGGTCACGCACCTTTCGCAGAACCCGCACGAATATGCGGGCTGGCGCGAGGCGCGGCGCTATCCAAAGAATGACGGCAGCCTGGTCGACGTCGCGCGCCGGCGCGTCGATCTGGTCCTCGACATGGGCGGCGGGCCGCGCGACACGGCGCGGATCGCCGACAAGCTCGGCATCCGGCTCGTCACCCTGCCCTATCCGCAAAGCCTGGCCGATATCGAAGCCTCGGTGCGGACCGTGGCCGCGGCGCTCGGCCGGCCTTCGGCGGGCGAGCGGGTCCTGACGGAGATGGCGCAGCTCCGGCGAACCACACCGCCATCGGCGATCGAGACGGTGTGGCTGGGCGGCGGCGGCCGCAGCCTGCCGGCCGAGGGGCTCGGCGCGCAATGGATGGCGCTGGCGGGGCTGCGCCAGCTTCCGCTGCGCGGCGACCGCATCTCGCTCGAACAATTGCTGACGCGCCCGCCCGCCATCCTGCTGCGCAGCGACTACCGCCTCGGCCAATATTCCGGCGAGCAGCGCTGGCTCGCCCATCCGCTCGCGCGCGGCGCGAAGGCGCGCACGCTGCGCACCGACGGCCGCCCCTGGACCTGCATGGGGCCGGCCATGATGGCGGAGGTCCGGCGCCTGCGCCGGGCGGCGACGCGATGAGGGCGCGGCTGATCCTCCTCCTCGCTGCAACGCTGCTCGCCTTCTTCCTGCTGTCGCTGCTGACGCCATGGCAGCCGCTGGCCGAACTGATGGACCGCGATCCGGCTCTGGGCTGGGCGGTCCTGCAGGAGCTGCGCCTGCCCCGAGCGCTTCTGGCGCTCGTCTACGGGGCGGCGCTCGGCGCCTCGGGCGCGGCGATCCAGGCCCTGTTCGCCAACCCGCTCGCCTCCCCCGACCTCACCGGCACGACCAGCGGGGCGGCGCTCGGCGCCGTCGTCACCGCCTATCTGCTCGGCTTCGCGGCGCCGCTCGCGCTGTCGATCGGGTCGGTGGCGGGCGCGCTGGGAGCGTTGCTGCTGCTGCTCGCCCTCGCCGGCCCGCGAGCCGAGACGGCCACCCTCCTCCTCTCCGGCCTCGCGATCAGCGCCATGGCGGGAGCGCTGACCACGCTGGCGCTGGCGCTCGCCTCCTCCCCCTTCGCCTTCTACGACGCCTATGAATGGCTGATGGGCTCGCTGATCGACCGCAGCCTCGCCCAGGCGGCCTTCGCGGCGATCCCTGCGCTCGCCATCGTCACCCTGCTTCAGCGCCTCGCCCCCGCCCTCGACAGCCTCGCGCTCGGCGAGGAGGTGGCGCAGTCGCTTGGCCACGACATCGGCCGGCTGCGCCTCCGGATCGTGTGCCTTACCGCGATCGGCGTCGGCGCCTGCGTGGCGATCTGCGGGGCGATCGGCTTCGTCGGCCTGATCGCGCCGATCTTCGCCCGGCGCCTCACCGGAGGCCATCCCGGCAGGGCGATCCTGCCGGCGGCGCTGATCGGCGGACTGCTGCTGCTGGCCGCCGACCTCGTGACCCGGGCGGCGCCGCTCGGGCGGACGCTTCCCATCGGAGTCGTGACGGCGCTGATCGGCGCGCCCTTCTTCCTGTGGCTGGTGGCGCACATGCGCTGGAAGCTCGCCCGGTGAGCGCGCTCGTCGCCGCACAGGGGCTGTCACTGCCGGGGCGGCTGCGGGAAACGTCGCTCGAACTGGCCGGCGGCACGCTCACCTGCCTGATCGGCCCCAACGGCAGCGGCAAGACCAGCCTGCTTCATGCCCTGGCGGGCATCGGGCGCCCCGGCGGATCGGTGCGGATCGGCGGCATCGATCCAGCCACGGCGGGGCCGGCGCAGCGGCAGCGGCTGCTCGCCTACCTGCCGGCATCCCGCGACGTCCATTGGCCGCTGGCGGCCGCGGACCTGATCGCGCTCGGGCTGGCCGCGCCTGACGCAGCCGCGGTCGATCAAGTTGCCGAGGCGCTCGATCTTGACGAATTCCGGGGGCGGCGGGTGGATCGCCTGTCTACCGGCGAGCGCAGCCGGGTGCTGATCGCGCGCGCGCTGGTGGCCGAGCCGAAGCTGCTGCTGCTCGACGAACCGGTCTCCAACCTCGACCCGCGCTGGCAGCTAAGGCTGATGGACCATCTGCGCAGCCTGGCTCATCAGCGCGGGCAGGCGCTGCTCGTCGCCATGCACGATCTCGAGCTGGCGAGGATCTACGCGGACCGCCTGATAATCATGCACGAAGGCCGCATCGCTGCCGACGGCGATCCCCGCGCGCTGCTCGAAGGGCCGCACATCCCGCAGGTGTTCGGGATCGAGCGGGCCGGGGAAGGCTGGCGGCCGCTCGCCTAAGCCGCGGGCGGGTCAGCGATCATGGCGGTGAAGTTCGCCTGGGCGACGACCTTGCCGTCGACCAGCGCCTTGCCGGCGAACTTGCAGACCGTGGCGCGTTTCTGGACGAACTCGACCTCGAGGCGGAGCAGCACGCCCGGCTCGACGGGCTGGCGGAACTTGGCCTCGTCGATCGCCATGAAATAGACGAGCTTGCCCGAGCCGGCGAGGCCCAGGGACTCGACCGCGAGCACGCCCGCGGCCTGCGCGAGCGCCTCGACGATCAGCACGCCCGGCATGATCGGCCGGCCCGGGAAATGGCCCTGGAAGAAGCCCTCGTTGATCGTCACCGCCTTGATCGCGGCGATCCGCTCGTTCGGGACGAGCGTCTCGACGCGATCGACGAGGAGCATCGGATAGCGATGCGGCAGCGCCGCCATCACCCGCTTGATATCGAACGGACCGACGGCGGCGCTGCCCGCGTCGGCGTTCACCGGCCGGTGGGCTGCTGCTGCGCGGGCGCCGCGGGCGCGTTGACGTTGACGCTCGGCAGCTGCTGGTTGAGCTGGGCGAGCACGTCGCTGGTGACGTCGAGCGAGGCCGACGAAGCGAGCGTGGCCTGCTTGTCGACCGCGATGTTGGCGCCGCGGGCGGTCATCACCTGGGTGATGATCGGGTTGAGCCGCGTATTGATCTGCTGCGCGACATAGGCCTGGTTGCGGCGGAAGCCCTGCTCGCGGCCCTGCAGTTCCTGGTTGGCGGTGTTCTGCCGCGCCTGGAGCGCCGTGATGCGCTGTTGGAGCGCCGCGTCCGGCTGCTTGCCGGCAAGCGCGCGCACCGCCGTCTGGATCGCCGCCGCGTCGGTCTCGATCGGCTGGCCGAGCTGCTGGGCGCGCTGCTGGATCTGCTGGAGCTGGGTCTGGAGCTGGGTCTGCGCGGCGCGGCAGGCAGTGCACTCGCTGAAGATCCGGGCGGTGTCGACGACCACGACGATGGCCGGCCCGGCACGCTGCGCGGGCGCGGCGGCGGGAATTGCGGCGGCGAGCGCGCAGAACGCGGCGCCAAGTGCGATTTTGTTCATTAGAATGCAGTCCCTACGTTGAAGGTGATGAGTTTGTCGTCGTCGCCATCGGCCTTAACAAGCGCCTTGGCTACATCGATCCTGAACGGCCCGAAAGGCGAATTCCAGTTGACCCCGAAGCCGACCGATACGCGCGGCTTCGGCGTGTCGCCGACGAATTCCTCGCGGAACGGGCTGACTCCGGCGATGAGCAGCGAACCCGTCGGGCAAGCGCCGCTGCCGGGCAGCGGAGCCGAACTGCCGGTGGAGTCGATGCACCGGTTCTGCGCACGCGGATCGGTGGGCAGGATCGTCGTCGTCACCGGATCGCGCACCATGAACAGAGCGCCGACGTCGACAAAGACCGAAGGCCTCAGCCCAAGCTCGCGGACCGAAGCGCCGAGCGGGATCTGGAGCTCGGCGCGGCCGAGATAGTAAGCGCGGCCGCCGATCGCGTCGTCGCTGATGCGCTGCCCGTCCTCGATCGGGTTGCCGTTCTCGTCGAGCGGCGTGCGGATCACGCGCGGACCGATGCCGCGGATGTCGAAGCCGCGGATCTGCGGCTCGCCCAGGAAGAAGCGGTCGGTGAGGCGGACCGGGTCGACGTTGGGGTCGTCGTTATTCTCGAAGCTGTGGATATAGCCGCCCTCGGCGCTGGTCGAGAAGATCCAGCCGCCGTCGAACAGCTCCCAATATTTGGCGGCGACGGCCTTGGTGCGCAGATATTTGACGCTGCCGCCAAGGCCGGCGAAATCCTGGTTGATCACGAACCGCTGGCCGCGCGTGGGGCGCAGGCGGTTGTCGAGCGTGTCGTGGACCAGCGAATAGCCGATCGACGAGGTGGTGCGCTTGCCGATGGCGTCGCACAGATAGCGGCCGGCGAGCAGCGGGTCGCACACCGCCGGCGCCGGGCCAGCCCCGTCCGGATCGCTGAAGAAGGTGTCGCGATCGAGGGTGATGTCGTCGAGGTTCAACCCGTAGCGCAGCGCCAGCGACAGATATTCGGTGATCGGAAGCCCCGCGCGGATCTGGCCGCCGGTGGTGATCTGCTCGTAGGTGGTGTTGCGGTTGTTATCGATGAAGTTGAAGCTCGAGAAGTCGCGGCGGTAGATGTCGCCGCCGAGCGCGATGTTGCGGTCGAACAGATAGGGCTCGGTGAAGCCCAGCTCCACCGACTTGGAATAGCTCGAATAATTGACGCTGGCGCGCAGCTCCTGGCCCTTGCCCATGAAGTTGCGCTGGCGGATCGAGAGGTTGACCAGGAAGCGCTCGAGGCTCGAGAAGCCGGCGGACAGCTGGAGCTCGCCGGTCGATTTCTCCTCGACGTCGACGCCCAGGACGACGCGGTCCGGAGCCGAGCCCTGCTCCTGCTTGATCTCCAGATTGTCCTGGAAATAGCCGAGCGACTGGATCCGGTCGCGCGAGCGCTTGACCCGCAGGGTGTTGAACGGGTCGCCCTCGGCGAGGCGGAACTCGCGGCGGATGACCTTGTCGCGGGTGACGGTGTTGCCGTTGATGTCGACTCGCTCGACGTAGACGCGCGGCGCGTCGCCGACCGTGAAGGTCACCGACATGGTGAGATCTTCCTTGCTCCGCTCGAAGCCGGGGCGGACCTCGGCGAAGGCGTAGCCGAACAGGCCGGCCGTCTC
This sequence comes from Allosphingosinicella sp., assembly GCA_036402575.1. Classification (GTDB taxonomy): domain Bacteria; phylum Pseudomonadota; class Alphaproteobacteria; order Sphingomonadales; family Sphingomonadaceae; genus Allosphingosinicella. The sequence goes on along the minus strand of DASWSP010000095.1, from coordinate 14,980 downwards.
GGTGAGCGAGGTGACCGTGTCCTCGATCAGCTTGGCGTTGTACCAGTCGCCGGTCTCCATCGGCAGGATCCGCTGGAGCGCCTCGGGCTTGAGGTCGCGGATCTGGCTCTCGATCTTGACGTCGCCGAACTTGTAGCGGTCGCCCTCCTCGACCACGTAGGTGATGATGAAGTCGCGCCGGTCCGGCGTCAGCTCGGCGACCGCGGAGACGACGCGGAAATCGGCGTAGCCGTTGATCAGGTAGAATTGCCTCAGCTTCTGCTGATCGAAGGCGAGGCGGTCGGGATCGTAGGTGTCGCCGCCGCTGAAGAAGCTCAGCAGGCGCGACTGCTTGGTCGCCATCTCGCCGCGCAGCTGGCTGTCCGAGAATTCCTCGTTGCCGATGATGTTGATCTGGCGGACCTTGGATTTGGGCCCCTCCTGGATCTCGAAGATGAGGTCGACCCGGTTCTGGTCGAGCTGGACCATCTTGGGCTCGACGCTGGCGGCGAAGCGGCCCTGGCGCCGGTACAGCTCGATGATCCGGGCGACGTCGGCGCGGACCTTCGACCGGGTGAAGATCTGCCTCGGCGCGAGCCGGATCTCGGGGCGGATCTTGTCTTCCTTGAGGCGCTTGTTGCCCTCCAGCACGATCCGGTTGATGACCGGGTTCTCGCGCACCTCGACGGTGAGCGCGCCGGCATTGTCGCGGATCTGGACGTCGGCGAACAGCTCGGTCGCGTAGAGCTCGCGAAGCGCCTGGTCGAGCCGCTCGCGGGTATAAGGCTCGCCGACCCGCAGCGGCATGTAGGAGATGACGGTCTCCGGCTCGAGCCGCTGGTTTCCGCTGACCGTGATCGATCGGATCGTGCCCACGGGCTGGGGCGCGACCGCCACCGGTTCGGCGATCCTGGGCGCGGTCGCGGCGGGCGCGGCCGTCGCGGGAGCCGGAGTTGCGGGAGCCGGGGTTGCGGGAGCCGGGGTTTGGGGCGCCGGCGAAGGCGCCTGCTGGGCCAGCACCGGCACGGCCGCGCCGCCGAGGGCGGTGCCGACCAGCAAAGCAGAGCACAGCCTTCGTCTATTGGAAGCTTCAGTCACGCATGCCCGCCCTTATGTGCGCCGGCCCCTGTCTTTGCCGGCTTTTTTATCCCTGTCGCCTGCTGCCCTGCCCCAAGCCGCTCAGCCGATCAACCCGCCTAGCTTCGACCACACCCCAAAAGACGCCAGGTCGTTAAGCGTGACGAAGATCATCAACGCCAGCAATGCGGCAAGCCCCGTCCGGAACGCCCATTCCTGGGCCTCCGGCCTGAGCGGTTTCCGCCTGACGCCTTCAATGAGGTAGAAGAGAAGATGACCGCCATCCAGCAAGGGGATTGGCAACAAGTTAATGAATCCCAGATTAATCGAGATGATCGTCATGAACCAGATGAAGTCGAGCCAGCCGAGGCTCGCCTGCTGGCCCGAATATTGCGCGATCTTGAGCGGGCCGCCCATTTCCTTGACCGAGCGCGCGCCGGTGACCACCTGGCCGAGCGTCACCACCATCATCTGGACCGTGTCGCCGGTCTGCCGGACCGCCGAGCCGAGCCATTCGTGCGGCGCGAGCGGAACGATCACCCGCTCCGCCGGCGCGATGCCGAGCAGGCCCATCCGCGCCTCGTTGCCGAAATTGTCGCGGATGACCCGCGCGTCCGGCACCGCGGCAAGCCTGAGCTCGCGCCCCTGCCGCTCGACCTCGAAGGTCAGCCGTTCCTGCGGGCGGATCCGGACATAGGCGGCGACGTCCTCGAAGCGGGTGACGTCGGTGCCGTCGATGGCGGCGATGCGGTCGCCCGGCCGGAAGCCGGCGCGCTCGGCGGCCGACCCGGCCGAGACCGCGGCGACCACGGCGGGCGTGCGCGGCTCGCCGTAGCCGGCGAACAGGGCGACATAGACCAGGATCGCGAACAGGAAGTTCACCGCCGGGCCGGCCGCGACGATGATGAAGCGCTGCCACAGCGGCTTGGCCTGGAAGGTGCGCGCGCGCTCCTCGGGCGGCAGCGACAGCCATTCGTCGGTGGGCGTGCTGGCCGGGTTCATGTCGCCGGCGAACTTGACGTAGCCGCCGAGCGGCAGCCAGCCGATCTTCCAGCGGGTGCCGCGCTTGTCGGTCCAGCCGAACAGCTCCCGGCCGAAGCCGATCGAGAAGGCGTCCGCCTTCACCCCGAACAGTCGGCCGGCATAATAATGGCCGAGCTCATGGATGAAGATGAGCGGCCCGATGACGAGCAGGAAGCTCAGCACGGTGAGCAGGATGCCGGGGCCTTCGCTGATCAATTAATGCAACTTTCCAATGACTTCCTCAGCGATCCTGCGAGCGTCCCGATCCACTTCGACAACCTCCTCGAGGGTGGCGGGCGGCGGCGGATCGTAGCAGCCGAGCGTCTCGCGGGCGATCGAGGCGATATCTAGGAAAGCGATGCCGCTGTCCAGAAACGAAGCAACCGCGACTTCGTTCGCCGCGTTGAGAATGGCGGGCTTGGCGCCGCCTTCGCGGAGCGCCGCCTTCGCCAGTGCCAGCGCCGGGAAGCGCTCCAGGTCGGGCGCCTCGAACTGCAGCGCGCCGATCCGGACCAGGTCGAGCCGCTCGCACGGCGTCGCCATCCGCTCGGGCCAGGCGAGCGCGTAGGCGATCGGGATCCGCATGTCGGGGGCGCCGAGCTGGGCCAGCACCGATCCGTCGACATATTCGACCAGCGAATGGATCACCGACTGGGGGTGCACGACAACCTCGAACGCATCCACATCGAGCGGAAAAAGGTGATAGGCTTCAATAAGTTCAAGGCCCTTGTTCATCAAGGTTGCGGAGTCCACCGAAATCTTCGCGCCCATCGACCAATTGGGGTGGGCGACGGCCTGGGCGGGGGTGACGTCGCGCATCTCCTCCAGGCTCTTGCAGCGGAACGGGCCGCCGCTGGCGGTGAGGATGATTCGGCGCACCGAGCCGGGCTTGGCGCTGTCGAAGCACTGGAAGATCGCATTGTGCTCGGAATCCACCGGGAGCAGCCGGGCGCCGCTGCGCTTCGCGGCGGCCATCATGATGTCGCCGGCCGCGACCAGCGCCTCCTTGTTGGCGAGCGCGACGGTCCCGCCCTTCTCGAGCGCGGCCATGACCGGGCGCAGGCCGGCATTGCCGACGATCGCCGCCATCGTCCAGTCGGCGCCCTGGGCGGCCGCCTCGATCACCGCGCCCTCCCCCGCCGCCGCCTCGATTCCGCTGCCGGCGAGCGCGTCGCGCAGCGGCTCAAGCAAGGTGCCGTCGCCGATCACGGCGCGGCGGGCGCCGACGCGCACCGCGGCTCGGGCGAGGCCGGCGACGTCGCGCAGGGCGGTGAGCGCGAGCACGTCGAAGCGCTCGGCGTTGCGTTCGACCAGGTCGAGGGTCGAGCGGCCGACCGAGCCGGTCGCGCCGAGGATGGTGACGGTGCGGACACCGTTCCTCACGCGGTCCAGTACCCCGCCATCAGCAGCGCCAGCGTGGCGACGATCACCGGCAGCAGGCCGTCGAGGCGGTCGAGCGCCCCGCCGTGGCCGGGAAGGATCGTGCCGCTGTCCTTGACCCCCGCCCGGCGCTTGAGCCAGCTTTCATAGAGGTCGCCGCCCTGCGCGACCGCCCCCATCGGCGCGCCGATGTAGAGGAACGGGGCGCCGAGGCCGAACCAGGAGGCGGTGAGCGCGCCGATCACGCCGGCCCCGGCCATGCCGCCGATCAGCCCGGCCCAGGTCTTGTTCGGGCTGATCCGCGGCGCGAGCTTGGCGCCGCCGATCGAGCGGCCGGCGAAATAGGCGAAGATGTCGGTCGCCCAGACCACCAGCATCACCCAGAAGACGATCGCGAACCACACCCAGTTCAGCACCAGCAGCGCGAAGGCGGGGATGGCGATGTAGGCGAAGCCGCCGAACATCGTGAGACGCTGGCTGAGCAGGCCGAGGAACGCCCCGGAGGCGAGCACGGCCGCAAAGCCGCCCCAGGCCGGCTCGAAGGTGGCGGGCGCGATGATGGCGTCGATCTGTCCGGCCGGGAACAGAATCTCGGGGACCGCCAGCAGGTTGCCGGCGAGCAGGGCGATGCCGCCATAGCCCCAGCGGCGGTCGACGCGGTGCATGTCGGCCCATTCGAGCAGCATCACCGCCGCGGCGGCGAGCACGAGCAGCCGGAAGACCCAGCCGCCGAGATAGATGGCGAGCACCGCGACCGCGACCATGACGACGCCCATCACGAAGCGGGTCGGAAGGTCCGAGGCGGGGATCGGTTGCTCGGCCTCGCTCATCGCCCACCGTAGCGGCGCTCGCGGCCCGCGAAGTCGGCCAGCGCGGAGCGAAGCGCGTCGCCGTCGAAATCGGGCCAGAGCGTGTCGACGAACAGCAGCTCGGCATAGGCCGCCTGCCAGAGCAGGAAGTTGGACAGCCGGACCTCGCCCGACGTGCGGATCAGGAGGTCGAGCGGCGGCAGGTCGCGGGTGTCGAGCGCGGCGTCGAACGCGGCCTCGTCGATCGCGGCGGGGTCGAGCTCGCCGGCGGCGGCGCGGCGGGCGAGCGACTGCGCCGCCTTCACCATCTCGCCGCGGGCGCCGTAGTTGAGCGCGATCACCACGGTCATGCGGCTGTTGCCCGCGGTCTTGGCGACGGCGCGGTCGATCATCCTGGCGACGTCGGATTGGAAGGCGGTGTGATCGCCGATGATCCTCAGGCGCACGCCCTCGCGGTGGAGCGCCTCGAGCTCGGTCTGGAGGTAGAAGCGAAGCAGGCCGGTGAGGTCGTTGATCTCGTCCTCGGGGCGGCGCCAGTTCTCGGACGAGAAGGCGTAGAGGGTGAGGCATTCGACGCCCGCCTCGCCGGCGGCTCGAAGCACCTTGCGGGCGGCTTCGGCGCCCTGGCGGTGGCCGGCGACGCGCGGCAAGCCCCTCGCCTTGGCCCAGCGGCCGTTGCCGTCCATGATGATGGCGACGTGGCGCGGGACCGCGGCGGGGGTTGGCCGGGTCGCCGACGCCCCTTCCGGCCGCGCTGCGCTGGCCGGAGTGGCGGTCACTTCTGGAGGATTTCCTTTTCCTTGGCGGCGGCGGCGGAGTCGATCTCGGCGATCGTCTCGTCGGTCATCTTCTGGACCTCGACGCCGAGCCGCTTGTGCTCGTCCTCGCTGATCTCGTGCTTCTTCTCGTCCTGCTTCAGCACATCCATGCCGTCGCGGCGGACGTTGCGCACCGCGATCCGTGCCTTTTCGGCATATTGGTTGGCGAGCTTGGCAAGCTCCTTGCGGCGCTCTTCGGTGAGATCCGGGATCGGCAGGCGGATGTTCTGCCCTTCCGAGATCGGGTTGAGGCCGAGCCCGGCGGAGCGGATCGCCTTTTCGACCGGGCCGACGTTGGAGCGGTCCCAGACCTGCACGGTCAGCATCCGCGGCTCGGGCGCGGAGATGGTTGCGACCTGGTTGATCGGCATGGTGGCGCCGTAGACCTCGACCGTCACCGGCTCCAGCAGGCTGACCGAGGCGCGGCCGGTGCGAAGGCCGCTAAGGTCGTGCCTGAGCGCTTCGACCGCGCCGTGCATTCGGCGCTGCAGGTCGGCTTTGTTGTAGGCAGGCATCGCTTACTCCTCGTTCAGCACGATCGTTGCGGTGCCCTCGCCGCTGAGCACGCGGGCCAGATTGCCCTGCTCGCGGATGTTGAACACCACGATCGGGATATTGTTGTCGCGGCACAAGGCCACGGCGGTCGCATCCATGACCTTAAGATCGTCCGCCAACACCCTGTTGAAGCTCAGGCTTTCGTATCGCGAGGCGGTTTTGACCTTCTTCGGATCGGCATCGTAGACGCCGTCGACGCTGGTGCCCTTGAGCAAGGCGTCGCAGCCCATTTCGGCGGCGCGAAGCGCGGCGGCGGTGTCGGTCGTGAAGAATGGATTGCCGGTGCCGGCGGCAAAGATCACCACCCGCCCCTTCTCCATGTGGCGCATGGCGCGGCGGCGGATATAGGGTTCGGACACCGTTGCCATCGGGATCGCGGACTGGACCCGCGTGTCGACTCCGATCTTCTCGAGCGAATTCTGCATGGCGAGCGCGTTCATCACGGTCGCGAGCATGCCCATATAATCGGCCTGGGCGCGGTCGAAGCCCTTGGCGGCCGCGGCGAGGCCGCGGAAGATGTTGCCGCCGCCGACCACGAGGCAGAGCTCGTGCCCCGCTTCCTTGGCGGACTTGATCTCGCCGGCGAGGCGCGCGGCGGTGTCGGGATCGATTCCGAACTGCCCGTCCCCCATCAGCGCCTCGCCCGACAGCTTCAGAAGGATGCGGTTGAAGCGCGGGCGCGGCATGGGGTTGGGGGTGTCCGTTGTTGTGGCTCAGGCGGAAAGGTGGCGCACCTTAGTAAGGACGCGCCACCCTGCCAAGATTGGCTTAGGCGTCAGCCGGCTCCGTCCTGTCCGTCGTCTCCAGGTTTTTTTTTACGCCGGAGGCGGCTGCGACTTCGGCGGCGAAGTCGCTGGCCTGGCGCTCGATGCCTTCGCCCAGCTGGAAGCGGACATAGGCGTTGAGCGACACCGGCGATCCGATCTTCTTGGCCTCGGCGGCGACGACGTCCTCGATCTTGGTCTTGTTGTCCATGACGAAGAGCTGGCTCATCAGCGCGTTTTCCTTGCGGAACTTGGCGACCGCGCCGTCAACCATGCGGGCGACGATGTCGGCCGGCTTGCCGGTTTCCTTCGCCTTTTCGGTGGCGATCGAGCGCTCGCGCTCGATCATCGCGGGATCGAGGTCCTCGCCGTTGAGCGCGAGCGGGTTGGCGGCGGCGATGTGCATGGCCAGCTGCCGGCCCAGCGTCTCGAGCGCGGCCTTGTCGCCGGCCCCTTCGAGCGCGACCAGAACGCCGATCTTGCCGAGGCCCGGAACGACCGCGTTGTGGACGTAGGAGACGACGACGCCGTCATTCACCTGAAGCACCGCGCTCCGGCGGAGCGACTGGTTCTCGCCGATGGTGGCGATGTTGGAGGTGAGCTTCTCCTCGACGGTACCGCCGCCCGCGGGCCAGCTCGCCGCGAGCAGGCCCTCGACATTGCCGCTGCCCTGCAGCGCAAGCCCGGCGACGGTGCGCACGAACTCCTGGAACTGCTCGTTCTTGGCGACGAAATCGGTTTCCGAATTGACCTCGACGACCGCGCCGCGGTTGCCCGCCACGGCGACTCCGACCAGGCCTTCGGCCGCGGTGCGGCCGGCCTTCTTGGCGGCCGCGGCAAGACCCTTGGTGCGCAGCCAGTCGATCGCGGCTTCCATGTCGCCGCCGGCCTCGCCGAGCGCCTTCTTGCAGTCCATCATGCCGGCGCCGGTGCGCTCGCGCAGTTCCTTGACGATTGCGGCTGTGATCTCCGCCATATCCTTGATCCTCTGGTTCAAGGGACCTCGCCCACCTTCGAGCGAGGTCCGAGATGCGTCTGCACGAACGCCCCTCGACTTGGCTCGGGACGGACGGTGACGGTTACAATCCTTACGCCTCGGCCAAAGCGGCTTCCGCCGGCGGCTGCTCCATCGCGCCGATATCCTCGCCGCGGGCGGCGGCGCCGCCCTGCTTGCCGGCGGTGGCGGCGTCCGCGATCGCGTCGCAGTAGAGGCGGATCGCGCGGCTGGCGTCGTCGTTGCCCGGAACCGGGAAGGCGATGCCCTGCGGGCTGACGTTGGAATCGAGGACGGCGACGACCGGAATGCCGAGCACGTTGGCTTCCTTGATCGCCAGCTCTTCCTTGTTGGCGTCAACGATGAAGATCACGTCGGGGAGCCCGCCCATGTCCTTGATGCCGCCCAGGCTGAGCTCGAGCTTGTCGCGCTCCCGGGTGAGCTGGAGCACTTCCTTCTTGGTGAGGCCGGCGGTGTCGCCCGAAAGCTGTTCCTCGAGGCTCTTGTAGCGCTTGATCGAGTTGGAAATCGTCTTCCAGTTGGTGAGCATGCCGCCCAGCCAGCGATGGTTGACGAAATGCTGGTTGGAGCGGCGCGCCGCCTCGGCGATCGGCTCCTGCGCCTGGCGCTTGGTGCCGACGAACAGCACCTTGCCGCCCGCCGCCACCGACTGGCGCACGAAATCGAGCGCCCGGGCGAACAGCGGCACGGTCTGCGACAGGTCGATGATATGGACGCCGTTCCGCTCGCCGAAGATGTACGGCTTCATCTTGGGGTTCCAGCGGTGGGTTTGGTGGCCGAAATGCGCTCCGGCCTCGAGCAATTGCTGCATGGTGACGTCAGTGGACGCCATGGTCTTTCTCCTTCCGGTTATGCCTCTGCGGGGCCGAGAGACCGGGCCAAGTGTCTAAATACTGGCCCAGCCACCGGTATGATGGCCCCGCATGTGGAATGCCGCGCACTTAGTCGCAGCAATAGCACAAATCAACCCTTGACTGTAGAACATATCAGGAACATAGGGGCTGCCGAACAAATGCGAACGAAACCAACCCACAGTGAGAACGTTTGCTGTGGATAAGACAGGGGAAAAGCTGTGTATCACCTCGCAACCGGCTTGTTTTTCACGATCATTCTGGCGGGATCGCTGTTCGCGATCGTCTTTGCCCTGCGCCAATCCTGGGACGAGGTGGTGGCGGCGCTTCGCGGCGAGATGCCCCGGCGGCGGGTTGCGAGGCCCTGGACCAAGCGGGTCAGGGTGACGGTGCGTCCGCGTCCGGTTCAGGCGACGGCGATGCCGCGGCGGCGCGCTGCCGTTTGACCCCGGCGTAGCTGGCAATACTGAACGGGATCAGCGCCGCGTAGATCAGCGCGGAGACGCTGAGCGTCGGCCAGGGCGCCGTCAGCAAGGCCCCGCCGATCAGCGCGATCACCACCAGCGCGCCGAACCGCACGTGGCGCCGAAGCTTCAGCGATCCCCAGGAGAAGGTGGCCAGGTTCGACACCATCAGGAACGCCGACAAAGCCGCCCACGGCGCCACCAGCAGCGGCTCGTGCAAGATGTCGGCGCCGGTCCAGAGCCACAGGAACAGCGGAAGCAGCGTCAGCCCCGCGCCCGCGGGCGCCGGGATTCCTGTGAGGAAGCCGGCCGATTTGTGCGGCTGATCCTCGACGTCGATATTGGCGTTGAACCGGGCGAGGCGCAGCGCGCCGCAAACCGCATGGGCGAGCGCCACCAGCCAGCCGTAGCGCGCCCACAGCTCGTATGCGGGATCGTCGGTGCCGATCTGGGCCAGTACCCACTGGTAGAGGATCACGGCCGGAGCGACTCCGAAGGCGGTGACGTCGGATAGCGAATCGAGCTCGGCGCCGAACCGGCTCTGGCCCTTGAGCAGCCGCGCGATGCGGCCGTCCATCATGTCGAGGAAGGCCGCCAGCACGATCGCGGCGGCCGCCCGCTCCCAGTCGCCGGCGATGGCGTAGCGGATTCCGAACAGCCCCGAGCAGAGCGCCAGCACGGTGATCGCGTTGGGCACGATCGTCCGCAGCGGGATGCCGCGCGGGCGCCGCGCCGGCTGCTTCACTGGCTGACGCCCTCGATCAGGTCGGAGACGCCGGCGCGGCCGACGATGGTCTCGCCGGCGATGGTACGCTGGCCGAGCAGCACCTGCGGCGCGGTGCCCGCCGGCAGGTAGACGTCGACTCGGCTGCCGAACCGGATCAGGCCGACGCGCTGGCCGATCGCCACGAAATCCCCCGGCTTGACCCAGGGCACGATGCGCCGGGCGACGAGGCCCGCAATCTGGGTGAAGCCGACCTTGAGCCCGTCATGGCCTTCGACCAGGATGTGCTGGCGCTCGTTCTCGTCGCTCGCCTTGTCGAGGTCGGCGTTGAGGAACTTGCCCGAAATATAGACCACGCGCTTGATCTCGCCGGCGATCGGCGCGCGGTTGATGTGGACGTCGAACACGCTCATGAAGATCGAGACCCGGGTGACCGGGCCGTCCTCGAGCCCGCCCTCCCCGATCAGCTCGCGCGGCGGCGAAACGTTGGCGATCATCGTCACCATGCCGTCGGCGGGCGCGATGATCAGCCCCTCCCCCTTGGGCGTGGTGCGGATCGGATCGCGGAAGAAGGAGGCGACCCACAGCGTCACCCCGGCCATCGGCCAGGCCAGGGTCTCCCACGACAGGAACGCCAGCACGGCGGTGATGCCGGCGGCGATGACGGCGAACTTGCGGCCTTCCGGGTGCACCGCCGGCATCCGGTAGCGCACGTTGGTGGTGACGAGGTCCGGCTTTTCGAGCGATGTCATCCGGCGTCTTTAGGCGGAGCGGTAGCGGCGCACAACCGGGCGCCCCCGCGGCTCGGTTGATCGGCGCGCCGCCACCGCTTACAGGCGCGGCAAAACCAACAGGGAAAGCCGCAACGCATGGCCAAGATCAAAGTAAGCACGCCCGTCGTCGAGATCGACGGCGACGAGATGACCCGCATCATCTGGCAGTGGATCCGCGAGCGGCTGATCCTGCCCTATCTCGACATCGACCTCGTCTATTTCGACCTCGGCGTCGAGAACCGCGACGCCACCGACGACCGCGTGACGGTCGAATCCGCCGAGGCGATCAAGAAGTACGGAGTCGGCGTCAAATGCGCCACGATCACCCCGGATGAGGCGCGGGTGAAGGAGTTCAACCTCAAGAAGATGTGGAAATCGCCCAACGGCACGATCCGCAACATTCTGGGCGGCACCATCTTCCGCGAGCCGATCGTCATCGAGAACGTGCCGCGCCTCATCCCGGGCTGGACCGACCCGATCGTCGTCGGCCGCCACGCCTTCGGCGACCAGTATAAGGCGACGGACTTCAAGGTGCCCGGACCCGGCAAGCTGCGCATGATCTGGGAAGGCGAGGATGGCCAGCGGATCGAGGAGGAGGTGTTCGACTTCCCCGCCGCCGGAGTCGCGATGGGCATGTACAATCTCGACGATTCGATCCGTGACTTCGCGCGCTCGAGCCTCAATTACGGCCTCAACCGCGGCTGGCCCGTCTACCTGTCGACCAAGAACACCATCCTCAAGGCCTATGACGGCCGCTTCATGGACCTTTTCCAGGAGGTGTTCGACAGTGAATTCAAGGACAAATTCGCCGAGGCGAAGATAGAATATCAGCACCGGCTGATCGACGACATGGTCGCCAGCGCGCTGAAGTGGAGCGGCAAGTTCGTCTGGGCCTGCAAGAATTACGACGGCGACGTGCAATCGGACCAGGTCGCGCAGGGCTTCGGCTCGCTTGGCCTCATGACGTCGGTCCTGATGAGCCCCGACGGCCGCACGATCGAGGCCGAGGCGGCGCACGGCACGGTCACCCGCCACTACCGCATGCACCAGCAGGGCAAGGCGACCTCGACCAACCCGATCGCCTCGATCTTCGCCTGGACCGGCGGCCTCAAGTATCGCGGCAAGTTCGACGGAACGCCCGAGCTCGTCCGCTTCGCCGAGACGCTCGAGCGGGTCTGCGTCGAGACGGTCGAGCAGGGCCAGATGACCAAGGACCTCGCCATCCTGATCGGTCCCGACCAGAGCTGGATGACCACGGAGCAGTTCTTCGAGGCGATCCGGGTCAACCTCGAGCAGACGATGGCGAAGTCGGAGCCGCAACCCGCCTGAGCTTCTCCCCTCCGCCGGGAGGGGAGAAAGTGCTGACAATCGCGGGAAAAGCCGCATAACAGCCGCATGGCGAGCGATTTCCAGACTTCGAGCTTCAGCGATGCGCTGGTGATCCTCGGCGCGGCCGGGATCGTCATCCCCGCTTTCGCCCGTTTCCGGATCAGCCCGGTGATCGGCTTCATCCTGATCGGCGTCCTGGTCGGGCCCGCCGGGCTGGGATCGATGGCGCGCGAGCTGCCGTGGCTCAACTACATCACCATCTCCAACCCCGAGGCGATCGAGCCGTTCGCCGAGTTCGGAATCATCCTCCTGCTGTTCTCGATCGGGCTCGAGCTGTCGTTCCGACGGCTGTGGACGATGCGGCGGCTGGTGTTCGGGGTCGGCGCCGCCGAGCTGCTGGCGTCGGCGGCGCTCATCGGCCTCGGGCTGCACCTGTTCGGGCAGAGCCTGAGCGGCTCGGCCGCGCTCGGCCTGGCGCTGGCCTTGTCCTCGACCGCGCTCGTCCTGCCGCTGGTGGGCACGACCAGCGCGGTCGGGCGCTCGGCGCTGGCGATGCTGCTATTCGAGGATCTGGCGATCGTGCCGATCATCTTCGCGCTGGGCGCGCTGGCGCCGTTCGCCGCCGCGGGCGGGCTCGAAGGCTTCTTCCGGACGCTGGTCTACGGCGCGGCCGTGGTGGCGGCGATGCTGGTGCTCGGGCGCTTCCTTCTGCCCAGGCTGTTCGCGCAGGCCGCGCGCGCCAAGAATCCGGAGCTGTTCCTGGCGGCGAGCCTGCTCGTCGTGATCGTCGCCAGCCTCGCGACCACCGCGGTCGGACTGTCGCCGATCATGGGCGCGCTGCTCGCCGGCATCCTGATCGCCGAGACCGATTATCACGACCAGGTGGAGGTGATCACCGCCCCGTTCCGCGGGCTCGCGCTCGGCATCTTCCTGATCACGGTCGGCATGAGCGTCGATCTGAGGCTGATCGCGGCCAACTGGGCCAGCATCCTGCTGGCGGTGCTCGGCGTGGTGGTGGTCAAGGCGTTCGTCACCGCCGCGCTGCTGCGCCTCAGCGGCGTTCGGCAGGCGGTGGCGGCGGAAACCGGCCTGCTGATGGCCTCCCCTTCCGAGACCACGCTGATCGTGCTCGCCGCCGCGGCCTCGGCGCAGCTGATCCGGCCCGAGACCGCGGCTTTCTGGCAGATCGTCACCGCGATCGGCCTCACCATCACGCCCCTGCTCGCCCAGCTCGGGCGGCTGGCGGCGCGGCGGGTGGACAAGAAGGCGAATGTCGAGCTGCCGGTGATCGGGCCGGGCGAAAAGGCGCCGACCGCGGTGATCATCGGCTTCGGGCGGGTCGGCCAGCTGGTCGCCGAGATGCTGGCGACGCACGGACGCAGCTATCTGGCGGTCGATTCCAACATCGACACCGTCGCCGCCGCCCGGCGCGAGGGCTTTCCGATATTGTTCGGAGACGTGTCGCGGCCCGAGCTGGTCGACCGGCTCAACCTCGGCCACGCCAGCGCGCTCATCCTGACGATGGACGATCCGGTGCTGACCGTGCGGCTGACCAAGAAGGTGCGCGGCTGGTGGCCCGACCTCACCATCGTCGCCCGCGCCCGCGACGCCAAGCACGCCGCCGAGCTCTACCGGGCCGGAGCAACCGACGCGGTGCCGGAAACGCTCGAATCCTCGCTCCAGCTGTCGGAGGCGGTGCTGGTCGATCTCGGCATGGCGATGGGGCCGGTGATCGCCTCGATCCACGAGAAGCGCGCCGAGCTCCGGAAGGAGATCATGGAGCTGGGTCAGCTCGAGGCCGAGCCGCCGGCCCGCGGCCGGCGCCTCCGCGACGCGCTCAAGGGCTAGGCGGCGATCGCCGGCTCCGACAGCGCCGCCCGGACGGCGTCGAGCGCCGCCTGAGCGCGGCTGCCGTCGGGGCCGCCGCCCTGGGCCATGTCGGGCCGTCCGCCGCCGCCCTGGCCGCCGAGGCTGGCGACGGCGGCGCGGACCAGCTCGACCGCGTTGCGGCTGCCGATGAGGTCGTCGGTGACGCCCACCGCGACGGTGGCACGGCCCTCGTTGACCGCGACCAGCGCGACGACGCCCGAGCCGACCCGCTGCTTGGCATCGTCGACGAGGCCGCGAAGGCCCTTCGGATCGAGGCCTTCGAGCACCTGGCCGATGAAGCCGTGGCCGCCGACCTGTTCAGGCCCGCTCGTCTCCGCGCGGGCGCCGCCGCCGAGCGCGATCGCCTTCTTCGCCTCGGCGAGCTCGCGCTCCAGCCGGCGGCGCTCGTCGAGCAGGCCGGCGATCCGGGCCGGGACTTCCTCCGGCGCCGCCTTCAGCGCCGCGGCGGCTTCCTTGAGGCGGTTTTCCCGCGATGTCAGCCAGTTGCGCGCCGCTTCTCCGGTCAGGGCTTCGATCCGGCGGACGCCCGAGGCGACCGCGCTCTCGGAAACGATCTTGAACAAGGCGATGTCGCCCAAGGCGCGGACATGGGTGCCGCCGCACAGCTCCACCGACCAGCTCGCATCGGCGCCTCGGCCCATCGACAGGACCCGGACCTCGTCGCCATACTTCTCCCCGAACAAGGCCATCGCGCCGGCGGCGATCGCCTCGTCGGGGCTCATCAGGCGGGTGGTGACGGCGTCGTTCTCGCGGATGTGGCGGTTGACCTCGGCCTCCACCGCTTCGATGTCGTCGGGGGTCAGCGCCTTGGGGTGCGAGAAGTCGAAGCGGAAGCGGTCGGGCGCCACGAGGCTGCCCTTCTGGGTGACATGGGTGCCGAGCCGGTGGCGCAGCGCCGCGTGGAGCAGGTGGGTGGCCGAGTGGTTGGCGCGGATGCGGGTGCGGCGGTCGCCATCGACCTCCAGGCGGACGGCGTCGCCGACCTTGAGGATGCCCGATCGGATCCTGGCGCGGTGGGCGTGGAGCCGGCCAAGCGGCTTCGACGTCTCGGAAACTTCGGCTTCCAGGCCGCTGTCGTTGCTGATCCTTCCCGTGTCGCCGACCTGGCCGCCCGATTCGGCGTAGAAGGGAGTCTGGTTGGTGACGACGAACAGTTCGTCCCCTTCCCTCGCCTCCTCGACGCGGGCGCCGTCCTTGACCAGAGCGAGCACCTGGCCCTCCCCTTCGTGGCCGGAATAGCCGGTGAATTCGGTCGATCCGTGCGCTTCGGCGATATCGAACCAGATGTCGTCGGATGCCTTGTCGCCCGACCCCTTCCAGGCGGCTCGGGCGGCGGCCTTCTGCTCGGCCATGGCGGCGTCGAAGCCGGCCCGGTCGACGCCGAAGTCCTGGGCGCGCAGCGCGTCCTCGGTGAGATCGTAGGGGAAGCCGAACGTGTCGTAGAGGCGGAAGGCGACCTCGCCGGAAAGGGTGTCGCCCGGCTTCATCGAGGCGGTCGCCTCGTCGAGCAGGCGCAGTCCCTTGTCGAG
>DASWSP010000094.1:0-3431 GCA_036402575.1 Allosphingosinicella sp. | reverse complement strand
GGATCGCCGACCACCGAGCGGGCGCCGGGAGCGGCGCGGTCGGCGTCGCTCTGCTGGAGCACCTGCTGCTCGGCGAGGCTGCGCGGGGCGGGTCCGCCGAACAGGGTCTGAAGCGCCTGGCTGCGGCTGTCGGTGGTTGCGGGCGAAGCCTCGCCGGGGCGCGGCGGGGTCAGCGCGAAATCGGGCGGAACTACCAGCGGCGCGTTGCGAGCGACCGCGAACTCGTCCGGCCGGTCACGGCCGTACAGCCCTCCCGAGGTGCAGCCGGCCAGCAGCAGGGCCGCGGCGGCCAGAGCAGAATGTACGATACGCATCTCACACGTCCTTCCGGGGGGTCTTCTTCTCGCGCGTCAGCAGCGTCCGCACGAGCAATAGCAGAACGCCGATGGTAATGGCAGCGTCGGCAACATTGAAGATCAAAAACGGCCGCCATGCGCCGAAATGAAGGTCAGCGAAGTCGACCACATAGCCGAAGCGGATGCGGTCGACGATGTTGCCGAGCGCCCCGCCGAGCACGAAGGAAAGCGCGACCGCGTCGTCGCGCCGCCGCTCGCGCCACAGCCACGCCGCGACGAAGGCGGAGATGCCCGCCGTCAGCAGCACCAGCAGCCAGCGCCCGAAATCGGTGTCGGCGGTGAGGAACCCCATCGACACGCCGTAATTCTCCACCCAGCGCAGGTCGAAGATGTCGAACAGCTCCATCACGCCGCGCTGCTGGAGCTGGAGCGGATAGGTGACGATGTATTTGACCATCTGGTCGAGGATGAAGATCAGCGCGGCGATCGAGAAGCCGAGCGCGCGGTGGTTGCGCTCCCGGGTCTGCTCGCGAAGCAATGCGGACACGCTCTCAGCCATTCACCACCTCAGGCGTTGCGACCACGTCCGCGCAGCGATCGCACAGATCGCCTTCCTCCGGGACCTCCGGCAGGTGGCGCCAGCAGCGGCCGCATTTCTCTTTCCGGGTCCTTTGGACGGCGACCGTATCGGCATCGCCCGCCGCGGTCGACAGGCCGGAGACGATGCACAGTTCATTGAAGTCCACCGATGAGACGGCGGCGAGAAGGTCCGGCTCGGCCAGCGTCAGCGCCACTTCCGCCTCGAGGCTCGAGCGCACGATCTTGTCGCGCCGCATCGGCTCGATCGCTTCGGTAACGCGGGTCCGAAGCGCGCGCAGCAGGTCCCACTTGTCGCCCAGCGCCGGGTCGCGCCAGCCGGACTCGACTTGCGGCCAGGTCTCGAGGTGGATCGACCCGCGGTCCGGGTAACGGCTCTGCCAGACTTCCTCGGCGGTGAAGCAGAGGATCGGGCTCACCCAGCGGACCAGCGCGTGGAAGACGGCGTCCAGCACGGTCCGGTAGGCGCGGCGCTTGGGGTCGCCGGGCGCGTCGCAATAGAGGCTGTCCTTGCGGATGTCGAAGAAGAAGGCGGACAAATCGTCGTTGGCGAAGGTAGCGATCGCCCGGGTGTAGCGGTTGAACTCGAAGCCTTCCGCGGCCGCCTTGAGCTCCGAGTCGAGCTCGGCGAGGCGGTGCAGCACCCAGCGCTCGAGCTCGGGCATGTCGGCGGGCGCGACCCGCTCTGCCTCGCTGAAGTCCGCCAGGGCGCCGAGCAGGTAGCGGAAGGTGTTGCGCAGCTTGCGATAGGCGTCGGAGGTGCCGGCGAGCACTTCCTTGCCGATCCTCACGTCCTCGAAATAGTCGGTCGAGGCGACCCACAGGCGCAGGATGTCGGCGCCGTTGTCGCGAATGATGACGAGCGGATCGACGACGTTGCCGACGCTTTTCGACATCTTGCGGCCGTTCTGGTCGAGCGCGAAGCCGTGCGTGAGCACGCCCTCGTAAGGCGCTCGGCCGCGGGTGCCGCAGCTTTCGAGCAAAGAGGACTGGAACCAGCCGCGATGCTGGTCCGAGCCTTCGACATAGAGGTCGGCGCGGACGGGAGTCCCATCTGGATTATTTGGGCCGTAGCGCGCCTCGATCACGAAGGCGTGGGTCGAGCCGCTGTCGAACCAGACGTCGAGGATGTCGTCGACAACCTCGTAATCGTCGAGCCGGTGGCCGTTGCCGAGCAGCGCCTGGTGATCCGCCTGGAACCAGGCGTCGGCGCCGCCCTTGCGGAAGGCCTCGACGATGCGGCGGTTGACGTCGGGATCGCGCAGATAGTCGCCGGTGCCGCGGTTGACGTAGAGCGCGATCGGCACGCCCCAGGCGCGCTGGCGGCTGATCACCCAGTCCGGGCGGCCCTCCACCATCGCGCGGATGCGGTTCTCGGCGCGGGCGGGGACCCAGCGGGTTTGCTCGATCGCGGCGAGCGCCGTTGCTCTCAAGCCCTCTCCCCGCGGGGGAGAGGGTTGGGTGAGGGGGTTGTGACTGCCAGGTTGGGCCGCGGACTCAGAACGCTCGCCTTCGGCTCGCTCCCCCTCACCCCGACCCTCTCCCCCCTGGGGAGAGGGAGCTTTGTCCATCGGGATGAACCATTGGGGGGTGGCGCGGAAGATGACCTTGGCCTTGGAACGCCACGAATGCGGGTAGCTGTGCCGGAAGTCGGCGCTCGCGGAGAGCAGGGCGCCGGCCTCGCGCAGGGCCGAGCAGATCGGGCCGTCGGGCGCGTTGAACTTGGCGTTGATGACGCTGCCCTGGCCGCCGAGCCACAGCCAGTCGGCGCGGTACTTGCCGTCATCCTCGACCGCATAGACCGGCTCGATGCCGGCGGCTTTGCAGAGCAGGAAATCGTCCTCACCATGGTCCGGCGCCATATGGACGAGGCCGGTACCCTGATCGGTGGTGACGAAATCGCCGGGCAGAAACGGCCGCGGCTTCGCGAAGAAGCCGCCGAGATGGTGCATCGGATGGCGGGCGACAGCGCCGGCAAGGTCGGAGCCTTTCCCGCGCCACAGCTCCCTAAACCTGGGCAGGCCCATCTGCTGGATCTCGGAGAGCCGGTTTCGGCTAGAGACCGAGATTCGGGTACTCAGAGCCTCGATCAGTCCCGGATGCAGGACGAAGCGTTTTCCGCCTAGCGAAGCTAAGATGGGGTCAGACAAGCCCTGAGCTGGCTCTCCTAGAGAGCCCTTGCCCTGGATGCCCACACCTTCACATTCGACGAGCACGTATTCGACGTCAGGCCCATACGCCAACGCCTGGTTGACGGGGATCGTCCAGGGTGTGGTCGTCCAGATGACGGCGTGGGCGCCGACCAGTTCGGGGATCGGGCTCTCGACGATCTCGAAGGCGACGTCGATCTGGGTGGAGACGATGTCTTCGTACTCGACCTCGGCCTCGGCCAAGGCAGTCTTCTCGACCGGGCTCCACATCACCGGCTTGGCGCCGCGGTAGAGCTGGCCGGTCTCGGCGAACTTGAACAGCTCGGCGAGGATCGTCGCCTCGGCGTCGTAGGCCATCGTCAGATAGGGGTCGTCCCACTCGCCCTGG
>DASWSP010000093.1:0-7220 GCA_036402575.1 Allosphingosinicella sp. | reverse complement strand
CGGATCAAACGGCTTCGATTTCAGCTCCGGATGGAACTGCACGCCCACGAACCACGGATGATCCGGCCGCTCGACAATCTCGGGTAGCGCCCCATCCGGGCTCATGCCGCTGAAGACGAGGCCGCCTTGTTCCAGGGCGGCCTTGTAGTGGACGTTGACTTCGTAGCGGTGGCGGTGGCGTTCCGAGATGGTGTCGCTGTCGTAGATCGAGCGCACCACGCTGTTGCCGTCGAGCTTCGCCTCGTAGGCGCCGAGCCGCATCGTGCCGCCCATGTCGCCGTTCGCCTCGCGCCGTTGCTGCAGGCCCTCCTTGCTCATCCATTCGGTGATGAGGCCGACGACGGGCTCGGGCGTGTCGCCGAATTCGGTGGTGCTCGCCTTGTCGAGGCCGGCGAGGTTGCGGGCGCCCTCGATGCAGGCCATCTGCATGCCGAGGCAAATGCCGAAGAAGGGCACGCCGCGCTCGCGGGCGAATTGCACGGAGGCGATCTTGCCCTCGCTGCCGCGCTCGCCGAAGCCGCCGGGGACGAGGATGCCGTGGACCGGCTCGAGCACCGGCGCGACGTCCTGGCCGTTCTCGCCCGCGAAGATCTCCGCATCGAGCCAGGTGATCCGGACCTTGACGCGGTTGGCGATGCCGCCGTGGACGAGCGCCTCGGTGAGGCTCTTGTAGGCGTCGGGCAGCCCGACATATTTGCCGACCACGCCGATCGTCACCTCGCCCTCGAAATGCTCGAGCCGGTCCATGATGTCGTACCAGGCGGTGAGGTCGGGCTCGGGCGCGTCCATGATGCCGAAGGCGCGCAGCACCTCGGCGTCGAGGCCTTCGCGGTGATATTGGAGCGGGACCGAATAGATGCTCTTCGCGTCCAGCGCGGGGATGACCGCTTCCTTCCGCACGTTGCAGAACTGGGCGATCTTGGCGCGCTCGCCGTCGGGCAAGGGGCGGTCGACGCGGCAGAGCAGGAGATCGGGCTGGATGCCGAGGCTGGTGAGGTCGCGGACCGAATGCTGGGTCGGCTTGGTCTTCAGCTCGCCGGCCGCCGCGATGTAGGGGATGAGGGTGGTGTGGATCGAGACCGAGCGGTTGGTGCTCGGATCCTCGTTGCGAAGGTCGTTGCGGAGCTGGCGGATGGCCTCGATGAAGGGCAGGCTTTCGATGTCGCCGACGGTGCCGCCGATCTCGCAGATGATGAAATCGTGGCCGTCGGTGCCGGCGCGGGCGAATTCCTTGAGGGCGTTGGTGACGTGCGGAATGACCTGGACGGTGGCGCCCAGATAGTCGCCGCGGCGCTCGGCGGCGATGATGTTGGAATAGATTCGGCCGGTGGTGATGTTGTCGCTCTGGCGGGCGGCGACGCCGGTGAAGCGCTCGTAATGCCCGAGGTCGAGATCGGTCTCGGCGCCGTCGTCGGTGACGTAGACCTCGCCGTGCTGATAGGGCGACATCGTGCCCGGATCGACGTTGAGATAGGGATCGAACTTGCGGATGCGGACCTTGAAGCCGCGCGCCTGGAGGAGGGCGGCGAGCGAGGCGGCCATCAGGCCCTTGCCAAGCGATGAGACCACGCCGCCGGTGATGAAAATGAACCGCGCCATGGGAGGTCAGGCTTAATCGGGGAGCGCGGGAGGGCGCAAGCGGGAGAATCGAAAATCGAACTAAAATGATGGCCGGGCGGGCTCGCGCGGCGGTGAATCCATCAATTGGTCGGCGGGACCACTTCCTCCCCCGTCTCCTGGTTGATCTCGGGCTCGGCGGCCGGCGCGGGGGTGTTGGTGGGGGTTTCGGCGGCGGGAGCCTCGGCGGCGGGGGCCGGGCTGTTCTGGGCGGCGCGCTCGCGCTCGGCGGAGGCGGCGGGCGGCGGCGGCGCGGCGGCGGCCTGCTCGGCGGCGCCGGCGAGCGGATCGACCGCGGCGGCGGGCACGTCGCCGGCGAGCGGGACCCCGCCCAGCGGCGCGGCGGGCGCGGCCGGGCCGCGCGTCCGGGCGAGCGCCGGATCGATCCCGACCGGGGCGCGCTGAACGGCGGCGAGGCCGGCGAGCACGATCGAGAGCACCACGAACAAGGTGCCCAGCACGGCGGTGGCGCGGGTCAGGAAATCGGCCGCGCCGCGCGCCGACATCAGCCCCGACGAGCTGCCACCGACGCCGAGGCCGCCGCCTTCGGAGCGCTGCATCAGGATGACGGTGACCAGCGAAGCCGCGATCAGCGTCTGGACGATCAGGAGGAAGGTGAACATGGCGGGCTTTCGGGGAAGGTCTGGGGCGATCTAGTCGATGCGCGGGCGAGGTTCAACCGCGCGCGGCTTCGAGGATCGGCACGAACTGGGCGGCGGTGAGGCTGGCGCCGCCGACCAGAGCGCCGTCGACGTCGGGGACGGCGAACAGCTCGGCGGCGTTGTCGGCCTTGACCGAGCCGCCGTAGAGGATTCGGACGGACTCGCCGCGGTCGCCGAGCAGGGCCCTGAGCTGGGCGCGGATCGCGGCGTGCATCTCGGCGACGTCGCCGGGGGTGGCGACCTTGCCGGTGCCGATCGCCCAGATCGGCTCGTAGGCGACCACCAGCTCGCCCGCGCCGGGCTCGCGCGGGAGCGACCCGCCGAGCTGGCCGGACACGATCTCGACCGCCCTGCCCGCCTCGCGCTCGGCTTCGCTCTCGCCGACGCAGACGATCGCGGCCAGGCCGGCGCGGAGCACGGCCTCGGCCTTGGCGCGGATCTCGGGATCCTGCTCGTGCTGGGCGGCGCGGCGCTCGCTGTGGCCGAGGATGGCGAGGCGGGCGCCGGCCTCCTTGAGCATGGCGGCCGAGACGCAGCCGGTATGGGCGCCGCTGTCGCTCGAATGGGCGTCCTGGCCGCCGATCGGAAGCCCGGGGGCGCGCTGGACGGCAGCGGCGATCAGGGTGAAGGGCGGGCAGACGGCGACGTCGACGCCGGGGGCCGCGGCGGCGGCGGCGGCGATCGCGTCGAGCTCGGCGAGCTGGGCGAGCGAGCCGTTCATCTTCCAGTTGCCCGCGACCAGCTTGCGACGCACGTACGTTCCCCTTTCGAATCCGGATCGGGGCCGCGCCTAGCAAGCTGGCGCAGCCGAGCCAAGCTTGCCCCTGCCCCCGCCCTTACCTATGACGCGGGCACCAGCCCCAACCAGCAGGTCGTCATGCTTTCCAAGTTCCGCCACGGCGCCTCCTCCAAGCTCCTGCTCGGATTCCTCGGCCTTGCGCTGTTCGCGATGGTCATAACCGGCTTCGGCACCGGCGGCGGGGGCATGGGCGACATCGGCGGACTGGGCGGCGGCGACGAGCTCGCCAGCGTCGGCGGCGAGAGCGTGACCGCGGCCGAAGTCACCGACCAGGTCAACCGCCAGCTCGCCCAGGCGCGCGAGCGCCAGCCCGAGCTCGACATCGGCAGCTTCTTCCGCGGCGGCGCCTTCGAGGAGATCCTGCGCCAGATGATCGCTCAAAAGGCGATGCTGGCGTTCGGGCGCGACCAGGGCGTCGCCGCCTCCAAGCGCATGGTCGACGGCGAGATCGCGAGCATCCCGGCGTTCAGGAACTTCGCCGGCCAGTTCGACGAGCAGACCTTCCGCGCGGCGCTGCGGAGCGAGAACATCACCGAGCGGCAGCTTCGCGACGAGATCGCCGCCTCGCTGATCCAGCGGCAGATATTGCTGCCGGCGGCCGGCAATGCGCGGGTGCCGCAGGGCATGGCGCTGCAATATGCCTCGCTTCTGCTCGAGCAGCGCAGCGGAACGGTCGGGCTGGTGCCGACCCAGGCGATGGCGACCGGGCCCGCGCCGACCGAGGCCGAGGTCAACGCCTTCTACCGCGACCAGCAGTCGCGCTACATCATCCCCGAGCGCCGGGTGCTTCGCTACGCGCTGATCGGGCGCGAGCAGATCGCGGCGGCGGCGGCGGCGAGCGAGGCCGAGATCGCCGCTTACTACCGCTCCAACCAGGCGGCCTACGGACCCAAGCAGACGCGCACGCTGAGCCAGGTGGTGCTTCCCGACCAGGCGGCGGCGCGGGCGTTGGCGGCGCGCGTCGCGGGCGGCGCCAGCTTCGCCGCGGCGGCTCGGCAGGCGGGCTTCAGCGCCAGCGACATCGCGGTCGGCGACCAGTCGCGCGAGCAGTTCGCCAACATGTCCTCGCCGGCGGTCGCCAACGCGGCCTTCGAAGCGGCCGAGGGCGCGGTCACCCAGCCGGTGCAGTCGCCGCTCGGCTGGCACGTGGTGCGGGTCGATTCGATCAATTCGGAAGGCGGGCGGCCGCTGGAAAGCGTACGCGGCGAGATCGCTCAGCTGCTCGGCCAGCGCAAGGCCGAGGAGGCGCTCGGCGCGCTGGTGGCGCGGGTCGAGGAGGCGCTCGGCGACGGTTCGAGCTTCGAGGAGGTCGCCCGCGCCGAGCGGCTGACGATCGTCGAATCGCCGCCGGTGACGGCGACCGGGCAGCAGCCCGGAGCGGCCGGCTGGACCGCCCCGCCCGAGCTCGCGCCGCTGCTCAAGCCCGGCTTCGAGATGGCCGAGGACGAGGATCCGGTGGTCGAGACGGTGACCCCGGGGCAGCGCTTCGCGATCCTCGACGTCGCCCGGGTCGTCCCGGCCGCACCGCCGGCGCTGGCGCAGATCCGCGACCAGGTGCGGCGCGACCTCATCGCCCGGCGTGCCGGCGAGCGCGCGCGCCAGCTCGCCGCGACGATCGTCGGGCGGATCAATTCCGGAATGGCGCCACGGCAGGCGTTCGCGGACGCCCCCGTCGACCTGCCGGAGCTGCAGGCCGTGACCGCGCGGCGGCTCGACATCGCCCGGCCCGACCAGCCGGTGCCGCCGCCGATGGCGATGCTGTTCAGCCTTCCGACCGGCCGCGCCAAGCTGCTCGAGGCGCCCAACGGGGCCGGCTGGTTCGTCGTCCACCTGGCGAGCCGAGTCCCCGGCGACGCGCGCGGCCAGGCCGCGCTGATCGAGGCGACCCGAACCCAGTTCGCGCGCATCCTCGGCGAGGAATATGCCCAGCAGTTCGGCCGAGCGGTCGAGCGCCAGCTCGAGGTCGAGCGCAACGAGGACGCGATCGCGAGGACCAAGCGCCAGCTGCAGGGCGGGACCGCGGCGCAGTAAGCGGGTGATCCTGATCGTCGACAATTACGACAGCTTCACCTGGAATTTGGTCCATTATCTCGGCGAGATCGGGGCCGAGGTCCGGGTCGTCCGCAACGACGAGATCGGCGCCGGCGAGGCGGTCGCCGCGGATTTCGACTCGATCCTGATCTCGCCGGGGCCGGGCGCACCCGACCAGGCCGGGATCTCGCTCGATCTGGTCGCGGCCTGCGCCGAGGCGCGGCGGCCGCTGCTCGGAGTTTGCCTCGGCCACCAGGCGATCGGCCAGCATTTCGGCGGCCGCATCGAGCGGGCGCCGCGGCCGATGCACGGCAAGACCAGCGCCATCGACCATGACGGCAGCGGCCTGTTCGCCGCCCTCCCCTCGCCGTTCGCCGCCACCCGCTATCACAGCCTGACGCTTGCCCCGGCCAGCGTTCCGGACTGCCTCGCGGTCAATGCGACCGCCGCGGACGGCACCGTCCAGGGCCTCCGCCACCGCGCGCTCCCGATCCACGGGGTCCAGTTCCATCCCGAAAGCATCGCAAGCGAGCAGGGCCACGCGCTGCTCGCCAATTTCCTCGCCCTGGCCCGCTCGGAGGCAAGCATCTGACCTCGCCGGCGCTTTCCCGTCAGCGCCAGATCCAGATTCCCGCCGCTGTCGCGAGGAGCACCCAGAGAGTCACGACGATGCCCGCCGCCACATTGCTAGTCGGACGCTCGCTCCTACGCTGCGCCTCTGCGCGAAATTCGGCGAGGAGAGCGGGCGGCATGAGCCGCACGGCCAAGGCAATGCCGAGCGGGACGATGACGAGGTCATCGAGATGGCCGACGACCGGGATGAAGTCCGGGATCAGGTCGATCGGGCTGAGCGCGTAAGCAGCGACCGCGCCGGCGGCCAGCTTGGCGAGCAGCGGAGTCCGCGGGCTTCGAGCCGCAATCCAGAGCGCGATCACGTCCCGCTTGAGCGCTCCGGCCCAAAGCTTGAGACGGTCGAGCAAGGCCATTGCGCGAGCCTTGCATTGCCGGCGGATGTCCGCAACCGCTGGAACGCGTCCGTCATTTCTCGCCGGTGAAGCGCTTCACCTTGACCGGGAGGTCCTTGCCCTTGGTCCGGCGCGACGGGACCTGGATCGGGTTCTTCTTCTTCCACTGCGCCCAGGTCATCGGGCCGTCGGGGGTCTCGATCATTTCGTCGTCCAGGCTCATCGCAATTCCCTCGCCGCAACCGTCCACCCCGTCGGCCGAGCATAGCATCGCCGCTCGCCGACCTGAACAATGCTTACAAAGGCGGCTGGAGCGAGAGGTAGCGGGCCAGGACCCAGCATTGGCCGCCCTCGTTGGCGACGCTGATCCATTCGCCGTCGCGGGCGAGAAGGCTGACCGCATCGCCCCTGCGCATGACCGACAGGGATTCGGATTGCCGGGCGGGGGCGGACCGGCAGTTGAGCAGGCTCGCGGTGACGAACGCCACTTGTTCGCGGTCGCGGCCGAGCGGAGCCGCGGCCCGATCGTCACCGGCCCCGGGCAGGTTGCGGGTTCCGGCCCAGAGCAGGACCGCGACGACGATCAGCGGAAGCGAGGCCGCGACCACGAGGATGATTCCGAGGCGGTGCAGATCCCGCCCCGGCGGCGCGTCCGGCTGGGGGTCGGTCGCCGACGCGCTCGGCTGGGGCTCGGGCGCCGGCGCGGCCTGGTCGGCGGCCGGTTCGACGGCCGGTTCGGGCTCGGCGGCTGCGAGCGGCGCGTGGTCGGCCGGCGCCGGCGGCGGGTCCGCGGCCGAAGGCTCCGAATCCTCTGCCGCGGATTCGATTTCGGGCTCGGCGGAGATTGATTCGGCCGGCGGGGGCGGAGGCGGGCCCGGCACCGGCTCGGCTTGCGGGGGCACAGCGGCAGCCGGGGCTTCCTCGGTTTCGGGGTGCCAGGCGAACAGTCCGGCGATCCGGGCCTGGAGGCGCGTTCCAAGCCCCGGTCCCGGCGGCACCGATTCCTGCGGCAACGGCTCTGCTGGCTCGGCTTCGCCGGGAGAAAGCGCCGCCGCCGGTTGCGATATGGAGGGCGGCGGCCTGGAACCGGAATCGTCCATGAAGTCGGGAATGCTCGACCAGAGGACTCGCTTGGGCGGCTCCTCG
>DASWSP010000092.1:0-16270 GCA_036402575.1 Allosphingosinicella sp. | reverse complement strand
AGGAAGGTGTCGCCGTTGGTCGCCTTCACCTCGAACACGCCGTCGCCGATCTCGAGCACCGAGATGTCGAACGTGCCGCCGCCGAGGTCGTAGACCACGATCGTCTTGCCGTCCTGCTTCTCGAGCCCGTAGGCGAGCGCGGCCGCGGTCGGCTCGTTGATGATGCGCAGCACCTCGAGGCCGGCGATCTGGCCGGCGTCCTTGGTCGCCTGACGCTGCGCGTCGTTGAAGTAGGCCGGGACGGTGATCACCGCCTGGGTGACGGTCTCGCCCAGATAGCCCTCCGCCGTCTCCTTCATCTTCTGCAGGATGAACGCCGAGATCTGCGAGGGCGAATAATCCTTGCCGCCCGACTCGACCCATGCGTCGCCGTTCGGGCCGCGGGTGATCTTGTAGGGGACGAGCTCGGTGTCCTTCTTGGTCACCGGATCGTCGAAGCGGCGGCCGATCAGGCGCTTCACCGCGAAAACCGTATTGTCCGGGTTCGTCACCGCCTGGCGCTTGGCCGGCTGGCCGACGAGCCGCTCGCCGTCCTTGGCGAAGGCGACGATCGAGGGCGTCGTGCGCGCCCCTTCCGTATTCTCGACGACCTTGGGCTTGCCGCCTTCCATCACGGCCACGCAGCTGTTGGTCGTGCCGAGGTCGATACCGATTACTTTAGCCATGCTAACACCCTCATGTGCCCCAATATTAAAGCCGCCCGCGCCCTCAAGTCGGGGCGGCGAGTGTTTCGGGACCGATATAGGGGTCGATTCCATTGCGACAAGAAGCCGCTCTGCTCTAAGGGCGGGCGATGCGTATCATCCTTGGAACCGCCTTGCTGCTGGCACTGTCGGGCTGCGAGGCCCGGCCGACCGAGCCGCAGGTGACGGTCGAGCAAGCGTGGGTGCAGCTGCCCGTCCTGGCCGGTCGTCCGGGAGCGGCCTATTTCACGCTCGTCGCCACCAACCAGCCGACGAAGCTGGTCAGCGTGACCAGCCCCCGCATCGAACGGATCGAGCTCCACGAGAGCGTCATGGCGGGCGGCGCGATGCGGATGGGGCCGCTCCGCGATCCCGGCTTCGGCGACGGCGGCCGGCTGGAGTTCGCGCCCGGCGGCAAGCACGCGATGCTGTTCGGGATCGATCCGGCGCTGAAGGCGGGCGACCGGATCCCGCTCACCTTCACGTTCGAGCCGGCGCCGCCCGTCACGACGCAGGCGGAAGTTCGCGCCTTCGGCGCCGCCGGCCGTGACGGCCACTGAGCGGCCGCTGACCGAAGGCGAGCGCGCGCTCGCCGCCTCGATGTTCGGAGATGCGATCGATTACGAGCCGGTGCGCATCCACCGCCGCAGCTGGTTTCCGTTCCAGCCGAGGAACGTGGCGATGGCGCCCAGCGGCCACATCCACTTCCACCCGAAGGGCGATCTGTGGTGCGAGGATTTCGCGCGGCAGCCGCTCTGGCGCCAGAGCCTCTTCATCCACGAGATGGTCCACGTCTGGCAGGCGCAGAAAAGCGGGCGGCTCTACCTCGTGCTGATGCGCCACCCCTTCTGCCGCTACAGCTACAGCCTCAGGCCCGGCTGGCCGCTCAAACGCTACGGCCTCGAGCAGCAGGCCGAGATCGTCCGCCACGCCTTCATGCTGCGCCGCGGCGCAGCAGTTCCGGGCGCGCCGCCGGTGGCGCAATATGAAACGATCCTCCCGTTCCGGACCGTTTAGGCACGGACCAGCGGCCCCGCCCCCGCCGAGGGGCGTTCGCTTTATCTGATTTATGTTGTAAGATGATTGGCGCCCGCCTCGGCGAGGGGCGGCCTGAGCCGTACAGGGGCCCTGCTATGCATGCACTGATCATCGAGGACGAACCGCTGATCGCGGCCACGATCGAGGCGGAGCTTCAGGACCTCGGCTACACGTCGACTTCGGTAGTCTCGAGCGAAGCCGATGCGCTGGCCTCGGCCGCTCGGCAGCAGCCCGATTTCATCACAGTCGATCACAAGCTGGCGGGCGGCAGCGGCACCCATGCCGCGCTCAAGATCTGCGCCGAGAAGGCGATCCCGCTGGTGATCATCACCGGCTATCCGTTCGAGATCGCGCTCCCCGACGTGGTGACGCTCGGCAAGCCGTTCAGCAGCGCCGCCTTCCGCGCCGCCTGGGAACGCGCCCAGGCGACCGCCCGCACCTTTTCCTAGCCCAACGGGCCGCCGGCCCAGGCAGCACCTCGGAGCGGCGGAGAAAACCGCCCCGCACGCGAGATCCCGTCATGGGCATTCCGGCAGGGAGAAGCCTCAGGGGCTGGTCGAGTCGTCGTCCTCGCTGGCCTCGATGGCGATGTAGACGATCAAGCCGATGATCGCGAGCCCGACGGTGACGCCGAGCGCCACGTTGGTTCCGGCAAGGCTGCTCGCGTCCTCGATCGTCTCGGCGGCGGGCGCCGGAGCGAAGAGGTCGGGCTTGGCTGCGACCGCCGACGCCTTGATCGGGACGATGCCGGGCCGGACCGCGGCCGACTGCGCCAGCACCGGGCTCGCGCCGAGCATCAGCGCGGCGATGGCGGCGGTTGCCTTCTTGAACGTCATATATTCTCCTCCCTGTCGCGGCGAAACGAGCCGGGCCGCGCGATGTTCCCGCGCCCACGGCGCTGGGAAGGAGGGTGCGACAACTCGGTGACACTGGGCCGGTGACACTGGGCCGGTGACACTGGGCCGGTGGCATTGGAAGCGTGTTGGCGCGCCGCCCCGGCGGGGCGGCTCAACCCTTCTTCGCCACCCCCACCAGGGCCGGCCGCAGCAGGCGGTCCTTGATCATGTAGCCGGCCTGCATCTCCTGGACGACCGTGCCCGGCTCCACGTCGGAGGGGACCTCCAGCATCGCCTGGTGGCGGTTGGGGTCGAGCGGCCGGCCCACCGCCTCGATGCGGGTGATGCCGTGACGCTGGAAAACGCTGTCGAGCTCGCGCCCGGTCGCCTCGATGCCGGTGATCAGCGCCTTCAGCCGCTCGTCGCTGCGCAGGTCCTCCGGGAAGGAGGCGAGCGCCCGGTCGAGATTGTCCTTCACCGACAGCACGTCGCGCGCGAAGCCGGTCGCCGCATAGGCCGACGCGGCCTGCTTCTCCTGCTCCAGCCGCCGCCGCACATTCTGGGTCTCGGCCTGGGCGTAGAGGACGTGCTGGCGCACCTCCTCGAGCTCGCGCTCGAGCTCGATCAGCCGGTCGACGCCGACCGGCGGTTCGGCCGGCGGGTCGTCCTCTTCATCGAGCGGCTCCACCTGTACCTCGTCGTAATCCCGTTCGTCGATCATGCCATCAGTCTCGATAATGCCTGTGCCGTGAAATCAACCATGGGCACGACGCGCGCATAGTTCAACCGCGTCGGGCCGATCACGCCGACCACGCCCACCACCTTGCCGTCGCCGCTGCGATAGGGCGCGGCGATCACCGACGAGCCGGACAGCGCGAACAGCTTGTTCTCGGAGCCGATGAAGATCTTCATCCCCTGCCCGGCCCGGGCGCTGTCGAGCAGCCGAGCGATCTCCTCCTTGCCCTCGAGCTCGTCGAGGAGCTGGCGCACGCGCTCGATGTCGGCCGCGGTCGAGGCGTCGATCAGGTTGGCCTGGCCGCGCACGATCAGCACCGGCCGCTGGGTGCCGTCCTGCGACCAGACGGCAAGGCCGCTCGACACCAGCTTCTGCGCGGCGCGGTCGAGCGCGGCCGCGCCCGAACTTATCTCCTCGCGCAGCCGCGCCTGCGCCTCGCTGAGCGTGAGACCGGCAAGGCGCGCGGTGACGTAATTGCCGACCTCCGCGAGCGAGGACTGGGTGACTCCGGGCGGCAGGTCGACGACCCGGTTCTGGACGCTGCCGTCGCCGCCCACCATCACCGCCAGCGCCTGGCTCGGCGACAATTGCACGAAGCCGAACTGGCGCAGCACCGGCTCGTGCTTGGGCACCAGCACGATCCCGGCGCAGGCGGAAAGGCCCGACAGGGTCGCGGTCGCCGCCGCCAGCGCGTCCTCGATCGGGCCGCCGCCGCGCTCGAGCCGCGCCTCGATCGCCGCGCGCTCCTGGGGGCTCGGCTCGGCCGCCTGCATCATGCCGTCGACGAACAGCCTCAGCCCGCCCTCGGTCGGCACCCGCCCCGCCGAGGTGTGCGGGTGGCTGAGCAGCCCCAGCTCCTCCAGGTCCTGCATGACGTTGCGGATCGAGGCCGGCGACAGATTGATGCCCGCCAGCTTCGAGATCGTGCGCGACCCGACCGGCTGGCCGGAATAGAGATAGTTTTCGACCACCATCCTGAACACGTCGCGGGCGCGTTCGCTGAGCTCGGTGACGGGCGTAGTGGCCATGGCAGCGATGTAGGTCACCGGCGCTCCGCCGTCACCCCGAACTTGTTCAGGAGCCCGGAACTTGTTCAGGAGCCCCGAACTTATTCAGGAGCAATGCCGAAACAAGGGCCAAGGCGGCTTTGGGGGTGGATTGGCGCGGGCGTGCTGGATAAGGCCGTGGCAACAAAGGAAAGGAACCCCATGCGCCCCTCCGGCCGAGCGCCCGATCAGATGCGGACGATCACGATGGAGCCCGGCTTCACCCGCCACGCCGAAGGAAGCTGCCTGGTCAGCTTCGGCGATACGCGCGTGCTGTGCACCGCCTCGGTCGAAACCTCGCTGCCCTCCTGGCTGCGCGGCAAGGGCCGCGGCTGGGTGACCGCGGAATACGGGATGCTGCCGCGCGCCACCCATACCCGCGGCGGTCGCGAGGCGGCGCGCGGCAAGCAGACCGGCCGGACCCAGGAGATCCAGCGCCTGATCGGCCGCTCGCTGCGGGCCGTCGTCGATCTCGAAAAGCTCGGCGAGCGCCAGGTGACGCTCGACTGCGACGTCATCCAGGCCGACGGCGGAACCCGCACCGCCGCCATTTCGGGCGCGTGGGTGGCGCTCCGAATCGCGCTCGACGGGCTGCTCGAGAAGAAGCTGATCGAGGCCGACCCGATCCGCCAGAAGGTGGCGGCGGTGAGCTGCGGCATCCACGGCGGCGCGGCCGTCCTCGACCTCGATTACGTCGAGGATTCGGGCGCCGGCTGCGACGGCAACTTCGTGCTCACGTCCGACGGCAAGATCGTCGAGGCGCAGGTCACCGCCGAGGGCGAATGCTACGACGAGGAAGGCCTGCTCCGACTGCTCCGCCTCGCGCGGATCGGCTGCGGCGAGATTTTCGCGGCGCAGGACCGCGCGACGGGCCGGTGATGCGGCGCCTGGGCCCCGGCCGGATCGTCATCGCCAGCCACAATCGCGGCAAGATCCCCGAGATCGCCGAGCTGCTCGGGCCGTACGGGATCGAGCCCGTCTCGGCGCTCGATCTCGATCTGCCCGAGCCGGAAGAGATCGGCGCCACCTTCATCGACAATGCCCAGCTCAAGGCGCGCTTCGCCGCCGATCTCAGCGGCCTGCCCGCGATCGCCGACGACAGCGGCCTGTGCGTGGACGCGCTGGAGGGGCGCCCGGGGATCCACTCCGCGCGCTGGGCCGAGCGATCGGTGGAGGTGCCGCCCGACGCGGAGCCCGGCGAAGCCCGCGTGGAGCGCGACTTCGACTATGCCATGCAGCGCGTCCACGAGGCGCTCCTCGCCGCCGGGCCCGAGGCGGGCCGCGACGCCCATTTCGTCTGCGCGCTCGCGGTGTGCTGGCCCGAGGACGGCCAGTGCGAAGTCTTCGAGGGCCGGGTCCACGGCACCCTGGTCTGGCCGCCGCGCGGCGGCAGGGGCTTCGGCTACGACCCGATGTTCCAGCCGATCGGCCGCGAACAGACCTTCGGCGAGATGGACCCGGCCGAGAAGCACCGGATGAGCCACCGGGCCGACGCCTTCCGAAAGCTGGTGGCGGCGCTCCTCCAGTGACGGATGTGCTCGTCCCGAGCGAAGTCGAGGGGCGTTTCTCGGAAACTGTGCCGGCGCCCCTCGACTTCGATCGGGACGAACGGAGGGCGGACAAGACGCTCGCGCTCTACGTCCACTGGCCGTTCTGCGTCTCCAAATGCCCCTATTGCGATTTCAACAGCCACGTCCGCGCCGCGGTCGACCAGGGCCGCTGGCGCCAGGCGCTGCTCGCCGATCTCGCTTACGAGGCGGAGCGAACCGCGGGCATGAGGCTCGGCTCGATCTTCTTCGGCGGCGGCACGCCGTCGCTGATGCCGCCCTCCACCGTCGCCGCGATCATCGATGCCGCGGCCGCGCACTGGCGGGTCGAGCCCGATGTCGAGATCACGCTCGAAGCCAACCCTTCCTCGGTCGAAGCCGCCCGCTTCACCGATCTCGCCGCCGCGGGCGTCAACCGGGTCTCGCTCGGCCTGCAGTCGCTTGACGATGAAGCGCTCCGCTTCCTCGGCCGCGCCCATGACTCGGCCGAAGGCCTCGCCGCCCTGGCCGTGGCGCAGGACGTCTTCGCCCGAGTCAGCTTCGACCTGATCTACGCCCTGCCCGGACAGGGCGAGGCCGCCTGGGCCTCCGAGCTCGCCCGCGCCCTCTCCTTCGGCACGAGCCACCTCTCGCTCTATCAGCTCACCATCGAGCCGGGCACGCGCTTTGCCGCGCTCGCGGCACGGGGGGAGCTTGCGCAGACGGACCCGGACCACGCCGCCGGCCTTTACGAGCTCACCGGGTCGCTGACTCAAGCGGCCGGGCTGCCCGCCTACGAAATCTCCAACCACGCGCGCCCCGGCCAGGAAAGCCGCCACAACCTCGCTTACTGGCGCTACCAATCCTATGCCGGCATCGGCCCCGGCGCCCACGGCCGCCGCGCCGGCGCCGTCACCCAGCGCCACAGGAAGCCGGAGAACTGGCTGGCCGCGCTGGACCGCGACGGCCACGGCATCGCCGAGGAGGCGCCGCTCTCCCCCGCCGACAAGGGCGTCGAAGCCCTGCTGATGGGCCTGCGCCTGCGCGAAGGCGTGGACCTCTCGCGCATTTCCGCGCTCGCCGGCCGGCCGGTGGACGCGCTGCTGGACGAGCAGGCCGTGGCCCGGCTCGACCGGCAGGGACTGCTTGTCCGCGAGCCCGTCCGTCTCCGGGTCACCGCGGCGGGCATGCTCCTGCTCGACCGGATCCTCGCCGAGATCGTCCGCGCCTGATGCCTGTTGCGAGGCAACCGGCGCCCGGAGCGCAATGACGGCCGGTCGGCGCTAGCCGCCGAAGTTCCTCGGCGCGGGCGACACCGCGACCACGCCGCCGCCGTTGATCTGCTGCACTTCCAGCGCCCGTTCCGCGACTCCGCCCGGGCCGAAGCGGAACGCGCCGTCGACGCCGGTAAAGCCTTCCTCGGTGCGCAGCTCGGCTTCGGGGAAGGTGCGGCCGACCCGCCAGTCGCGCGCCGCCCGCATCGTCAGCAGCACCGCATCGTAGCCCAGGCTCGCCAGCCGGTAGGGATTGACGCCGTAGCGCGCGCGGTAGCGGGTGCGCAGCTGGCTGAACATCGAATCCGGAACGCTCGCGAACCAGGCGCCCCGAAGCGGCGCGTGCCCGGCCAGGTTGCTCTCGGTCTTCCACAATTCGGTGCCCAGGATGCGCGCCCCGCGCGACGGGCCGCTGCGGATCATCGGCGCCGCCTGGACGGCGATGCGCGCGTTGTCGGCGATCAGCACCGCGTCGTAGCCGGATTGGCCGTTGAGCCGGGTGACGGCGGAGCGCAGCGCCGCCGGGCTGCGATCGTAGGTCTGCATCGCCACCATCCGCCCGCCGGAGCGTTCGACCGCGTCGATCAGCGCCTGGCTCGCCCGCTGGCCGTATACGCCGGTCGGGATCAGTCCGGCGAAGCGCTGCAGCCCCGCGCTGCGCGCATGGCCGACCACCCGTTCGATCGACTGGGTCGGATTGAAGCCCATCACGTAGACGCCGTTGCCGGCGACGGCGACGTCGTTCGAAAAGGCGATCACCGGCACCCGCGCGCGCCGCGCGATCGGCGCGACCGCCTGCACGTCCTCGGCGAGCAGCGGCCCGAGGAACAGCCCGTTGCCCTGCGCGAGCGCCTCGTTGGCGGCCGTGCCCGCGCCGCGCGCGGTGTCGTAGACCGTGATTCGGATGCGGTCGCCGCCCGCGTCCAGCAGCGCGAGATTGGCGGCGTTGGCGATCGAGCGGCCGACACCGGCATTGGGGCCGGACAGCGGCACCAGCACGGCGACGCGGTTGCGGGTCTCGTCCGGCGGCAGCCCCGGCACCGGCCCCGGCTCGGCCTGCGGCTTGGGCAGGGGTTCGGGCGCCGGCGGCGGGCCGGGCGGTCCGCCGGGAATCAGCTGGCAGCCGGCGAGCGCGATCGTCAGTCCGGCGGCGGCCGCGATGCCGAGGAATGACCGCCGCGCTTGCGGGCGGTGCAACTGCTCTGCCATGACGAAACCTTCTATGAGCGAAAGACTTTCCCCCGGTCTCTATATCGTTGCGACGCCCATCGGCAATCTTTCCGATCTCAGCCCGCACGCGGCCAAAATCCTTGCCCAGGCCGACCTTCTCGCGGTCGAGGACAGCCGTGTCACCGCCAGGCTGCTCGCCCATATCGGCGCCAGGCGGCCGATGACCCCCTATCACGACCATAATGCCGACAAGGTCCGCCCGGGCCTCGTCGCGCAGATGGCGGACAAGGCGGTGGCGCTGGTCTCCGACGCCGGCACGCCGCTCATCTCCGACCCCGGCTTCAAGCTGGTCCGCGAGGCCCGCGCCGCCGGGCGCCACGTCACCACCGTCGCCGGCCCCTGCGCCGCCGTCGCCGCGCTCACGCTCGCCGGCCTCCCGACCGACCGCTTCCTGTTCCTCGGCTTCCTGCCGCCCAAAAGCGGCGCCAGGGCGGCCGCCATCGCCGAGGTCGCCGCGATCCGCGCCACCCTGATCCTCTACGAGAGCGGCCCCCGCCTCGGCGCCGCGCTGGCCGCGCTCGCCGCGGGGCTGGGCGACCGCGAGGCCGCGGTGGTGCGCGAGATCAGCAAGAAGTTCGAGGAGACCGTCACCGGCAGCCTCTCGGAACTGGCGCGGCGCTACGCCGATGCCGGGCCGAAGGGCGAGATCGTGATCGTGGTCGGTCCGCCCGGCGAAGCGAAGGCCGCCGACGAGGCCGATATCGACTCGGCCTTGCGCGAGGCGATGACCCGCCTCTCCGCCTCCCGAGCGGCCGCGGAGGTGGCCGGCAAGCTCGGCCTCCCCCGCCGCGACGTGTACGAGCGGGCGCTGGCGCTCAAATGAAGCGTCAGCGGGCGGAGCGGGGCGGACGGCGGGCGGAGACGCTCGCCGCGCTCTGGCTCCGGCTCAAGGGCTGGCACATCCTCGGCCGCCGGGTGCGAACGCCGGTCGGCGAGGTCGATCTGGTCGCCCGGCGCGGCCGCACCGTCGCCTTCATAGAAGTGAAGGCTCGGGCGAACTGGGACGAGGCCGGCCTGTCGCTCGACCATTTCCGCCTGCGCCGCGTCGCCGCCGCCGCCGAAGCGCTTGCTCCCCGCTTCGTCCGGGCGGGAGACGACCAGCGGATCGATGCGATCTTCATCGTCCCGCGCCGCCTCCCCCGCCACCTCGTCAACGTCTGGCACGGGTGACAAGCGCGGTACCGTCGCCTAGGGGCGGCGCATGAGCCTGCGCGTCGCCGTCCAGATGGACCCCTTGGATCAGATCAACATCGGCGGCGATTCCACCTTCGCGATCATGCTGTCGGCCCAGGCCCGCGGGCACCGGCTGTTCCACTATCTGCCGGAGGACCTCAGCTACCAGGCCGGCCGCCTCCATGCAGGCGCGCATCCGGTGACCGTCCAGCGCTCCGAAGGCGATCACTACCGCTTCGGCGAAGCGACCATCCTCGATCTCGGCCGCGACGTCGACGTCGTCCTGATGCGGCAGGATCCGCCCTTCGACCTCGGCTACATAACCGCCACCCACCTGCTCGAGCGGATCCAGGGGGAGACGCTGGTGATCAACGATCCGGCGAGCGTCCGCAACGCGCCCGAAAAGGTGTGGGTGCTGGATTTCGCCCGCTTCATGCCGCCCACCCTCGTCACCCGCTCCATCGGCGCCGCCCGGCGCTTCCTGGAGGAACATGGCGAGATCGTCGTGAAGCCGCTGCACGGCAACGGCGGCAAGGCGATCTTCAAGATCGGCCGCGACGGGGCCAACCTCTCCTCGCTGATGGAGGTGTTCAACACCGCCTATCGCGAGCCGCACATGGTTCAGGCCTTCCTCCCGGACGTGGTCTCGGGCGACAAGCGCATCGTCTTCGTCGACGGCGAAGTGACGGGCGCGGTCAACCGCCTTCCGGGCGAGGGCGAGATCCGCTCCAATCTCGCGGTCGGCGGCAAGGCCGCGAAGACCGAGCTGACCGACGAGGAGCGGGAAATCTGCGCCGCCATCGGGCCGGAGCTGAAGGCGCGCGGCCTGTTCTTCGTCGGCATCGACGTGATCGGCGGCCGCTGGCTCACCGAGATCAACGTCACCTCGCCCACCGGCATCGTCGCGATCGACCGCTTCAACGGCACCGACACCCCGGCCTTGATGTGGGATAACATCGAAGCGAAGCTGAGCTGATCCGATGGCCGACTGGGTGATCCGCCTGATCGAGCAGACCGGCTATGTCGGCGTGTTCCTCCTGATGTTCCTCGAGACCGTGTTCCCGCCGATCCCGTCCGAGGTGATCATGCCGATCGCGGGCGTGAACGCGGCGCGCGGATCGATGACCTTGTGGGGCGTGATCGTCGCCGGGACCGCGGGCGCGATGTTCGGCAACTTCTTCTGGTACCTCCTCGCCCGGGTGATCGGCATCGACCGCTTCCGCCCCTTCATCGAGAAGCACGGCCGCTGGCTCACGCTGGACTGGTACGATGTCGAGAAAGCGGAAAAGCTGTTCGGCCGCTTCGGCGGGATCGTGGTCGGCATCGGCCGAATGCTTCCGACCGTCCGCTCGGTCGTGTCCATCCCGGCCGGCCTGCTCCACATGCGCCTCCGGAGCTTCCTCATCTGGTCCACGATCGGCACCGCCGGCTGGAGCTCGGCGCTGGCGATCGCCGGCTACGGCCTCGGCCGCCAGTTCGGCGACATCGAGCAGGTGGTGGGGCCGCTGTCGATCGCCGTCATCGGCCTGATCGTCGCCGGTTACCTGTACCGCCAGGTCACCTGGCGCAAACGCCACCCTAAGGACTGACCTTCCCCGTCATTCCTAGGCCCTGGGGTGGGCGTGACGGTAGACGTCCATCAGATGCGCCATGTCGACGGCGGTGTAGATCTGGGTGGAGGACAGGCTGGCATGGCCGAGCAGCTCCTGAAGCGACCTCAGATCCGCGCCGCGCCCCAGCAGGTGCGTGGCGAAGCTGTGCCGCAGCGCGTGCGGGGTCGTCCGCTCCGACAGCCCCAGCCGAACCCGCGCCTTGCGCACCGCCCGCCGAACGATCTCGCCCTTGAGCGGCCCTCCCCGGGCGCCGCGGAACAGCGCCTCTTCCCTGGCTGTGCGATACGGGCAAAGGCTCACATAACGCTCGATCGCCTCGCGCACCTGCGGCAGCAGCGGCACGATCCGCGTCTTGCTGCGCTTGCCGGTGACGCTGAGCGCCTCCCCCAGCGGCAGCGCCGCGCCGGTGATCGCCAGCGCCTCGGCGACGCGCAGCCCCGAGCCGTAGAGAAGCATCAGCACCGCGAAGTCGCGCGCCGCGATCCACTCTTGCGCGGCATCTTCGGCGACATCCTCGGCGAGCGACACCGCCTCGTCGGGCGAGATCGGCCGAGGCACGCTGCGCGCCTTCTTCGGCCCCTTGAGCTTGGGGACGGCGGCCGCCTCGCCGGCGTTCGCCGCCGCGAACGTCAGGAACCCGCGCACCGCCGACAGCTCGCGCGCCGCCGAGCTGTTGCCAAGCCCTTGCGAACGCCGCAGCGTCAGGAAGGCGCGCAGGTCCGTCGCCTGAAGCGTGTTCAGCGCCCGCGCCTCGACCGGTCCGCCGAGATGCTGCGCAAGGAAATCGATCAGCCGGTGCGCGGTCGCGGCATAGGCGCGCACCGTATGCTCAGAGCGTCGGCGGTCGCGGGTGAGATGGTCGGCCCAGGCGATCGCGACGGCCCGGGCCGGCTGGTCCGTCAGGGGATCAGCCACCGGCCCATGCAGCGCGTCAGCACGCGTCCCAGGAAGACGAGCAGTTCCGAGCCGTGGCGGGTCTCGAACCCCTGTTCGCCGCGCTGGCCGAGCGCGAGCAGCCCCTTGGGCAAGGGCGCTTCGCTGTCGAGCCGCACCAGCGCCTCGGCGCGGATCAGGGTGCAGGCGGGGCCGAACAGCGGATGGCCGCGCTTGCAGCCGCGCAGCACCACGCCCTCGAACTGCGCGATCGACCGCTCGATCACCCGCGGGTTGACGAACTGGAGCCCGGAAGCGTCGGCGCGCATCCCCTTGCCGCCCGCGAACAGGGCCACGGCGACCGCGTCGAGGCCGAGGATCTGCGGCCAATCCTGGGTGACGATGTGGATGAGGTGGTCGAAGCCCTCCGCCTCGACCGCGGCGAGCACCGCCTCGTGGATCGAGGCGACCGCGCCGGAATGCCCGCGCGCGAAGGCGATCAGGTCCTGGTTGGCCTCCTCCGCCGCGACCACGCGCGCGCGCAGCTTGGCCACCGCCCGCTCCTCGAAGTTGATCACCGTGCCCATCGGCTCAGCCTAACCCGAACGAGGTTAAGATGCGATGGCGAAATGAATTCGGCTAGCCGATGCGCTGGCCCGTCTTCTGCCAATCGGACAGGAACGCCTCGAGCCCGCGGTCGGTGAGCGGGTGCCTGAAGAGCTGGCGGATCACCGCGGGCGGCGCCGTCATCACGTCGGCGCCGATCTTGGCCGCCTCCAGCACATGCACCGGGTGCCGCACGCTCGCGACCAGGATCTGCGTGCGATAATCGTAATTGTCGTAGATTATCCGGATCTCGGAGATGATCTGCATCCCGTCGAATCCGATATCGTCGTGCCGCCCCACGAACGGCGAGATGAAGGTCGCCCCGGCCTTTGCCGCGAGCAGCGCCTGGTTGGCGGTGAAGCACAAGGTGACGTTGACCATCGTGCCGTCGTCGGTGAGCTTCTTGCACGTCTTGAGGCCGTCGATCGTCAGCGGCACCTTGACCGCGATGTTGTCGGCGATCTTTCGAAGCACCTCCGCCTCGCGCATCATCTCGTCATGCTCGGCGGCGACGACCTCGGCCGACACCGGCCCGGGCACGATCCCGCAAATCTCGCGCACCACCTCGAGGAAGTCCCGGCCCGATTTGTGGATCAGCGACGGGTTGGTGGTCACTCCGTCGAGCAGCCCCGTCTCCGCCAGTTCGCGGATGTCGTTGATGTCGGCGGTGTCGACGAAGAATTTCATTGGCGCGGGCCTTCAGGTTCGCAGAATGCGGCCTCTATGACAGCCGCCCGCCCGGATTGGCAACTGCACCGCGCGATCTGGGCGATCGCCCTGCCGGCGATGCTGACCAACGTCGCCACCGCCTTGTTCGGCCTGGCCGACCTCTGGGTGATCGGCCGGCTGGGGGACGCGCCGGCGCAGGCCGGGGTCGAGGTCGGCGCCAAGTTCATGATGGCGCTGCTGATCGTGTTCAACTTCCTGCGCACCGGCACGATCGCGCTGACCGCCCAGGCCGCCGGCCGCGGCGACGGCGCCGGCCAGGCGGCGACGCTCGCCCGAGCGATCGGCGCGGCGCTGCTGATCGGGCTGGCGCTGCTGGCGCTGATGCCGTTGGCGGTGCCGCTCGGGCTCGATCTGCTCCACGCCCGCGGCGCCGTCGCCGACCAGGCGTCCACCTATGTCGCCATCCGCTACTGGGGCGGCCCGCTCTGGCTGGTCGGCGCGGCGCTCACCGGCTGGCTGATCGGCCGGCGGCGCGTCCGCGCCGTGCTCTATGTCGAGGTCGCCGCCAACCTCCTCCACATCGCGCTCGACGTGCTGTTCGTGCTCGGCCTCGATTGGGGAGTCGCCGGGGTCGCCGCCGCCACTTTGCTCTCGGAAGGGATCAAGCTCCTCGCGCTCGCCTGGGTGGTATGGCGGGAGGAACCGGCCGCCGCGGCGCTCGCGCTGGCGCGGCAGCGCGCCACCTGGAGCCGGACCGCGCTCGGCGAGCTCTTCCGCCTCAACCGCGACCTGTTCCTGCGCACGCTGCTGCTGACCGGCGCCACCCTGCTGATGATCCGCGACGGCGCCCATGAAGGCGCGCTGGTGCTCGCCGCCAACGGTATCATCTACCAGCTCTTCATCCTGTCGGCGCTGATCCTCGACGGCTTCGAGAGCGCCGCGCAGGTGCTCTGCGGCGAAGCCGTCGGCGGACGCGACCGCGCCCGCTTCGATCGGCTGGTCCGGGCGACGTTGCTGTGGGGAATCGGTGCGGGCGTGGTCCTCAGCGCCGTCTACGCCGTTGCCGGATCGCCCTTCGCCGCGACCTTCAGCACCGATCCGGCGGTGGTTGCGACGACCCTCGCCTACGTGCCCTGGGCGGTTCTGCTGCCGGTGATCGGAGTCACCTCCTTCGTCTATGACGGCGTCTATATCGGCGCCACCTGGACCCGCGCCATGCTGGTCACCATGGCCTGCGCCTTCGCGGTCTACGGGGCGCTGCTGCTCGTCACCGGCCCGCTCGGCAATCACGGCCTCTGGCTCGCCTTCAGCCTGTTCTTCGTCGCGCGCGCGATCGGGCAGATCGCGCTGCTGCCGCGGCTGCGGCGGGCGACGTTCGGCGCCTGACGCATTGTCTTTTGGTCGCCGAGACTCGATCTAGCCCGGTATGCACCGCGCCCGCGTCGTCCTTCTCAATGCCGCCTTGGGCCCGCTCGACTACCGCATCCCGCACGGCATGGCGGTCGGGCCGGGCTCGATCGTGCTGGCGCCGCTCGGCCCGCGGCAGCTCACCGGCGTGGTCTGGGAGCCGGAACGGCTGGAGACCGAGGAGGTCGGCGACAACCGGCTGCGCCCGCTCGCCGCCGCCTACGATCTGCCGCCGCTCAAGGAGCCGCTGCGGCGGCTGATCGAATGGACCGCCGATTATTACCTCGCGCCGATCGCGGCGGTGCTGCGGATGACGCTCGCCTCCGCAAGCGCGCTCGACGGCGCCCGCACCGTCACCGAATACCGCGCCACGGGGCTGGTCCCGGAACGCCTGACGCCGCAGCGGGGGCAGGCGCTGGAACGGATCGCCGAGCGCCAGGGCCTGGTGCGCGAGCTCGCGCTTGCCGCCGACGTCTCCGACACGGTCATCCGCGGCCTCGTCAAGGCCGGCGCCATCGAAGCGGTCGAGGTGTCGGTCGACGATCCGTTCCCCGCCCCCGATCCGGACCATGGCCGCCCCCAGCTCTCCGAGGCGCAGCGGCTGGCGGCGCGGCAGTTCATCCTCGCCGTCGAGCAGGCCGAATTCGCTCCCTTCCTGCTCGACGGAGTCACCGGCTCGGGCAAGACCGAAGTCTATTTCGAAGCCGTCGCCGAAGCGATCCGGATGGGCCGCCAGACCCTGGTCCTGCTCCCTGAGATCGCGCTGACCGAGCCGTTCCTCAAGCGCTTCGCCGCCCGCTTCGGCTGCGAACCGGTGGCCTGGCATTCGGGCCTCCGCCAGTCGCAGCGCCGCCGCGCCTGGCGGGCGATCGCGACCGGCGACGCCAGGGTGGTGGTGGGCGCGCGCTCCGCGCTGTTCCTCCCCTATCGCGACCTCGGCCTGATCGTCGTCGATGAAGCGCACGAGACCAGCTTCAAGCAGGAGGACGGAGTCCAGTACCACGCCCGCGACGTCGCCGTGATGCGCGCCAAGCTCGAGAAGGTGCCCGTCATCCTCGCTTCGGCGACGCCGGCGATCGAAAGCCGCCAGATGGCCGAGATCGGAGTCTACAAGGAGATCAGGCTGCCCGACCGCTACGGCGCGGCGCAACTGCCCGAGATCGCCGCCATCGACCTCATCCAGGATCCGCCGCCGCGCGGCCGCTGGCTGGCGCCGACGCTGGTCAGGGAGCTCGAGGCCAACCTCGAACGCGGCGAGCAGAGCCTGCTCTTCCTCAACCGCCGCGGCTACGCCCCGCTCACCCTGTGCCGCCATTGCGGCCACCGCTTCCAATGTCCCAATTGCACCGCCTGGATGGTCGAGCACCGGCTCGTCCACCGCCTGGCCTGCCATCATTGCGGCCACATGATGCCGCCGCCGCGCGCCTGCCCCGAATGCGAGGAGGTGGACAGCCTCGTCGCCTGCGGCCCCGGGGTCGAGCGGATCGCCGACGAGGTGAAGGCATTGTTCCCCGAGGCGCGGACCGCGATCGTCACTTCCGACACGATCTGGTCGCCCGC
>DASWSP010000091.1:0-5716 GCA_036402575.1 Allosphingosinicella sp. | reverse complement strand
CTGTATCGCAGTGGCCAACCAGAAGGGCGGGGTCGGAAAGACCACGACCGCGATCAACCTGGCCACCGCGCTCGCCGCCAGCGGCTGGCGCGTGCTCCTGATCGACCTCGATCCGCAGGGCAACGCCTCGACCGGGCTCGGTGTCGGCCAGGCCCAGCGCGACCGCTCCAGTTACGAGCTGCTGACTGGCGGCTGCACGGTCGAGGAGGCGGTGATCACGACCCGAGTCCCCCGGCTCGATCTGATCGCGGCCACGGTCGACCTGTCGGGCGCCGAGATCGAGCTCGTCGAATATGAGGACCGCACCCATCGCCTAGACAAGGCGGTGGCCGACCTGCCGGGCCGCTGGGACATCTGCTTGATCGATTGCCCGCCCTCGCTCGGCCTGCTCACCATCAACGCGCTGGTCGCCGCGCAGTCGGTGCTGGTGCCGTTGCAGACCGAGTTCTTCGCGCTGGAGGGGCTCAGCCAGCTGCTCCAGACGGTCGAGCGGATCCGAGTCCGCTTCAATCCGGAGCTGTCGATCCTCGGAGTCGCGCTCACCATGTACGACCGCCGCAACAACCTCTCGTCCCAGGTCGCCGATGACGTCCGCGCCTGCCTCGGCAACGTCGTGTTCGAGACGGTGATCCCACGCAACGTCCGGCTGTCGGAAGCCCCCAGCCACGGCGTGCCGGCGCTGATCTACGACCATCGCTGCCTCGGCTCCGAAGCCTATATGAGCCTCGCCCGCGAGCTGATGCGCCGCCTGCCCAAGCCGGCGGCCGCGGCGTGAGCGAGGAATCGGCGACCCGCAAGCGCCCGTCGGGGCTCGGCCGCGGCCTCTCCTCTTTGCTCGGCGAAGTGGCGCAGGAGGCGCCGGTCGGCGGCGGCGCCCGAACCGGTATCCAGATGCTCCCGATCGCCAGCATCGAGCCTCATCCCGGCCAGCCGCGCCGCCATTTCGACGAGGACGCGCTGGCGGAGCTCGGCCAGTCGATCAGCGCGCGCGGGATGATCCAGCCGATCGTGGTTCGCCCGAACGGCCACCGCTACCAGATCGTCGCCGGCGAGCGCCGCTGGCGGGCGGCGCAAAAGGCGCAGCTCCATGAAGTCCCGGTGATCGTCCGCGAATTCGACGATATCGAGACGCTGGAGGTCGCCCTCATCGAGAACATCCAGCGCCAGGACCTCAACGCGATCGAGGAGGCCGATGCGTACAAGCGGCTGATCGACGAATACGGCCACACCCAGGACGCGCTCGGCAAGCTCGTCCACAAATCGCGCAGCCATATCTCTAACCTGTTGAGATTGCTCGATCTTCCTCAGCGGGTGCGGTCGATGGTGGCAGCCGGAGAGCTCAGCATGGGCCATGCCCGAGCGCTGATCGGCGCCGATGATCCGGAGGCGCTCGCCCAGCAGGTGGTGGCGCGCCGGCTGTCGGTGCGCGAGACCGAAAAGCTCGCCAGCGCCGCCAAGCCGCGACCCAGCCGCAGCCGCGAGGACCAGCAGGGCGGCAATGCCGATATCGAGGCGCTCGAGCGCCAGC
Source organism: Allosphingosinicella sp. (assembly GCA_036402575.1). Classification (GTDB taxonomy): domain Bacteria; phylum Pseudomonadota; class Alphaproteobacteria; order Sphingomonadales; family Sphingomonadaceae; genus Allosphingosinicella. The sequence goes on along the minus strand of DASWSP010000091.1, from coordinate 4,188 downwards.
TTGGCGACATGCTCGGACTCAACGTCAGGATCGCGCACCGGCCGAACGGCGGCGTCGTCTCGCTCAACTACTCGACGCTCGACCAGCTCGACATGATCTGCCAGCGGCTCAGCGGCGAAAAGATCTGACCGCGGATCGCCGCGGCGACGTTCAACGCAGCCGGGCCGCCTGGCGGCAGATCGTGAACAGCTCTTCGTCGACGGCGACCGCGCCCAGGGCGCCGGACGCCTTCACCTGCCGCTCCGCCTCGAGCAGCCGGCCGATCGCCTTGGCGACGAGGTCGGAGCGCCAGCGCTGGAGCTGAGCCGCGACCGCGTCCTTCTCCTTCCAGAACACCGCCTTGCCCTGTGACGCCATGACGGCGGACGCGCTGGCGCCGCGCTCGACCTCGGCCCTCAGGCGGGCGAGCAGGCTCATCCGGCGCAGCACGGCGCGGATCAGCGGAATGCCCTCGATGCCTTCGCTGGAGAGCCGCAGCAGCTCGGCGTGGAGCGTCGCGGTATCGCCCGAACCGACGCTGTCGACGAGCCGGCCGAGATCGCCCTCCTCGCTCGCCGCGCCGAGGGCGTCGACGGCGTCGTGATCGAGCTCGCGGGGGCGGTCCGGAGCCGCGTCGACGAACAGCGCGAACTTGCGCAGCTCCTGGTCGATCAGCGCCCGGTTGCCCGCGCTCGCATCGGCGAGGCGGCGCGCGAGATCCGGCCGGACGATCAGGCCGTGCTCGCGGGCCAGGTCCATCACCAGCTTGTCCGCATCGCGGCCGTCCGGGACGTAGCTCGCAAGCGTCAGGGCGGAGGGCTCGGCCAAGGCGAGCTTGAGGAGCTTCGATGTGGGCTTCAGAGCGCCCGCCACAAGCGCGACCGGGTTGCCCGCGGCCGGCGCCTCGATCAAAGCCGCGACGGCGGCCAGGGTCTCGTCTCCCGCCGGCTCGACGATGATGCAGCGCGCCCCGCCGAACAGCGAGATCGAGGCGGCCTCGTCCGCCAGCCGGGCCGGATCGGCCTTGAGCTCGGCGCCGCTGAGGTCGATCCGCTCCGCCTCCGGACCCAACGAGGCAGCCAGGCTCTTGGCAAGGGCGCGCGATCCGGCCTCGTCCGGGCCGTGGAAGAGGAAGAAGCGCGTGTTGGCGCCCCGCGCCTTCAGCGCCCGATCGATCTGCGCCCGATTGGCCTTCACTGCCCGTTGCCGGTGCGCGACGCGAAGAGCGCGACGCGGGTGACGATCTGGTCCGCCACCTCCTTCGACAGCCGCTCCAGCGCCGTCTGCTCGGCCGCCACCGTGGCATATTCGGAGCTGACCACGTCGATACCGGCGTCGGATCCCGCCGTGGCATCGAGCAGAACGGTGCCGACGGCAGCGTCGACCAGTCGGTAGCGCGCCCGAAGCGTGCGCCGCTCGCGGGTCACGGCGTCGTCGGAGCGGATGCCGAAGCCGGTGATGTTGTCGTCGAGCTCGACCTCCAGCCGATAGCGCGCGCCCGCGCCCTGCTCCCGGCCGAGCCGGTCTTCCAGCGCGGTGCGGACCAGCCAGCCGGCGCGGCCGCCGATCGGCGCCACCTCGACCGAGTCCAGCGCCTGCGCCACGCGCCCATCCGCGCCTCCGACATAGAGCGGTCGAAGCCCGCACGCGCCCAGCAGCAGCGTCGCGGCCAGGACCAGCCGTTTCATGCGACGAGGTTCACGAGCCGGTCCGGAACGACGATCACCTTGCGCGGCGGCTTGCCCTCCAGGATCCGAACCACCTTTTCCGATGACAGCGCCATCTCCTCGAGCGTTTCGCGCGCCGATCCCTTGGGGGCAGTGAGCGTGTCGCGCAGCTTGCCGTTCACCTGAACCGCAATGGTAACCTCATCCTGAACCAGAAGAGCCGGATTGGCTTTCGGCCAGGCGGCGTCGGCGATCAGGCCGCTCTTGCCCAAGGCGCTCCAGGCCTCCTCCGCCAGATGCGGCGCCATCGGCGACACCAGCAGCAGCAGGGCCTCCACGGCCTGGGTGCGGACGTTGGAGGGGGGCGCCTTGTCGATGGCGTTGGCCAGCTCGTAGATGTTCGCGACCGCCTTGTTGAAGCCGAGGGCTTCGATGTTGGCGCCGACGCTGGCGATCGTCTGGTGGAGCTTGCGCTCCAGCGCCCGGTCCTCCTCGCCGCCGAGCAGGGTCGACGTCTCGGCGGACGAGGTCATCCGCCACAGCCGCTGCATGAACCGCCAGGCACCCTCGATCCCGGCCTCGCTCCACGGCAGGTCGCGCTCCGGCGGACTGTCCGAAAGCATGAACCAGCGAACCGCATCGGCACCGTACTGATCGACGATCGGTTCGGGATCGACCGTGTTCTTCTTCGATTTGGACATCTTCTCGACGCGGCCCGCCGTGACGGGACGGCCGCTTTCGATGTGAAACCAGTCGTCGCCGTCGCGGCGTACCTGATCGGGGCTGAGCCAGCTTCCATCACCGGCCTGGTACGTCTCGTGCGTCACCATTCCCTGCGTGAAGAGGCCCTGGAACGGCTCCTCGACGTCGAGCCGTCCGATCCGCTTCAGCGCGCGCGTCCAGAAACGGGCGTAGAGCAGATGGAGGATCGCGTGCTCGACTCCGCCGATATACTGGTCGACCGGAAGCCAGCGCTCGGCCGCTTCCCGGTCGAACGGCGCGTCGGCCGGCTGGCTGGCGAAGCGGATGAAATACCAGCTGGAATTGACGAAGGTGTCGAGCGTGTCGGTCTCGCGCCGGGCCGATCCGCCGCATCTCGGGCAGCCCACGTCGCGCCAGGACGGGTGCCGGTCGAGCGGATTGCCGGGCATCTCGAAGCTGACATCCTCGGGCAGCACGACCGGCAACTGGTCGCGCGGAACGGGCACCGGCCCGCACGCCTCGCAATGGATGATGGGGATCGGGGTCCCCCAGTAACGCTGGCGCGACACGCCCCAGTCGCGCAGCCGCCACGCGGTGGTCCCCTCGCCCCAGCCTTCCGCCTCGGCGCGCGAGATCACTTCGCGGATGCCGTCCTCAGCGGTCAGTCCGTCGAGGAAGCGCGAGTTCACCAGCCGGCCGGGCCCGACATAGGCCTCCGTTTCGACCGGCTCGGCCGCCTCCTCGGGCGTGGCGGCGACGACGCGGGTCACCGGAAGGCCGTATTTGCGGGCGAAATCGAGGTCGCGCTGGTCGTGCGCCGGGCAGCCGAAGATGGCGCCGGTGCCGTAGTCCATCAGCACGAAATTGGCCACGTAGAGCGGCAGCGTCCACGACGGGTCGAGCGGGTGGATGACGCGCAGGCCGGTATCGAAGCCCTTCTTCTCGGCCGTCTCCAGCTCGGCCGCGGTCGTTCCGCCCGCCTTGCATTCCGCCAGGAAGGCGGCGAGCGCCGCGTCCTTCTCGGCCGAGGCGAGCGCGATCGGGTGATCGGGCGAGATGGCGGCGAAGCTGGAGCCGAAGATGGTGTCGGGCCGGGTGGTGAACACCTCGAAGCCGTCGAAGCCGTCCACCGGCCGCTCGAGCTGGAAGCGGAACTTGAGGCCCTGGCTCTTGCCGATCCAGTTCTCCTGCATCAGCCGGACCTTGTCGGGCCATTGGTCGAGGGCGTCGAGCCCGTCGAGCAGCTCTTCGGCGAAGTCGGTGATCTTGAGGAACCATTGGCTAAGCTTGCGCCGCTCGACCGGCGCGCCGCTGCGCCAGCCCTTGCCGTCGATCACCTGCTCGTTGGCGAGCACGGTCATGTCGACCGGGTCCCAATTGACCTCGCTCTCCCTGCGGTAGACCAGCCCGGCTTCGTAGAGCGCGAGGAACAGCGCCTGCTCGTGGCCATAATAGTCGGGCTCGCAGGTCGCGAGCTCACGGCTCCAGTCGAGCGCGAAGCCCAGGCGCTTCAGCTGCGCCTTCATGGTGGCGATGTTCTGTCGCGTCCAGCCGCCGGGATGGACGCCCTTTTCCATCGCCGCGTTTTCGGCCGGCATGCCGAAGGCGTCCCAGCCCATCGGGTGCAGCACGTTCATGCCCAGCATGCGCTTGTAGCGCGCCAGCACGTCGCCCATGGTGTAGTTGCGGACGTGCCCGATGTGGATGCGCCCGCTGGGATAGGGAAACATCTCGAGCACGAAGCTCTTGGGCTTGGCGGACCGGCTGTCGGCTTCGAACACGCGCGCGGCTTCCCACGCGGCTTGCCAGCGCGCATCGGCGGATGCGGGATCGAAACGCT
>DASWSP010000090.1:0-1881 GCA_036402575.1 Allosphingosinicella sp. | reverse complement strand
GCCCTGGCGGCCAGGCAGCCGTGCTCGCAGGGCCCGCCCGGGACCCGGCACGAGAACGCTTCGTGACAATGGTCCGCTTCGTCGATCTGCGGAAGAAATCGGCGAGCGGTCGCGTTTGAGGAGGTGATGGTGTGGTCGGCCTGGACCACCACCAACCCATAGGGCAGCGAGTCGACAACCGTCTCGTCCAGCGGCACCCGGCCGTCCGTCGAGGACTTCGGCTTGACCCGCTTTGGCACTCAGTGTCCCCTTTTCGGGTTCAACACATTAACGGTGAACAAATCCCCGGCTAACGCGAAGCCTAACCGGGCCCAAATCGGCTGAACGCACCATTGCAGCCAGGTATGGGAAAGCAGCGCACCAGGCCATCGGCGACAACGGAATGTCGAGACCGACAAGGGCGCTGAAGACACCGGAGGTAGTGATGACCCCAGTAGTGAGCATCCAGCCCCAGGTCCGCGTTTCAGGCGACGGCCCTTCGAAGAGCGAGCTCTCGCGTGTCATCGCGCGGGCAAAGCAAGGCGACAACAACGCCATCCACTGGCTGTACGTCAACTACAGCGACAACGTGTACGGCTACGCGCGCAGCATCCTGCGTGACGAGCACGAGGCGGAGGACATCCGCCAGCAGGTCTTCGCCCGGCTGATCACGTCGATCGGCCGATACCAGGAGCGCTCGGTGCCGTTTTCCGCCTGGTTGCTGCGCGTGACCCACAACCTGGCGATCGACCACCTGCGCCGCCGCCGCCCGATCCTGTGCGAGGAGGCCCGCGCGGCCGACGAGCGCGCCGAGGATCGCGGCCGCGAGCTCTCCGAGGCCCTAACCGCCGCGCTGACGGAGCTACCCGAGATCCAGCGCGACGTCATCGTCCTGCGCCACGTCGCCGGCTACTCGCCCAGCGAGATCGCCGAGCGCCTCGGCAAGTCCGAGGACTCGATCCACGGCCTGCACCATCGCGGTCGCCGGGCGCTCAAGCAGTCGCTCAAGCGGCTCGGCGCCGTCCCGGTCACCGCCGCCTAGACACGTACAGCGACTGCAGCGCGCGGCCGAACGGGCCGCGCGCGTCGTGCAGCGCCGCGTCGGCGAGGCCGATGCCTCCCGGCTCGATCGCGGTGGCGGCGTCGTTGCCGATCCACTCGCCCTCGGGCAGGCGCAGGAAGTAGACGGTCAGCTCCGGGTTGACGAACGTGTAGTCGTCCCAGTCGACCGCGGCGCTGATCCCGTTGCCGAAGTCGGCCGCGGCCATCGCGCGCTGGAGCTGCGTGGCGGGCTCGCCCTCAACTATCGGCACGCGCAGGCGGAACCACGCGGTCGCCGGGCCGGGCTCGGAGAAGTGCCCGCGGACGAAACGGATCTCGATGCCGTCGCCGCCGAACATGCGATAGCCCGTGAAGCTCGGCGCCGGCGGTGCGCCGTCCGGCGGCTCGAGGGCCGGGGCGTCCAGCGGGATCTCCGGCATCGGCTCGTCGCTGCCCGCCAGCTGCAGCGCGTAGGCGAAGCAGACCGTCTCGTCGCCGGCCTTGAGGTCGGCGCGCAGCCGCCGTGCGCGGCGGCCGTCGCGCACCACCTCCGTCGTCAGGGTCAGCGGAACCAGCGGCACCGGTTTCAGCAGATGGAGCGCGATGCGCGCGAACGGCCGCCCGTCGCCGAGCCGCTCCAGCTCGCCCGCGATCAGCGCAGCGGGCGCGCCGCCGTGCTGGGCGTCGGGATCCCAGGGGCCGCGGGCCAGTTCGGTCGGCTCGAAAGCGTTGCCCTTACGGGTGAAGATCGCGTCCAAGGCGAGGAACGTTGCCATGTGCGCCGTCGTGGCTGTGTGGTTCGCATCCGCGGCAAGCGCCTCGGCGGCGCCGCTCGGGCTGACCGCCGGTGGACCGGCGTAG
>DASWSP010000089.1:0-6919 GCA_036402575.1 Allosphingosinicella sp. | reverse complement strand
GCATTCTTGCGTTTCCATGCCTCGCGGCGGCGTTTGCTGACGACCTGCTCCACGACCATGCCCGCAAGCGCGCCGACGAACAGCACGGCAACCAGGGACAGTGGCTTGTCTATGAGAGCAAGTATTTCCGGCGGCATAGCCAGAGCATAGCTCGATGATTTCGGCCAAATCGTAAATGCATGCCCAGATCGAAGTACCACTTTGATCAGAAACCATTTTCCTACAGCACCCCGTTTATGTTCCACACTGGAGGATGGAACAGCACCCCGATTCGCCGGCGGTCGACACCGCGCCCACTCCTCCCGAAGCCGGCGCTTCTTCGGAAGCGGAACCCACCGAGCCCCATTCGCTTGCGACCACCGACTCCGCCGACGGCGCCCCCAACGGCTACGACCCCGCCGAGTACCGCTGGGTCCCCGTCCGCCGCGTGCCCCGCACCGACGGCTGGACCGAGGAGAAGATGCGCCGCTACATCGAGACGCTCGCCGACACCGGCCAGGTCAGCCTCGCCGCCAAGGCCGTCGGAATGAGCCGCGAGAGCGCCTACAAGCTTCGCCGCTCGCCCCACGGCGCCGCCTTCGCCCGCGCCTGGGACGCGGCCCGCCACCATGCCGGCTCGCTGCTCGAGGACGTCGCCTTCGAACGCGCGATCGACGGGGAGGAGCGCCCCGTCTTCAACGAATATGGCGAGGTGATCTGCACCAAGCGCGTCGTCAACGACCGGCTGCTGATGTTCCTGCTGCGCCACCTCAAGCCGGAGCGCTACGCCCCCCAATCGGGCGATGGCTCCGCGCTCGCCGGGCCGGCGCCGCCGCCCGAGCCGGTCGAGGAGAGCCTGCGCGCGCTGGAGCCGCTTCCTCCGGCGCCGCCGGAGCAGCTGCTCGGCCCCGATCGCCTCGCCCGCGAACTCGAGCTCGCCGACATCGCCGACGGCAAGCTGCCCGATTTCCTGTCCGAGCAGCGGCCGCCGAAGTCGCCCGCGCAGGAGGCGGCGGAGGCGCGCGCGGCGCAGGAGAAGCGCGGCGAGGCGGCGTGGGACAAGCTGCAGCGCAAGGAGGGCGAGCTCAGCCAGCAGGAGTTCTCCGACATGTGCCGCTTCATCGACCCCGCCGGACGCGCCGAGCCGCCGCGGCGGCGCTACAGGTGAGAACTTCGTGTCAACTTCCGCCCTTTTCCCCCGCCCCGCCGGGCCCCGCGCACTGAACCCGCCCGCGCCGATCCCGGCCGCGGCCCGCGCTGCGCGAAATCGGATGCCGAAGCAGGTTCGGCAGTAGCGACTGGAGGGGTTAGAGGCGCAGCTTGCGGGGCGGGTGGTAGGCGGCGCGCTGGACTCGCGGCGCGGAAGCCTCGGCCTCGGGCAGGTCGATGTCGCTCGGCATCAGCTTCTCGGCGACCTCGGTATCGTCGCGGCGGCACTGGGCGGCGACGACCGGGAAGGAAAGGTTGACGTTGCGCATCACCGCTTCGGCGGTGGCGGCGTTGCACGCCTCGAGATTCTCATAGCGGGTCTGCGCCACGGCCACCTGCTGGCACGCGGCCTCGGCTTCGCCGCAGCCCAGTATCGCCATCACGTAAAATGCCGGTCCCATGATCCGTCGTCCCGCTCGTTCACCCTTGTAAACCATTGGAGATTCGGCAGGTTCCTCCGATCGACAGCTTTAATTTGGAGGCGGTGGGCGGCATCACTATTTAGACCGGGATGCTTTCCGACGAGACGAAGACGACGAACGAGCCCGAACCCGGCTGGGGGGCGATGCGCCGTTTCCTGCCCTATCTCTGGCCCGCCGGCGAAGCTGCGCTGAAGGCTCGGGTCGTGATCGCCCTGCTGCTGGTGCTGGTCGCCAAGGCGGCGACGCTGACCATGCCGTTCGCCTACAAGGCCGCGATCGACCGGATGGCGGCCGGAATGGAGGCGGCGGTGGAGATCGCCGTCGCCCTGGTCGTCGCCTACGCCGCCGCGCGCTTCAGCGGCGTGCTGTTCGACAACCTGCGCAACGCGGTCTTCGAGCGGGTCGGGCAGGATGCCACGCGGCGGCTCGCCGAAAGCGTGTTCCGCCATATCCACGCGCTGTCGCTGCGCTTCCACCTCGAGCGGCGCACCGGCTCGCTCACCCGGATCGTCGAGCGCGGCACCAAGAGCATCGACACGATGCTCTACTTCCTCCTGTTCAACATCGCCCCCACGATCGTCGAGCTGGCGGCGATCTGCATCATCTTCGGGGTGAAGTTCGGGCCCGGCCTGGTCGTCGCGACCCTGGTCATGGTCGCGGTCTACATCTGGTTCACGCGCGCGATCACCGACTGGCGCGCCAAGCTCCGGCGCGAGATGAACGAGGTCGACAACCAGACCATCGCCCGCGCCGTCGATTCGCTGCTCAACTACGAGACCGTCAAATATTTCACGGCCGAGGAGCGCGAGGCGCGCCGCTACAGCGAGGCGCTTCACCGCTACCAGGAAAGCGCGATCCGCAACGAGACGTCGCTCGCCTGGCTCAATATCGGCCAGTCGCTGATCACCAACCTGATGATGGCCGGAGCGATGGCCTACACCGTGTGGGGCTGGAGCCGCGGCGCCTTCACCACCGGCGACGTGGTGCTGGTCAACACCCTGCTCGCCCAGCTCTTCCGCCCGCTTGACATGCTCGGCTTCGTCTACCGCAACATCCGCCAGGGGCTGATCGACATGGAGCAGATGTTCGGGATCATCGACACCGAGGCCGAGGTGAAGGACCGCGAGGGCGCGGCCGACCTCAAGGTGAGCGCCGGCCACGTCCGCTTCGAAGGCGTCCATTTCGGCTACGATGCGGAGCGCGAGATCCTGCACGGCATCGACCTCGACGTTCCGCCGGGCACGACGCTGGCGGTGGTCGGCCCCTCGGGCGCGGGCAAGTCGACGATGTCGCGCCTGCTCTACCGCTTCTACGAGCCGACCGCCGGCCGCATCACGATCGACGGGCAGGACATCACGAAGGTGGCGCAAAAGAGCCTGCGCGCCGCGATCGGCATCGTCCCGCAGGACAGCGTGCTGTTCAACGACACGGTCGGCTACAACATCGCCTACGGGCGCGACGGCGCCACCCAGGCCGAGGTCGAGGAAGCGGCCCGGGGCGCCGCCATCCACGATTTCATCCGCTCGCTGCCCGAGGGCTATGAAGCCAAGGTCGGCGAGCGCGGGCTCAAGCTGTCGGGCGGCGAGAAGCAGCGCGTCGCGATCGCGCGGACCCTGCTCAAGGACCCGCCGATCCTGATCCTCGACGAGGCGACCAGCGCGCTCGACAGCCGCACCGAGGCGGCGATCCAGGAGACGATCCGCAACATCGAGCGCGGCCGCACCAGCATCGTCATCGCCCACCGCCTCTCGACGGTGGTCGACGCCGACCAGATCGTCGTGCTCGACCAGGGCCGCGTCGCCGAACGCGGCACCCACGCGCAACTGCTCCGCAAGGACGGCCTCTACGCCGAGATGTGGGCCCGCCAGCAAAGCGAGCGCGAACAGGAAGAAGCGAAGGCGGCGGAATAGCACAGGGGCCGCTCGTCCCGAGCGCAGTCGAGGGGCGCATGCGATGACTCTGTGCCAGCGCCCCTCGACTTCGCTCGGGACGAACGTTTAGGTGGCACCTGTGCAAGACCCGCTTTCGATCCTCCGCAGCACCTTCGGTTTTCCAGACTTCCGGGGCGTCCAGCGCCAGGTGATCGACCGCGTCATGGCGGGCGAGCACAGCCTTGGCGTGATGCCGACGGGGGCCGGCAAGTCGCTTTGCTACCAGGTGCCGGCGCTGGCGCGGCCGGGGACGGCGCTCGTCATCTCGCCGCTGATCGCGCTGATGCACGATCAGATCCGCTCGGCCGAGGGGTTCGGAATCCAGGCCGCCGCGCTCACCTCGGCCGACGACAATCGCGAGGAGACGGTGGCGCGGCTCCGGCGCGGCGATCTCGACCTCATCTACGTCGCTCCCGAGCGTGCCTCGGGCGACGGCTTCCGCAACCTGCTCCGACAGGTGCCGCTGGCGCTCATCGCGATCGACGAGGCGCATTGCGTGTCCGAATGGGGGCACGATTTCCGCCCGGACTACCGCCTGCTGCGGCCGCTGCTCGACAGCTTTCCCGATGTGCCGCGGCTGGCGCTCACCGCCACCGCCGACCGCCAGACCCGCGCCGACATCCTCGTCCAGCTCGGCATCCCCGAGGACGGCCTCATCCTGGCGGGCTTCGACCGGCCGAACATCCGCTACCACATCCGCCCGCGCGACGGCGTGGCGAAGCAGTTGAAGACGCTGCTCGACGAGCAGCCGGGTCCGGGGATCGTCTACGTCCCGAGCCGCGACAAGGCGGAGAAGCTCGCCGAGCAGCTCTCGCGGCCCGGCCGCGCCGCCCTTCCCTACCATGCCGGGCTCGACCCGAGGGTGCGGGCGCGCAACCAGGCGGCGTTCGTCACCAGCGAGAATATGGTGGTGGTCGCGACGATCGCGTTCGGCATGGGCATCGACAAGCCCGACGTGCGCCTCGTCGCCCATGCCGGCCTGCCCAAGTCGATCGAAAGCTATTATCAGGAGACCGGCCGCGCCGGCCGCGACGGCGATCCGGCCGAGGCGCACCTGTTCTGGGGCGCTGAGGATTTCTCCCGCGCCCGCCACCGCATCTCCACCGAGGTGGAGGCGAGCCGGCAGGGGGGCGAGCGCGAGCGGCTCAATGCCCTGGCCTCGCTGGTCGAGACCGCGGGCTGCCGGAGGGCGGTGCTGCTGCGCCATTTCGGCGAGACTCCGCCGGCGGCGTGCGGCAATTGCGACAATTGCCTCAACCCGCCGCAAGCCGTCGACGTGACCGAGGTCGCGCGCAAACTGCTCTCCGCCGCCTTCCGCACCGAGATGCGCTTCGGCATCGGCCACCTTACCGACGTCCTTGCCGGCCGAGAGACCGACAAGGTCCACAATTTCAACCACCACCGCCTGAGCGTGTTCGGCATCGCCGGCGAGGCGGAGCTGGCGCTGGTCAAGCCCGTCGCCCGCGCCCTGCTCGCCCGCGACGCGCTTCGCGCCGACGATTATGGCGGCCTCTCCTTCGGCCCCGCCGCCAAGCCGATCCTCAAGGGCGAAGAGGAGGTGGCGATCGTCCTGCCGCCGAAGCGGACCCGCTCGCGCCGGGAAAGGACGGCCGATCAGCCGCACGATCCCTTGTTCGAGGCGCTTCGCGAGCGTCGCCGCGACCTCGCCCGGGAAGCGGGCGTGCCGCCCTACGTGATCTTCCACGACAGCACCTTGCGCGAAATGGCTGAGGCAAAGCCGACCAACCTCGGCGCGCTCGCCCGCATCTCCGGAGTCGGCGCGGCCAAGCTCGAGCGCTACGGGGCGGCTTTCGTCGAGGTGGTCACGGCATTTGGGGAAGGAGCCTGTGTTGAAGCGGATTGACGAGCGCACGATCGTCGCCGGGCAGATCGATCCGGAGGAGGTCCCCGCGCTGGCCGCGGCCGGCGTGAAGATGATCGTCAACAACCGTCCCGACGGCGAGGAGCGGGGGCAGCCGCCGGGCGCGGAGATCGAGGCGGCGGCGCTCGCGGCCGGCCTCGCCTACCGGCACATTCCCGTCCATTCGGGCGGACTGTCGCGCGACATGGTCGACGCGATGGCCGAGGCGCTCGATGCCGCCGACGGCACCGTCCTCGCCTTTTGCCTTTCGGGCACCCGCTCGGCCTATCTGTGGGCGCTCGCGCGCTCGCAGCAGGGCGCGGGCGGCGATGAGCTGATCGAGCAGGCGGCGGCGGCCGGCTACGACCTCAGCCCGCTGGCACGCTTCTTCCGCTAGCTAGGATCGGCGAGGATGCGCCGCGCCCTGTCGAGATCGTCCTCGTCCACCATCACCCGCACCGGGATCACGAAGCCGATCCCCTCGATGGCATTGTCGAAGTCGAACAGGAAGCTGTCGATCCCCTCCGCCTCGAGGCGGCCGCGCACGATCCCGGCCTCGAAGCCGTTGTAGAATTTGGCGAGCTCGACCAGCGCCATTACCAGGGCACGACCTCGCCGGCGGCGATCTCGTCGGGCCGCGGCGCGCGGCCGAGCATGGCGTTGCGGTGCGGGAACCGGCCGAAGCGCGCAACGACGTCATGATGCAGCCGGGCGTAGCGCAGATGCTCGGGATCGCCGAGCGCGGTGAACAGCGCGAGCGAACGCTCCTGGTCGTCGAGGCTTTCGCTGTGCTCCAGCGGCATCGTCAGGAAGATGCGCTCGTCCTTTCCCAGCCGCTCGTGAAAGCCGAGCCGGTCCGCCTCGCGCGCGATCGCCAAGGCCAGCGGATCGGTGGCGAACTGCTCGGCATGGTCGCGGAACATGTTGCGCGGGAACTGGTCGAACAGGATCGCCGCCGCGACGGCCTCCTCAGCCGAGCCGAGGAAGTCCTTCGCCTGACCCGACCCTTGCTCCTCCCACAGTGGCAGGAAACGCGCGCGTATCTCGGCATCGAATTGGGCATCGGCCTTCCACCACCGCTCGGGCGGCTGGGACAGCCAGAAGTCGCGGACCTGCTGCGCCCAGGGCGCCATCAGGCGGCGGTGCCGCCGACCGTCAGCCCCTCGATCAGCAGGGTCGGCTGTCCCACCCCGGCCGGCACCGATTGGCCGCCCTTGCCGCAGATGCCGATGCCCTCGTCGAGCGCCATGTCGTTGCCGATCGCCCGCACCCGCGTCAGCACCGACGGTCCGTCGCCGATCAATGTCGCGCCCTTGATGGGGGCGCCCAAGCGGCCGGTCTCGATCCGGTACGCCTCGGTGCAGCTGAAGACGAATTTGCCGCTGGTGATGTCGACCTGCCCGCCGCCGAAGCTCTTGGCGTAGATGCCGTTCCCGGCGCGAGCGAGGATCTCGCGAGGATCGTCGGTGCCGCCGAGCATGAAGGTGTTGGTCATGCGCGGCATCGGCGCGTGCGCG
>DASWSP010000088.1:0-6519 GCA_036402575.1 Allosphingosinicella sp. | reverse complement strand
GAGCTGCCGTGCGTCGCGATCGGCGGGATCACGCCGGGCAACGGGCGGGTGCTGGCGCAGGCGGGCGCGGACTTCCTTGCCGTCTGCAGCGCCGTCTGGAACCATCCCGACGGGCCGGCAGCGGCCGTGGCGGCCTTCCAGCAGACGCTGCGCGGCTAGCGCGCCGCCTGCCTGACCATCGCCCGCAAAGTCAGCGCGTCATGGATGGCGTGGGCGTCGATGTCGTTGTTGAAATAGCACCAGACCGGGCGGCCCGACTTGGCCTGCGCCACGATCCAGTCGGTCCAGCCCAGCAGCCCTTCGTCCGGATAGCGGCCCCAATATTTGCCTTCGCCGCCATGGAAGCGGACATAGGCGATCGGGCCGGCCGACCAGCGCGGCGTCGCCGAACCCGGCATGTCGTGGACGCAGAACGAGACTCCGCTCGAATCGAGCAGCGCCAGCACCTCGTCCGTCAGCCAGCTTTTCTCGCGGAACTCGAAAACGTGGGTGAGGTCGCCCGGGAGGAGGGCGATGAACTCCTGAAGGCGCCCGACATTGCAGCGGAAGCGAGGGGGCAGCTGGTAGAGGATCGGGCCGAGCCGGTCGCCGAGGTTCCGAAAAGGCGTCAGCATCCGCTGCAGCGGCTCGGCGCAATCCTTCAGCTTCTTGGCCTGGGTGAGGAAGCGGTTGGCCTTGACCGCGTAGCAGAAGCCCGCCGGCGCCTGATCGCGCCATTTGGCGAAGGTGTCGCCGCTCGGCAGCCGGTAGAAGCTGTTGTTGATCTCGACGGTGTCGAACGTCGCCGAATAATGTTCGAACCAGCGCTTTTGCGGCAGCCCCTCGGGATAGAAGCGGCCGCGCCAATGCTTGTAGTTCCAGCCCGAGCAGCCGATGCGGATTTGTTTCACGAGGGGAGCAACGGCATTCCAGGGAAATAAGTTTCGGCTGCGTCGTTTGATGCCGAAACCTCAGTAACGGAGCGTAGCGTGCAGAACCAAGGCCCAAGGGCATTCCTCCTCATCGGCGCGGCCTTCCTCGGGATCGCCGGCGCGGCCGTCGCGCAGGACAAAGCGCGCCCCGCCGGGCAAGGCAGGCAGACGGCGGCGGCGCAGCCCGCCGAGAAGATCGACGGCACGATCTTCCACGCCCAGGTGCTGCTCGACCGCGCCGGCTTCTCGCCGGGCGTGATCGACGGCCTCGAGGGCGTTTCGTTCGACGCGGCCGTCAAGGGCTTCCAGGAATCGCGCGGCCTGCCCGTCACCGGCGAGCTCGACCAGGCGACCCGCGCCGCCCTGCTGCGCGACCGGGCGCCTTCGACGCGGCGGCTGCGCATCGACGAGAGCGACGCTCGCGGGCCCTTCGTGGGGCGGATCCCGGATGATCCCGCCGAGCAGGCGAAGATGGAGCGGCTCGCCTATCGCAACCTGCTCGAGAAGATCGCCGAGAAATTCCATACCACGGCCGAGACGATCATCGCGCTCAACGATCCCAGGCAGCCGCTTCGGGCCGGCACCGTGCTTCGGCTGCCCAACGTGCTGCCGTCGTCGCGCGACTACCGCAACGTGAAGCCCGACGTGGCGCAATTGCTCAGCGACCTCAACGTCAGCGCGCAGCAGCCCAAGGCGGCCAGGGTGGTGGTCGACAAGTCGGACAAGGTCGTCCACGTCTATGACGAGCGCGGCCGGATGATCGCCCAGTTTCCCGCCACGATGGGCAGCGAGAAGGACCCGCTGCCGCTCGGCAACTGGAAGGTGAACTCGGTCGCCTTCAATCCTCCCTTCAAATACCAGCCCCAGCTGTTCTGGGACGTGCGCGACGACGAGCCCGAGCAGATGCTTCCGCCCGGTCCCAACGGCCCGGTCGGGGTCGTCTGGATCGACCTCAACAAGGAGCATATCGGCATCCACGGCACCAACTCGCCCGAGACGATCAAGCGCGCCGAGAGCCACGGCTGCGTGCGGCTTACCAACTGGGATGCCGCCCGCCTCACCCAGATGATCGAGGATGGGATGGAGGTAGTCTTCCAGGCTTGATCTATGTAAGCATTGCGCCTTGTCCAGGCTGAAGCTCATCTTGACCAATATGGTCACCGCGGCCGTCACGGCCGCGGTGGTCAGCGCCTTCTGGATCGCCGCCTACGGCAACGGCTCGGACAAGCCCGACGGCAGGGTCGAGACGTCCGGCGACAAGGTGGTCCTGGACAAGCCCAGGGTCGAGGTGGCGGAGAGCGTGGTCGTCGGCCCCGCCGGCCTCGCCGTCCCGGTGACGGGCGTCAGGCCCGATCAGCTCGCCGACACCTATACCCAGGCCCGCGCCGGCGGCGCCCGGGTCCACGACGCGATCGACATCATGGCGCCCACCGGCACGCCGGTGGTCGCCGCCGCGCCCGGCACGGTCGAGAAGCTGTTCTTCAGCAAGGGCGGCGGCATCACCGCCTACGTCCGCTCCGACGACGGCAAGTGGATCTATTATTACGCCCATCTCGACGAATATGCGCCGGGGCTGAACGAGGGCGACAAGATCCGCCGCGGCCAGCGCATCGGCACGGTCGGCAGCACCGGCAACGCCAACCCCGCCGGGCCCCACCTCCATTTCGCCATCCACCGACTGGACCCGGGCGAGCGCTGGTACCACGGCAGCCCGGTCAATCCCTATCCGCTCCTTGCCGGAAAGAAGACGGGCGGCTAAGGCTCCGGCTCTTTCCAGCCTCACGAGAGCACCATGAAAATCAGCGGCGTGGACATTCGTCCCGGCAACATCATCGAATATGAAGGCGGCATCTGGCGTGCGGTGAAGATCCAGCACACCCAGCCGGGCAAGGGCGGCGCCTACATGCAGGTCGAGATGAAGAACCTCATCGATGGGCGCAAGAACAACGTGAGGTTCCGCTCGGCGGAGACGGTGGAGCGGGTGCGGCTCGACACCAAGGACTTCCAGTTCCTGTTCGCCGACGGCGACAGCCTCGTCTTCATGGACAAGGCCGATTACGAGCAGGTGAGCCTGCCAAGGGACCTGATCGGCGAGGCCGCCGCCTTCCTTCAGGACGGCATGGACGTCGTGATGGAGCTCTACAACGAGCGCCCTATCTCGGTGCAGCTCCCCGACCAGATCGAGGCCACGATCGTCGAGGCCGACGCGGTCGTGAAGGGCCAGACCGCCTCGTCGAGCTTCAAGCCCGCGATCTTGGACAACGGCGTTCGCGTGATGGTCCCGCCGCACATTTCCAGCGGAACCCGGATCGTCGTCGACGTTTACGAGCAGACCTACGTCCGCAGAGCGGATTGAGCTCTTTCCCTCCCGCTTGCGGGAGGGGATCGAGGGGAGGGGCTGTTGGGCCTCGCACCTCCCTTTCTGCAACAGGCCCTCCCCCCAGCCCCTCCCGCAAGCGGGAGGGGAGAGGATGACAATGGTTTCCCATTCCGGATTGATCACCGTCATGCAGCGCGCCGCGCGCAAGGCGGCGCCGCGCATCCGCCGCGACTTCGGCGAGGTCGAGCAGCTCCAGGTCAGCCGCAAGGGGCCCGCCGACTTCGTGTCGATGGCCGACAAGCGCGCCGAGCAGACGGTGATGGAGGAGCTGCGCCACGCCCGCCCCGGCTGGGGCTTCCTCATGGAGGAGGGCGGCACCGTCGAGGGCGATCCCGGCAAGCCGCGCTGGATCGTCGACCCGATCGACGGCACCTCCAACTTCCTCCACGGAATCCCGCATTTCGCCATCTCGATCGCCGTCCAGGAGACGAAGCCCGGCGGCGGCTGGGGCGAGATCACGCAGGGGCTGGTCTACCAGCCGCTGACCGACGAGAGCTATTGGGCGGAAAAGGGCAGGGGCGCCTGGCTCAACGAGCGGCGGCTTCGCGTCTCCTCGCGCCGCGAGCTGGCGGACGCGCTGATCGCCACCGGCATCCCCTTCAAGGCGCACGGCGACCTGCCGCGCTTCAACCGCATCCTCGAGGCGGTCTCGCCCGAAGTCGCGGGCGTCCGCCGCTTCGGCTCGGCCGCGCTCGACCTCGCCTGGGTCGCCGCCGGCCGCTTCGACGGCTTCTGGGAGGAGGATCTCCAGCTGTGGGACATCGCCGCCGGGCTGCTGCTGGTGCGCGAGGCGGGCGGCTTCGTCACCGACTTCCGCGGCTCGGACCGCGACCTGGCCCAAGGCCAGGTGCTCGCCGCCAACGACCAGATCCATTCCAGGCTTCACAAGCTGGTGGCCGTCGCCCTTCGCGCCTGATCCGAGGCGCTGTATTTTCCGAAGCGGCACAAGCCGGTAACCGCATCTCTTCCTTCGTTCCGGCCAAGGCTTCAAAAGCCGCCACGGGCCCCTTAAATCGCTGTCCTCACCTACCGATTCCCGCGGTTGCGGTTGCCCGGCCGCTAGCCTAGAAGCCGCGCAAACCTCGTTCCTGGAGACTCTCGATGGCGTTCGACGCCGCCGAATATCTGCCGATCCTGCTGTTTCTCGGCGTAGCGCTGGCGCTGTCGAGTTCGTTCGTGTTCATGCCGATGATCGTGTCGCGGCTGACCGGCGCCAACAATCCCTATCCGGACAAGCTCGCCGAATATGAATGCGGCTTCCCCGCCTTCGAGGACAGCCGCTCGCAGTTCGACGTGCGCTTCTACCTTGTCGCGATCCTGTTCATCGTATTCGATCTGGAGGCCGCCTTCCTCTTCCCCTGGGCGGTCTCGGTCTTCGATATCGGCTGGACCGCCTGGTTCGCGATGATGATCTTCCTCGCCGAGCTGTTCATCGGCCTCGTCTACGCCTGGAAGAAGGGAGCGCTCGAATGGGAGTGATCCTCGATCCGCGGCACGAGAACGTCCGCCCGGCCGACCTGCAGCAGCCGGACCCTCAGTTCTTCAACCAGCTCCAGAGCGAGGTCAGCGACAAGGGCTTCCTGGTCACCTCCACGGAAGACCTGTTCCAGTGGGCGCGGACGGGCTCGCTGTGGTGGATGACCTTCGGCCTGGCCTGCTGCGCGGTCGAGATGATCCATGTGAACATGCCGCGCTACGACCTTGAAAGATTTGGCGTGGCGCCCCGCGCATCCCCCAGGCAATCCGACGTGATGATCGTCGCCGGAACGCTCTGCAACAAGATGGCGCCGGCGCTGCGCCGGGTCTACGACCAGATGTCGGAGCCGCGCTACGTCATCTCGATGGGCAGCTGCGCCAACGGCGGCGGCTATTATCATTACAGCTACTCGGTGGTGCGCGGCTGCGACCGCATCGTTCCGGTCGACATCTACGTCCCAGGCTGCCCGCCGACCGCCGAGGCCCTCCTCTACGGGATCATGCAGCTGCAGCGTAAGATCCGCCGCTCCGGCACGATCGAACGCTGATGAATCGGATCATGACCAGCAATCGTCCGGCGTCGGGAGGGGCACGTGACTAGTCCCGCTCCAAGGATCGCTGCGCGCGAAGGCATCATCGACGAAGTGAAGGCGGCGATCGGCGACGCGTTCCTCGATGCCGCCGACGCCGTCGGCGAGGTCTCGGTCACGGTGCGGCGGGAGAGCATCGTCGAGGTCTGCCGCACGCTTCGGGACCGGTTCGAATATCAGCAGCTGATGGAGATCGCCGGGGTCGATTATCCGCAGCGGCCCGAGCGGTTCGAGGTCGTCTACCATCTGCTGTCGCTGACCAAGAACCACCGCATCCGCATCCGCCTCATGACGGATGAGGAGAAGCCGGTGCCGTCGGTCACCGGCCTGTGGCCGGTCGCGGGCTGGCTCGAGCGCGAGGTTTTCGACCTCTACGGCGTGCTTTTCGAAGGCAATTCGGACCTGCGCCGGATCCTCACCGACTACGGCTTTCGCGGCCACCCGTTCCGCAAGGACTTCCCGCTCACCGGCTATGTCGAGATGCGCTATTCCGAGGAGCAGAAGCGCGTGGTCTACGAGCCGGTGCGGCTCGCCCAGGATTTCCGCGCCTTCGATTTCCTCAGCCCCTGGGAAGGCGCCGAATATATCCTGCCGGGCGACGAGAAGGTGACTCCCCAGGCGCCCGGCGCCCCAACGCCCGCCACCGCGGCGGAGATCAAGAAATGAGCACCAGCGCTACCGAGCTGTGGACCGAGGAGGAGGCCGCGACCAGCGGCGCCACCGGCTCAGAGATCGCCAACTACACGATCAATTTCGGCCCGCAGCACCCGGCCGCGCACGGCGTCCTGCGGCTGATCCTCGAGCTCGACGGCGAGATCGTCGAGCGAGTCGACCCGCATATCGGGCTGCTCCACCGCGGCACCGAGAAACTGTGCGAATACAAGACCTACCTCCAGGCGCTGCCCTACATGGACCGCCTCGATTACGCCTCGCCGATGGCGATGGAGCACAGCTACGTGCTCGCCATCGAGAAGCTGCTCGGCCTCGAAGTGCCGCTGCGCGCGCAATATCTGCGCGTCTTCTTCGCCGAGATGACCCGGATCAAGAACCACCTGCTCAACATCGGCAGCCACATCATGGACGTGGGCGCGATGACCCCGAACCTGTGGCTGTTCGAGATCCGCGAGCAGATCATGAACTTTTACGAAAGAGCGTCGGGCGC
>DASWSP010000087.1:0-22888 GCA_036402575.1 Allosphingosinicella sp. | reverse complement strand
GCAGGGGCGGCATTGGTCACGGCCATGGGCGTCCTCCCGAAGGGGGGCGGCTGGCCGGCGTGGAGCGGACCGGGCCGCCACGAGCGACTCGTATAGCACAGGATCGCGCGGAGCCATATGCAGGCGCCGGCCCCGTCCCGGAGTCCCTGGAGCACTCCGCTTGCAAGCCCTGCGCTCGCAGGACGGCTGGAGTCAGGCCGCGGCCCTGGGGAGGGTGAAGCAGAAAGCGGCGCCGCAGGGCTGGTTGTCCTCGACCCAGAGGCGTCCGCCATGCGCCTCGACGATGGTTCGGCACAGCGGAAGGCCGATCCCCGAGCCGTGCGCCTTGCTGGTCACGAACGAGGCGAACAGCCGCGCCCTCCGCTCCGGGGAAATGCCCGGGCCGGAATCGCCGACCCGAACGAGGCTCTGGCCGTCGGCGGCCGGCGCCACGGTGATCGACAGCGGATCGGCCACGCCGACCTCGTCCATCGCCTCGCGGCCGTTGCGCATCAGGTTGAGGAGCACCTGCTCGATCTGCGTGGGATCGGCGAGCACGCGATCGGCGGACGGATCGATCGCGACCAGCGGGCGCGCCCCGCCCGGCGCGCAGGCGCCTGCGACCTCGACCGCCTCTACGATCGCTTCCGACAGCCGGATCGGGCGTTTCTCGGCCTGCGAGAGCGAGGCATGCTCGCGCATCCGCCGGACGATGTCGCTGGCATATCCGGCGCTCCGCTCGGCCGCCAGCAGCGCCTCGTCGATCCCTTCGGCCGAGCTGCCGGCCGGCCGGGCGAGCAGCCGGCGCACGCCGCGCACGAAATTGACGATCGCGGTCAGTGGCTGGTTGAGCTCGTGCGCCAGCGTCGAGGCCATCGCCCCCATCGCGCTCAGCCGCGACAGGTGGACCAGCTCCGACTGCACGCGCTTCAGCATCAGCGCGTCTTCCTTGCGCTCGGTGATGTCGATGTTGAGCCCGAGGAAGCGCACCGGCGTGCCCTGCGGATCGAGCACCACCTTGCCGAGCCCGTGCACCCAGCGGCACCGGCCGTCGGCAGCGAGCGTGCGGTATTCGATCCGGTAGATGTCGCCGTGTTCGATCGCGCGCGCCAGCTCCTCGCGAGTCCGCGATACGTCGTCGGGGTGCAGGCATTTGGCCCATTCTTCCGGGCCGAGCTCATCCGGGGCGTCCGCGGGCAGGCCGTGCATCTCGGCGCTCCGGCGGCAGAGGCGCACCGTCCGGCTCGCCAGGTCGAGGTCCCAGATGCCCGCGCCCGCATTCTTCTGCGCCAGGACGAGCCGCTCGTACGCCTCCTGGGCGCGCTCCTGGTCCTTCCTCCGGTCGGTGACGTCGCACGCGCTTCCGACCATCCGGGTAGGCCGGCCCGACGTCGGGTCGCGCGCCACGACGCGGCCGCGGTCGAAGTTCCAGATCCAGCCGCCGTCGCTGCGCCGGAGCCGGTATTCGCAGGCGAACACTTCCGACTCGCCTTTCAGATGCTCGTTCAGCCGCGCGGAGAAGTTGGACAAGTCGTCGGGATGGATGAGCTGGCGGACGGTGTCGAAATGCTCGGGCAGGCCCCCCGGCTGGTAGCCGAGCCGGTCGAGGAAGCGCGCCGACATGGCGATCTCGTCGCTGGCGATGTTCCAGTCCCACGCCCCGTCGCCGGCCGCCTCGAGCACCAGCCGCAGCGTCTCCTCGCTCATCCTGGCCGATGCGCTCGCCCGTCGTTCCGGCGTGATGTCGCGGAAGAACACCTGCAGCCCCGCCGCCACTGGCCTGGCGTTGACGTCGAACCAGGTGCCGAGGTCCGGCTCGTAGAAGTCGAACCGCACCGGCTGGTCGTCCGCCGCCGCCCGCCGAAGCAGCTCGAACGCCTTGGTCCCCGTCGCCAGCGGAAAGGCGTCCCAGATCACCATCCCCATCAGGTCGCGCCCGCGCCCGATCGTCCGCACCGCGTTGGGGTTGAGGTAGGTGAAGCGCCATTGCGGATCGAGGATGAAGGCGCAGTCGGTGGTCCCCTCCAGCACGTCGATCAGCGAGGGCGGCAGTTGCGCCGGCCGGTGCGCCGCCCTCGGCCCCTGCGCCTTGGCCGCCGGAGCGACCTGCGCGGGCGGAGCATCGCCGGCCTCGCCGCCGAGCGGCGTCAGCTCGGCGTCGATCGCCAGCCGCACGGCCTCGGAAAGGCTGCCGACGCCCAAATCGTCCATCAAATTGGCGCGGTGCATCTCCACGGTGCGCGGGCTCACGTCGAGCCGCCGCCCGATCGCCTTGTTGGTCATGCCCGCGAGCAGCCCCTGCAAGATCTGGCGCTCGCGCGGCGACAGGCGCTCGAGCCGCGCCGCGGCGGCCTGCTTCACCTGCTCGCGGTTGCGGCTCTCCGCCGCCCGGTCGAGCGCCCGCTCGATCGCCGCCACCAGCGCGCGTTCGTGATAGGGCTTTTCGAGGAAGTCGATCGCGCCCAGCTTCATCGCCTGGACGGCGGTCGGCAGGTCGCCGTGGCCGCTCAGCATGATCACCGGCAGCGACGACCCGCTGCGCGACAGCTGGTCGAGCACGTCGAGCCCGTCGCGCCCGCCCATGCGCAGGTCGAGCAGCACGCAGCCGCGGCGCAGCTTGGCCTGGCTCAGGAATTCGGCGCCGTCGGCGTAGACCTGGGTCGCATAGCCCTGGGCGGCGAGCAGGAAGCTGGTTGCGGCGCGGATTTGGGCATCGTCGTCGACGATGTGGATGACGCTGGGCAGGGGAGGGTTCTTAGCTTCTGGAATCGCTTGCTAATACCCGATTTTACCGTCCGCCGCGAGCCTAGTTCATACCGTAGAATTGCGGTACCACCGCGCGCGGCGGCGACGGGGGACGAGCGCTCCTCCGGGGCCGCTGCCGATCCGGAAGACGGCTCGGCGAGCTATCCAAAGCAACAAAGCGGCGTCGAACCGCCGGGACGCCGCCTTCGCCATCAGGGACCAAATCAGCCTTGTCGCCGATACTTACCATGCTAGCCTCCGCATTATCCGAGGCGGGGGGGCGGCATGGCAAGAGGCGTATTCCTGCATCGAGAGGACTCGATCTACAACGATCTCCCAGCCGAGCAGTATCAATTTCCCAGCCAGTATCTCAGCCGCGCGTCGCAGTTCGTCGGCGACTGGATCATCTATTACGAGCCGCGGCGGGGGCCGACCGGCAAAGGCTATTTCGCGATCGCCCGAGTGGAGCGGATAATTCCCGATCCAAGCGCTGCCGGCATGTACTTCGCCCTGATCGACCCCGGCAGCTACTTGCCCTTCGAGCGCCCCGTTCCCTTCTCGGGCGCCGAAGGTGTGGTGGAACGCGGCGTGCTCAATGAAGCCGGCCGAATCTCCGGCCGCGCCCAGGCCGCAGTCCGGCTGATCTCGATCGAAGACTTCAACCGCATTCTCGACCTCGGCATGCCGGACGAGCAACCGCTTCTGCCGCGCGCCGGCACCTTCGGCGATCCCCCACCGGACAATGTCCTAAGGGAGGAGCGCGACCCATTCCTTCACGACGTCGAACGGGAGCGAGTTGCCGTCTACAGCTCCCGCCTCGTCCGCGACCGCGTGTTCCGCCGCATCGTACTCGACGCCTACGACTGCCGCTGCGCCGTCACGGGCCTCAAATTCATCAACGGCAACGGCCGAGCCGAGGTCGAAGCCGCCCACATCAAACCAGTCGAGCATCACGGCCCCGACGACATCCGCAACGGCATCGCGCTTTCCGGCACCGCCCATTGGATGTTCGATCGCGGTTTGATCAGCCTCTCGGACGATCTGGAGGTGCTGGTCTCAAGGCAGGTGAACGACACCAATAGCGTTTGGAAGCTGTTGAACCAGACGAGGAAAGCGACCGTGCCTGCCAATCCAGCATACCGGCCACACCCGAGCTATTTGGCTTGGCATCGAGAGCATTGTTTGAAGCACTAGTTCGAAGCGGCGGCCGAGCGATGCTGCCTCTCGAAGCGAGCTCCCGACCTTCCTGATTATTGGCGGTAAGCCCTCACTTCTGCCGCGCTGACATCTTTCGCGTAGCATTTCGGCGCGTAGCCGCCGCCCCGGCTCCAAGCGCTGCGGCCGCCGCAACTCCGGCCGGCTCGATCGGAGTTGTAGGGGCATGGGCAGTTGCCCGGATAGATGGCGATCGATTGCTTGATGATCTTCTGGCGGATCTGGGCGTCGCTGAGCCGCGCGTCGGCTGGCGCAGCAAAGGAAAGCAAGATCACCGCCGCAGCCGCGCCGGTTAGGTTTTGGAAAAGTCGCATATTCGCCTCCCTGGCGGGCACGGCCGAGGAGCCGCGCCACGCGAAGGAGGCTAGGATGGGTCGGGGTGGGGCTGGTCCGCGTCCTCATCCGAAATGGCGTAGCCGAGACGCCGGTTCGCCGTCTGTTCGGGTGAGACTGATCCGCCTTGGAAGAAAGGGGTGGATTGTACGGCTGGTCCCGCGCGCGCTGCCGCGGGTGACCGGTCGCTACGCCGCGCCGAGGCAGGCGACGTGCGGGTAACGCTCGGTACGCCGCCTAAGCCGCTCTGAGGTTACCGAGCGGCAGGTCCACCGCCTCCAGCGTCGATAGGTCAAGCTTCTGCGAAGCCTGATCGATGTCCAGGCCTACCAACGCGCCGTCGGCGTCCAGGTCGATGTTGACGCCGCTTACCACCTCGCGCGTCTCGGTGCCGGGACCCGCCTTGAGCTCTATGTAGAGGCTGTCGGTCTCCGGATAATAATGAAGCTTCATGACGCCTCCTTGCGGAAGTTGCGGTCGAGGAAGGCGTTGTGGAGCGTCTCGCCGTCCTCCAGCGTGATCACTCGCAGGATACGCGATGCCGTCTCGCCCGCAAGCCGAACTTCGCCCCAGAAGCGGATACGGCCGTCCGGCTGCTGCTCGCGCCGCAGCGGCGCCGACCGAACCGCTTCGCACATTTCATCGCTGAGATAGGGACGCTTCCGAAGCACCTGCTCCTGGAAATAGCGCGTCGCTTTCACGCTTCGGGGTCAGCCCTCTTGGCGCTTGCGCGGATGCCCGGTCGCGACGCCGCCGCTCAGCTTGGCCACGTGCGGCCACTTCTCCGCCACCTCGGGCGTGTAGCCCAGGTTGAACACCGTCGGGCTCTTCGCGGGGCGCTCGGCGCGGTCGTAATAGGTGCCGAACAGCTTGTCCCAGAAGAAGGTGGTGATCCCGAAATTGCCGTTCTCATCGTGGAAATGGTGGGCCATGTGGCGCTTCTTCATCTCCGCAAGCCACTTCGATTTGGGCTTGTAGGCGAGGTGCTGGATGCAGTGGACGAACTCGTAGAAGCAGGTCGTGATCAGGCCGGTCGCGAAGGCGATGGCGGCGGCGCCGAGCGCGGCCTGCGGGCCCCAGGCGGCGCCGATCGCGTAGCCCAGGGGAGCGGTCGCGAGCGCGATCGTGGGAAGCGTGGTGTGCAGCGCCCCGAACAGCACCTCGAGGTGGTTGGGGTCCTGGTGGTGGTCGTAGTGGATTCTCTTCCAGGTGGAGGCCAGTACGGGGACCTTGAACATCCAGCGGCTGTGCAGGACGAAGCGGTGGAGGACGTACCAGACGAGCGGGTAGACGAGCGCCGCGACGAGCACCGCCACCAGCGTCGGCGCGAGCGGCGCCGGGCGCCAGGCGTAGAAGCCGAGCGCGGCCACGGCGAGTATCGCATAGGCCAGGATCGCGGGATACTGGACATAGGCGACGACCAGCTCCTTCAACCCCATCCGATCCAGATGATGCGCTCGCTTCCAGAAGCCGGTGTTGGTGGCGGTCTTCACGATGTTCCTCATGACAAAAGCGGCGGTTCGGTGCCTGAGCGCTTGGCCAGACAATATGGGATCGCTCCATGGATTGGCAATGAGGCGGTTTTTGGGCGGCGATCGCTACAGCAGCCTCAGCTTTGCCGCGAAGCCGCCGAGGGCGGCGCGGTCGCTGCGGACGAGGCCGAAGCGAAGCGCGCACCAGCTCGAGAGGCCCCAGAGCGCCAGCACCGAGGCGAAGCGGACGGGGCCGCGGGTGAAATGCTCGGCAACCGCCATCAGCGCGACGCCCGCGAGGCCGAGGCCGAGCGCCAGGAAGAGCTTGCGGTCGAACGGCGAGAGGCGGTCGCTGAGGCGGAGCTCGAGCGTCGCAGCGGCCGCGATCGCGACCGTCGCTGCGGCGACGGCGATCCCCATCCCCAGCGCCCCCAGGCTCGGCGTCAGCAGCAAAGCGAGGACCCCCCAGACAATGACGCCGAGCAGGCTGTTGAGGAGCGGCAGCACCCGGTGACCGATCATCTCGACGATCGAGGTGGCGGGGCCGACGACCGCTTCCGCCGCGCGTGCCGCCACCAGCACGTAGAGCAGCGGGAGCGCGGCGGCGGCCTCGGGGCGGTAGACCGAGAGGATGTCGGCGCCGGCGAAGACGAGCAGGCCGGAGAGCGGCACCACCAGGGCGGTCGAGACCCGGCTGGCGAAACGGTAGAGCGGCCCAATCGCGGCGCGGTCGACATGGGCCTGCGCCGAGGACAGGGGCGCCATCACATATTGGAACGCCTGACGGACGAAGAGCGGGATGGTCGAGATCTTGCGGGCGATCTCGAACAGGCCGGCCGCCACCGCGCCCCTCGTCCCCGGCAGCATCAGGTTGAGGAAGACGGGCGGCGCGTCGATCAGCAGCCGGCGCGACAGGCTCGCCGGGAGCAAGGCAAGACCGCTGGCCAGCATCTCGCGGGCCGTGGCGCGGCCGATGGGGACGCGGGCGAGCAGGCGCAGGTCGTAATAACGGCCGAGCAGCGGCAGGCACAGCAAGGCGGTAAGGGTGAGCGACGCGAGATGCGCCGCCATCAGCCCGAGGCTGTCGAAGCCGAGCGCGAAGAAGCCCAGAGCGAACAGGATGCGGGCGATCTGCTCCCAGAAGATGCGCAGGCGGATTTCGGGGCCGAAGGCGCGGCGGGCGCGCGCGGCGGAGGTAGAGACCTCGATGAAGGTCCACAGCGGGAGCGCCCAGGCGAACAAGGCGACGGCGGCGGGAAGCGTGGCGCGGTCCTCGGGCGCGGCGGAGAAGAGCGACGCGACGGCGCCCGCATTGAGCGCGATCAGGGCGGCGATCAGGGTCGCCGGCAGCACCGCGGCGAGCAGCGCGAACTTCACCGCGGCGTGCGCGCGGTCCTCGTTCTTCGCGGTCGGCACCATCCGCTGCAGCGCGCTGGTCATGGACAGGTCGACGAGGTTGGAGACGAGGTTGATGGCGCCCCACAGCACGACGTACAGGCCGTAGCCGGCGAGGCCGAACAGCCAGGTGTAGAGCGGCTGCGCGAGCGCCTCGATCAGGGCGGCGGCGCGGGCGAGGCCGGCAAGCCCCGCGCCGCGCGCCACGTCGCCGCGGGTGACGGCGGCGGGGGTGTCCGTCACTCCTCCGTCCGGATCAGCACCGTCTCGCCGATGAGGAGGAAGAGGAGGAACGGCGCCCAGGCTGCGAGCACAGGCGGGTAGGCGCCGAAATTGCCCATCGCGAGCGAGAAATTGTCGGCGACGAAATAAGCGAAGCCCAAGGCCATGCCGAACACGGCGCGCAGGAACAGCTGGCCGGCGCGGGCGAGGCCGAAGGCGGCGACCGCGGCCAGCAGCGGCATCAGAACGGTCGAGAGCGGGCCCGAGATCTTGTGCCACAGGCTCGCTTCGAGCGGGCCGGTGGGGCGGCCGGCCACCTTGAGGTCCTGGATCGAGGATTTGAGGGTCGCGAAATCCTGCTCGTCGGCATTGACCTTCGCGAGCGTGAACTGATCCGGCTCGACGCCCTGGGCGGTGCGCAGCGACGGCAGGCGGCGGGTCGCGGTGCCGCTTACGTCGAAGGTCTCGACCTCTTCCAGCAGCCAGGCGCCATCCTGCGGCCGAGCGCGGCCGGCCTCGACCAGCGAGACCAGCACGCCGCCCGAGCGGTCGTAGACGCGGACGTCGGTGAGCCGAGTGCCGGCGCCCCGGCCGGAGACGGTACGGGCAAAGATGAGGTCGTCGCCGTCGCGCACCCAGACGTTGGTCGAGACTCCGCTGTCGCGAGGAATCGGCCCATATTCCACCGCCTGCCAGTCGTTGAGGGCGGAGGTCGCGCGGGTGACGATCCGCTCCTGGAAGACGAAGGTGGCGGCGGCGATGCCCAGGCTGGCCACGACCAAGGGCGCGATGATCTGGTGCGCCGAGATGCCGGCCGCCTTCATGCTGACGATCTCGCTGTTCTGGTTGAGCGTCGCCAGGGTGATCAGGGTGCCGAGCAGGACCGAGAAGGGCAGGAAGCGCGAGATGAGCTGGGGGATGCGCAGCCCGACGTAGCGCCACAGCTCGGAATCGCCATTGCCCTCGACGCGCAGGATCTTGCCTGACTCGCCCAGCAGGTCGAGCGTCTGGAGGACGACCACCAGCGCCAGCAGCACCGCAAGGCTCCGCACCACGAAGGTCCGCGCCATGTACCAGGCGATCCGCCGCGACGGGAAGAACTGGACGTTGATCATGCGCTGCGGATCATTCGGCCGGCTGCGGCTGGAGCCGGCGCGGCCGGCCCAGGCGCAGGATCCGGCCGGCAGCCTTGCCCACCTTGGCGGCGGCACGCTCGAGTGCGCCGATCGGCTGCCCGCCCGGCTTGTGGGCGAGCGTCCAGTACATCCACAAGATCAGGCCGGCGAACAGCAGGAACGGGGTCCACAGCGCCACCACCGGGTGGATCCGGTCCTGCGCCCCCATCTGCTCGGCATATTGATTGATCTTGTGGTAGGTGACGACCATCACGATCGACAGGAAGATGCCGAGCCCCGACGTGCTCCGCTTGGGCGGCACCGCGAGCGAGACCGCGAGCAGCGGCAGCAGCAGCATCATCGCCACCTCGACCATCCGGAAGTGGAAGTTGGCTCGGCTGGAGTCGCGCAGGCGCTCGGGCGCGGTGTCGGAGCGGCCGATCCGGACAAGCTCGGGGATGGTCAGCTCCTCGTTGCCGTCGCCGCGGCCGCGGAAGGTCTCGATCGCGGGCAGGTCGATCGGCAGATCGTGGCTCTCGAAGCTCAGCACGCGCGGGGCGCGGTAGCCGGGCGCGTCGTGGACGAGCCGGCCCTTGGTGAGCCTGAGGATGATGGTGTCGGGATCGTCGGTGGCGAGGAAGGTGCCGAGGTCCGCGGTCACCGCGAGCGTTCGGCCGTCGCTCGCCTCGGCGCGGACGAACACGCCGTGGAGGTGCCGCCCCTCGTCGTCGCTGCGCTCGACCCGCAGCGTCATGCGCTTGCCCAGATTATTGAACTCGCCGACCTTGATCGAGGCTCCGAGCGCGCCGGAACGCAGCTCGAAGCGCAGTCCTTCATAGGCGTAGCGCGCGTAGGGCTGGACGAAGCCGACGATGAGCAGGTTCAGCGCCATCAGCCCGACCGCGTACATGTAGGGCACGCGCAGCAGCCGGCCGTAGCTGAGGCCCACCGCGCGCAGCGTGTCGAGTTCGGAAGAGAGCGCCAGCTTGCGGAAGGCGAGCAGGATTCCGAGCATCAGCCCGATCGGGATCCCCAGCGAGAGATATTCGGGGATGAGGTTGGCGAGCATCTTCCAGACGACTCCGACCGGCCCGCCTTCGCTGACGACGAAGTCGAACAGCCGCAGCATCTTGTCGAGCAGGAGCAGCATGGCGGCGAGCACCAGCGTCGCCATCAGCGGCACGAAGATGAGGCGGGCAAGGTAGCGGTCGATGCGGCTGCCGAGGGTCATCCGCGGCGGTGCTCCCTGGTTGGTGCAGGGGCTCGTCTAGCATGATCGATCGCGGCAGGCATAGCGCCTTGCCACCAAGGGAAGGGGCGCCGCGCGGCGGCTTGGGCGGCCGCTCGCCGCGCGGGATGTTCAGCGCGTGCAGGATAGCTCTTTACGTCGATCTTCGCCCTCATTGCGGGCACTCCTAAGTCATATGGATCGCCCGCGAGCGCCGCGAGACCGAGCGCGCTTTGTGACGATTTCCCGTCCCAAATAAGCGCGGCCGCACGATTTGACGACGGTTTTCACGCTCGCTTCACGCTCCGGATGACGGCCTCCTCGCCAGCGTCCCGACTTAACAGCCGCGGCCGAATGGTCGGTCCGGCCGGCGAGAGACGGGAGACGGGGTCATGCGGATGAAATTGGGTCTTTTCTGGCGCGGCACGGCCATGCCGGCGGTGGCGCTCGGCGCCGGCGCGGTAATCACGACGGCGGTCGCCAAGCAGTTCGGGCAATGGACCCCGCCGATCAACGCCGAGACGGGCTCCGACCCGCAGCTCAACACCGCGTTCGACGACGGCTGCCCGATCAAATCGCCGGAGGGCCTCAGCCTCTACATGGCCACCAACCGGCAACCGGGCGGTCTCGGCGGTCAGGACATCTGGGTGGCGCGGCGCAAGCCCGCCGACCTCAGAAGCGAGGATTGGCGTTCCGCTGCGGCAGTCAGCCCAGCAGGACGACGTCCCAGCGATATTTGCCTGGATCGGCCGCGTCGCGGATCGCCAGCGACGTGCCGGCTTCCTCGCCCAGCGCACGATAGAGCGTGTCGCGCGCATTCCCCTCCGCTTCCTCGGGGAAGTACATCTGGGCGATCGAACGGTGGGTCCGGCCGCGCAGATCGAAGTGGAGGTGCGGCGTGCGGTGGCCGACCGGGCTGTCGTAGCCGCCCGGCTTGATCGTGACGATGCGGTAGGCGCCGTCCGGTCCGGTGGTCAGGCGCGCATAGCTCTGGAAGTCGGGGTCGAGCGGCGCGGTCGCCGGATCGAGCTCGTGGCTGTAGCGGCCGGCCGCGTTGGCCTGCCACAATTCCATCCGCGCGCCCGCGATCGGATTGCCGCGCAGGTCGCGAACCCGGCCGGTCAGCTCGATCACGGTTCCCCGGGCGCGGTTGGCGTGACCGGACAGGCGGGTCAGATCGGCATCGTTCTCGGCCGGCGGGCGCAGCGGATAGAAAGGCCCCATCGGCGATTCCGCGGTCGTGCCGAGCACCGGCTGCCGCTCCTGCGCCCAAGCGGGCCCGGCTACGAACAGCCCCGCCGAAGCGATTGCTGACTGGGCGAATTGCCGCCGCGACAAGAGGTTGCCGACCATTGCGGCAGCGTGGTCGATCCGGCGCTCGTGTGGCATTCGTTTCCCCCCCGGCAAACGCGTCACAGGCGCCGGCACCCCCTGCGCGAGGCAAGGCTGCACCCGGCGCGGCCGCGAGTCAAACGGCCGCGGCTCCGACCGGGCGCATCACAAGCGAACGTCCGCTCGAGGGGCGCTACTCTGCCGTGGTCGGGTCGATCACGGATCGGACCTGGGAGACGCTGTTGGCCGGAAAGCCGCCCTGCTCGGCGTGCTGCCGGATCATCTCCTCGTTGGGGGCGCGATAGATGCAGTAGATCTTGTCGTCCGTGACATAGCTGTGGACCCACTGGATCTCAGGCCCGAGGTTCCGCAGCACGGAGCAGGAGGTTTGGGAGGCTCCCTTCAGATCAGAGGCACCGAGCTGACCAACGCCAGGCATGTGACGCTCAATTACGAACTGCGGCATCGCTTCCTCCCGAAATGCTTGGAAACTGCTCATTGGGCCGCGTGGGGTCGAGTCCTCGCGGAGATCCTGTTTCGGGCAGATCGCCCCCGGCCGCAAGCGTCGGAAGATCGCGTCAACAGGCATTGTGGGCCGGGGCAGACGCCGCTTGCCGCCTTTCCTGAGCGGGGAGAAGCCGCCGCTTTCCCACCATTTGGTCGCGCGCCGACCATAATTTGGCCGCAACCATGGGGCATCCGGAGCGGCAGGATGCACTTACGTGCGTCCGATGCTGGGCTTCCAGGAGCGGAAGATGTCGAGACTGATGCTGATGGCGGCGGCCGGTGCGCTGGCCGTGGCGGCGCCCCCGCCGGCGGCCGCGGCGGCGGCGCTTGGGCCGGACGCGGCCTCGTGCCGCGACGGCGCGGGCGCGCCTGCCCTGCTGGTCAACGTCACCGGTTTCAAGAACCGGGTCGGGCGGATTCGCGTGCAGCTCTACGGCAGCAACCCGTCCGAATTCCTCGCCAAGGGCAAGAAGCTGCGGCGCATCGACCTGCCGGTGACCGGCTCCGGGCCGATGCGGGTGTGCGTCGCCGTGCCCAAGGCCGGCGAATATGCGGTCGCGGTCCGCCACGATGCCGACGCCAACGGCAGGTCCGGCTGGAACGACGGCGGCGGCTTCTCGCGCAACCCCAGGCTGTCGCTGCTCGACCTCAAGCCGAAATACCAGGAAGTGAACATCCCGGTCGGCAACGGCGTCAAGCCGGTCGACGTGGTGCTCAACTACCGTCAGGGCCTCACCATCAAGCCGCTCGGCAGCAATTGACATGACCCGGGTCGCGCTTCTCTCCAATCCGAAGTCGACCGGCAACCGCTCGCTGCTGCCGCGGGTGCGAAGCTTCTGCGCCGAGCACAAGGACATCTTCCATTACGAAGTCGAGCATGTCGAGCAGATCGGCAAGGCGCTGAAGACGATCGCCCGGGTCAAGCCCAAGGTGCTGGTGATCAACGGCGGCGACGGCACGGTCCAGGCGGCGCTGACCGAGATCTACCATGGCGGCCATTTCAGCGGCAGCCATTATCGCGACGGGCCGCCGCCGGTGGCGGTGCTGCCCAACGGCAAGACCAATCTGATCGCGCTCGATCTCGGCGCCGAGGGCGACCCGATCGTCGCGCTCGAGCGCGTGCTGGAGCTCGCCCGCACCGACATGGTGCCGCACATCGTGTCGCGCGAGCTCATCTCGCTGACCGACGGCAGCGCCACCGGCAAGCCGGTGCTCGGCATGTTCCTGGGCGGCGCCGGCCTGGCCGACACGATGCTGTTCTGCCGCCACAAAATCTATCCGCTGGGGCTGCCCAACAGCTTCAGCCATGTGCTGACCGCGATCGCGGCGCTGTTCTCGATCATCTTCGGGCTGCGCGCGCGCTTCCTGCCGCCCGATCCCGCGCCGGTAAAAGTGTCGGTGCTGCGCCACGGTCAGCTGCAGGGGCGCTTCGCGGTGCTGATGGTGACCACGCTGGAGCGGCTGCTGCTCGGCGGCCAGCTGCCCGCGCAGGGCCAGCGGACGGGCACGCTTCAGCTGATGATCGTCGAGCGCAAGAGCTGGGTGCTGGTGCGGGCGCTGGTCGCGGCGGTGTTCGGGCGGCTGGGGCACGGCCGGCTCGACGGAGTCCATCTCGAACGCGGCGACGAGATCCGGATCGAGGGCGACCATTCGAGCGTGATCCTCGACGGCGAATTGTTCGAGGCGCGGCTCGGCCGGCCGATCGTGCTGAAGCCCACCGCGCCGGTGCCGTTCCTGCGGCTGGCGGTCTGACGCCGGCGCTGCCGGCCCCGGAACAGCGGGAGCGGGCAGTCGTTCATCCCGCGTCATGTCGAAACTCGGCAAGGTAGCGCTGATCGTCGACGACGAGGTGTTCGCGCGCCTCTTCGCCGCTCAGATCCTGCTCGATCAGGGCTTCATCGTCCTGGAAGCCGCCGATGCGGAGGAAGGGCTCGATGTGCTGGAGCGCAACGACGACGTCGCGCTGCTCTTCACCGACATCAGCATGCCCGGCGAAATGGATGGGATCGGCCTGGTGTCGAAGGTGCGCGAGGACCGTCCGGATGTCGCCCTGCTCGTCACCTCCGGCCGGGTGGAGCCGTCGGCGGGCGACATCCCCGGGGGCGGGCGGTTCCTTGCCAAGCCGTACACCGCCCAATCGCTGATGGAGGCGATCAGGGAGCTTGAAAGCGGCGGCGGCGATACGTAGCGAGCGGCCGGACCTTCGCCGAGTGACGGAATCCACTTCTTTCCGGCTGCCGATGAAGGCAAGGAGCTTCAGACCTTCGCATGTCCGGGGGCCTCCTCGCTGGAACGACGGGTTCGAATGTCCGACGCCTCCCTCGCCGCGCTCATCGCCGAAGAGCTGGCCGTGCCCGTCAGCCCGCGCGTCCGCGAGGTCGCCGGAGCGCTTGCCGGCCGATATCCTGGGGCGGCGCGGGCGGTCCTGTTCTACGGCTCGTGCCTCAGGAGCGCGGACCTCGACGGGCAGATGCTCGATTTCTACCTGATCGTATCCAGCTATGAGGCCGCTTATGGCCGGCGCTGGCTGGCTGCGGCGAACCGGCTGATCCCGCCCAACGTCTTCCCGTTCGAGCATGAGGGGCTGGCGGCCAAATATGCGGTTCTGTCGGAAGAGGATTTCCTGCGGCTGAACCGGCCGCAGTCGATCTCAGTGTCGGTGTGGGCGCGGTTCGCGCAGCCGTCGCGGCTGGTGTGGGCGGCGGACTCCGAGGCCGAGGCGGCGTGCGTCCGGGCGATCGAGGGGGCGGCGCCGACGCTGCTTGCCGCCGCGCGGCCGCTGCTGCGCGAGGACACGCTCGACGATCCGCTCGACTTGTGGCGCAAGGCCTTCGCCTTGACCTATTCCGCCGAGCTTCGCGCCGAGCGGCAGGAGCGGGCGGCGTCGGTCGTCGATTTCGATCCGGAACGCTACCGCCGCTTCACCGGCCCTGCCGTCGACGCGGCGGGGATCGGGCTGCTCGACCGTGAGCTGGTGCTGGCGTCGGTCAGTCCCAAGCGGCGGCGGCAGGCGGAGCGGCTGTGGGCGAAAAGGCGGCGGGCGGGCAAGGCGCTGTCGGTGCTGCGGCTCGTCAAGGCGAGCGGCACCTTCGCGGGCGGAATCGATTACCTCGCCTGGAAGATCAACCGCCACGCCGGGACGGAAATCCGGATCGCGCCTTGGCAGCGGCGCTGGCCGCTGCTGGGGGCGGTCACTCTGCTGCCTCGCTTGTTGAAGCGGGGGGCGATCCGCTGAAGAAGCCGCCCCCGGCAGCTTCCTCACCCGGCTCGCCGGCGGCCCGGGCGAGCGCGGTCGCCACCGCCCCCGCCAGTGCGGCGACGGTGAACGGCTTGCGCAGGATGTCGTAGCCGGCGAGCGCTTCGGCCTCGCCCGTCTCGCCGACGAAGCCGGTGACGAACAGGACGGCGATGTCCGGGTATCGCTCGCCGACGATGCGGACGAGCTCGGGGCCGGTCATCTCCGGCATCATGACGTCGGTGATCAGCAAGTCGATGCCGGAGTCTTCGGCGAGGCGGTCGAGCGCCTCCGCGCCGCTCGCGCAGGCGATCGCGACATAGCCGAGCTCTTCGAGCGATCCGACGGTCGAGCGGCTGACTCGCGGGTCGTCTTCCACGACCATGATGCGGGTGCCCGCGGGCGCCGGCCGGGGCTCGAAGGGGGCGTGCGCGGAAAGCCGCTTGGGCACCGCGGCGGCAGCCCGCGTCGAGCGTGGGAGGTAGATCGAGACGGTCGTGCCGATTCCGAGCGTCGATTCGATGACGACGTCGCCGCCGGACTGGCGGGCGAAGCCGAAAATCTGGCTGAGGCCGAGGCCGGTGCCCTTGCCGACCGGCTTGGTGGTGAAGAAGGGCTCGAACACCCGCTCGAGATGCTCGGGGGCGATGCCGACGCCGGTGTCCGCGACGCTGATGCGGACATAGTCGCCGGCGGGGAGGTCGCCGGCCTCGCCGGCGCGCAAGCTGGCGTTTTCGGCGGCGATGGTGAGCCGGCCCTGGCCGTCCATCGCGTCCCGGGCGTTGACGCACAGGTTGAGGATCGCGTTCTCGAGGCCGTTTGTGTCTGCCCAGACGTGCCACGGATCGGCGGCGAGGCGGGTCTCAATGGCGATCCGCTCGCCGATCGAGCGATCGATCAGGTCGAGCATCCCGTTGACCAGCCCGGCGGGCTCCACCTTCTCGGGCAGCAGCGGCTCGGATCGGGCGAACGCGAGCAGGCGGCGGGTGAGGGCGGCGGCGCGGGTGGCGCCCTCGAGCGCGTTGTCGAGGTGCATCTCGACTTCCTGGCGGGGGCCGCGCAGCTTGCGCCGGGCAAGGTCGAGGCCGCCGACCACCACCGCCAGCATGTTGTTGAAGTCGTGGGCGATGCCGCCGGTGAGCTGGCCGACCGCCTCCATCTTCTGGACCTGGCGGAGCTGGGCTTCCGCGGCGGCGCGCTCGGCGGCTTCGGCGCGGAGCCGCTGGTTGGCCTCGCGAAGCTCGCGGGTGCGTTCCTGGACCGCGTGATCGAGCGCCATCGCGCGGTTGGCCTCGACGTTGGCCTCGGCCCGAGCGATCAACTGGTCGGTAAGCGCGCGGTAGGCGTAGAGGCCGAGCCCGATCGCGCCCATGCCGATCAGCACCGCCAGCCAGCCGAGCCATTCGGTGAGCTTGTCGGCCTCGGCGGCGAACATCTGGGTCTCGGCGATCCGCTGCCTGAGGTGGGCGCGCTCCTCCTGCGCGATCGTGTCGAGCAGGGCGCGCAGCGCGGGGCCCGTGGCGGAGAGGCCGGCCTGGTAGAAGAGCGGGACGCCGCCGCTCTCCTTCCGCGCGGCAGCGCTGACGGCGGCGCGGGCAAGCTCGTCGCCGCGCCGCCGATAAAGCGTCATCAGCCGCTCGACGCGGGCATGCTGCTCGGGATCGCCCCGGACCAGCCGGTGGAGCTGGCCGATCTGACGGCGGGCGAGACGCCACTCATTGTAATAGATCGTGCCGGTCGGCTGGCGCTCGTCGAGGACGAAGCGGCCGAGCGCGGCTTCGGAGCGGGCGATGGTGGCGTCGACGGTACGGGTCAGCAGCACCACGTCCTGGGTGTGGCGCTCCCAGGCGAGCGCGTCCTCGCGGGCCCGGTTGGACAGCGTGACCATGAAGACGAGCGCGATGAGCAGGAGCGTGGCGAGCATCGCCCCCGCGCTGGCCAGGCCGCGCCGCAGGGTCCCCGGAGCCCGGCCCTGCGCGGCGTCGATGTCTTCGTCCGCCATAGCAGCCGGGATGCTAGCAGGGGCCGCGACTCGTGGAAAGTCGTGCTGCCAATGGGCTTGGGCGGGCCCTATTCCGCGGCTGGCCGATCAGCCTTGGCCGTTCGGGCCCCACGGCAGCTGGTCGAAAGGCGGCGAGTAGCCGCGGTTCCGGTACATCATCTCCCCGATCTGGAACGAGATGCTCTTGTCGACCACGAACGCCAGATCGGGCTTGCCGCCGACGCCGCGCTCTTTGTGCTTTCCCGTACCGTTGACCATGATGCCTCCTGCTTTGCGCGGAGCATACAGCAAGCCGCGAGGATGCGACAGGTTCAGCGGCGAAATCGGAAGCGAAAAATATGCGTAGAGAGGGTCCCTTTTTCCGGGACCGGACCTTGCCGTCTAAGCGGTCACGCCCGTCGCCCGCCCGGCATTGGCGAACATCTCCAGGATCTGGCCGACCTGTTCGTCGCTGTGGTCGGCGCAGAGCGAGCAGCGCAGGAGGTACATGCCGGCGGGCGTGGCGGGCGGGCGGGCCATGTTGACGTAGACGCCCTGCTCGAGCAGCGCCTGCCACATCCGCACCGTCGTATCCTGATCGGGGAGCAGGACGGCGATGATCGCCGACTGGGCCTCAGGCGTGGCGAGCGTGAAGCCGAGGTCGCGCAGGCCCTGGTGCAGGCGCTTGCTGTTCTTCCACAGGTGGGCGCGCTTGTCGCCCGCATGCATCAGCTTGCGGATCGAGACCGCCGCCGTCGCGACCACCGAGGGCGGCAGCGAGGCGGTGAAGACATAAGGCCGGCAGACGAGGCGCAGCACTTCGAACTTGGGATGGTTGGAGACGACGAAGCCGCCCACCGTGCCGACCGATTTGGAGAAGGTGCCGACGACGAAATCGACGTCCGCTTCGACGCCGGCCTCCTCGAACACGCCCCGGCCGTTGGCGCCGAAGAAGCCCATGCCGTGGGCTTCGTCGACCGCCACCATCGCGCCGTGGCTTTTCGCGACCCGCACCATCTCCTTGAGCGGCGCGATATCGCCCAGCATCGAATAGACGCCCTCGAGCACGACGAGGCGCCCGCCCTGGGGCGGGAGGCGGCCGAGCCGCTTGTCGAGATCCTCGACGCTGTTGTGGCGGAAGCGCACGATCTGCGCGTTGCCGAGCGCGCAGCCGTCGTAGATCGAGGCGTGGCTGTCGGCGTCGAGGATGATGAAATCCTCCTTTCCGGCAATGGTCGACATCAGCCCCAGATTGGCCTGGTAGCCGGTCGAAAAGACCATCGCGAAGCGGGTGCCGTAATATTCCTTCAGCGCCTCCTCGCAGTCCCTGTGGCCCTGGTAGGTGCCGTTGAGGACCCGGCTGCCGGTGGTGCCCGAGCCATATTCGTCGAGCGCCCGCTTGCCCGCCTCGACGACGTCGGGATCGAAGGTCATGCCCATGTAATTGTAGGTGCCGAGCAGGATCGTGTGGCGGTTGCCGATAACGGCTTCGGTCGGCGACAGCACCCGGTCCATCACGATCGCGAACGGGTCCTGCACGCCGGTGTCGAGCAGCGCCTGGCGCTCGTTGATCAGCGGATCGAACTTGGAGAAAAGGTCGGTCCCGCGGGTATGAAGCTCGGTCCCCTGGTTGGGATCGTGGGCGGTCCGCGCGGCTTCGGTCATCCCTCGTTCCTGAGCTCTTCGACGGAATCGACGAGCTGGCCGACCGTCTCGATCTCCGCCTGCATGTTCATGGTGATCAGGATGTCGAATTCGTCCTCGACGGCGGCGACGAAGTCCATCACGGTGAGGCTGTCCCATTCGAGGTCGCCGGCAAAGGTCGTACCCTCCGCAAGCTCGATGTCCTTCTTGTTGAACGGCTCGATCAGTTCGGCCACTTTGGCGAAGGTCTCTTCTCTGTCGGTCATGGCCGCCCTTTAGGTTCCGCCGCCTTCTCTGCCAAGCGAATAGGGCGGTGGTAGGGCGGCCCCGCGGGCGTCCTTCCGGTCGCCGCCCGCGCTCTTGGCAAGGCGGCCATGTCATGCAAATGTCACGGGAAAGGGGGGGCGCGAACGTGGCCGATCAAACGCACAAGAGGACCGGCTTCTCGCCGAACGCGATCCATCTCGTCCGCACCGCCCAGCAGATCCACGTCCAGCTTTCGGCGATGGCCGACCACAAGGCGAGCATCCTGATGGGCGCCACCTTCGTCATCTTCACGATCACGATCGGCCAGGCGCGAAGCGCGGCGACGCCGCTGCCGCTGCTCGTGCTCGGCGCCGCCGCCTTCTTCTCGGCGGTGTTCGCCGTGCTCGCGGTCCTGCCGGCGACGCGCTACCGGAAGGGCGGGCCGGTCAACCTGCTGTTCTTCGGCTCCTTCACCCAGATCGGCGAGGAGGAATATCTCGAGCAGCTGCTGGAGCGCCTCCACGGCGACGAGGACATCTTCCGCACCATGGCCCGCGACATCTTCCAGAACGGACTGGTGCTGGAGCGCAAGAAATACCGGCTGCTCGGCTACGGCTACCGCATCTTCCTGGTCGGGCTGACGCTGAGCTTCGCGACGTTCGTCGTGCAGTATTTCTAGCTTCCCGGTCCGCGGTCCAGGGAAGTCAGCGCAGCCACTTGTGCTGCTGGTACCATTCGGCGGTCTGCTTGAGCCCGGTGGGGGTGCGGATCTGGGGCTTCCACAGCGCCTCGGGCGGACGGCGCTCCGAGCGCACGACCCAGTCGGGATGACAGAAATAGCCGACCCGGTCGGGCGTGAGCTTGGCGCGGCTTCGGCGCACGAGGCGGTCGACTCGCGAGGCGCCGCGCAGGACGAGCTTGGGCATCGAGACGGTGGCGGCGCGCTTGCCGAACAGGCGGCCGAGGCTGCGGGCGAAGTGACGATTGTCCCAGCCGTTCTCGCGCCCGTCGTCGGGCTCGTAGAACTGCCCGATCGTCTCCGGCGCCTCGATCGCGGCAAGGATCAGGCGGCACAGGTCCTCGACGTGGATGACGGAGAAGCGGCCGCGCGGGGGGAGGGCGACGAAGCCGCGCTTGGCCATCTTGAACAGTTCCAGCGTCTCACGGTCGCCGGGGCCGAACACCGCCGGCGGGCGGATGATCGTCCAGTCGAGTCCGGAGGAACGGACAAGCTGCTCCGATTTCGCCTTCGACTCGCCGTAGCGCGACAGCCTGGGCTC
The DNA here is from genome assembly GCA_036402575.1 of Allosphingosinicella sp. GTDB lineage: Bacteria > Pseudomonadota > Alphaproteobacteria > Sphingomonadales > Sphingomonadaceae > Allosphingosinicella. Next base: position 2,959 of record DASWSP010000087.1, on the reverse strand, counting down.
GCGTGCGGCGAGCGAGGAGATATGGACGAAGCGGGCGATATGGGCACCCCGCGCCGCCTCCACCATCGCCGCGGTGCCGTGGACGTTGACGGCTTCGAAGCGTTCGGGGCTGCCGCTGATCAGGCCGGCGATGTGGACGACCGCGTCCGCGCCCGTGACGAGCCTGGCGAGGCTCTCCGGCCGGTCGAGCGCGCCTTCGATCCAGGCGATGCCGTCTTCATCGGGGCGGGGGGTGCGGGTCAGGGCGCGCACGGCGTGGCCCGCCTCGCCCGCCAGCCGAAGCAGGTGCTCGCCTACAAAGCCGGTGCCGCCGGTGACGGCCAGCGTGCTGACCTTGCGCTCCGTCACAGCGGCGACCAGTCCGCTTCCTGTTCTTCCCGCGCCGCTGCCCCGGCCTCGCCGAGGTGGCTCAGGATCGCTTCGAGCACGGCGCCCGCGCCCGCGCCGGTGGCGCCGGACAGGCGGTACGGCCGCTGCCCGCATTGCGCTTCGAGCTCGTCCGCCAGCGCGTCGAGCAGCTCGTCGTCGAGCGTGTCGGCCTTGTTGAGCGCGACGACCTCGGCCTTGTCCTCCAGTCCCGCGCCGTAAGCGTCGAGCTCGTCCCGGACGATCCGGTAGGCTTCGGCGACGTTGTCGCTGTTGGCGTCCACGAGGTGGAGGAGGACTCGGCAGCGCTCGACGTGGCCGAGGAAGCGGTCGCCGATGCCGGCGCCCTCGGCCGCACCCTCGATCAGGCCGGGGATGTCGGCGAGCACAAACTCGCGGCCCTTGTGCCGGACGACGCCGAGCTGCGGGTGGAGGGTCGTGAACGGATAGGCGCCGACCTTGGCGTTGGCGTTGGTGACCTGGTTCAGGAAGGTCGACTTGCCGGCATTGGGGAGGCCGACCAGGCCTGCGTCGGCGAGCAGCTTGAGGCGCAGCCAGACCCACATCTCCTCGCTCGGCCAGCCGGTGCCGTGCTGGCGCGGCGCGCGGTTGGTCGAGGTCTTGTAGCTGGCGTTGCCGCGGCCGCCGTCGCCGCCGCGCAGCAGGACGATGCGCTGCCCCGCGCGGGTGAGGTCGGCCAGGACATGCTCCTTGTCTTCGGACAGGATTTGGGTGCCGACCGGCACCTTGACGACCAGGTCGCCGCCGCCGCCCCCGGTCTGGTTCTGACCCGCGCCGCCTTTGCCGCGCGGCGCCTTGAAATGCTGAGTGTAGCGAAAGTCGATCAGGGTGTTGAGGCCCTCGACCGCTTCGAACACGATGTCGCCGCCCTTGCCGCCGTTGCCGCCGTCGGGCCCGCCGAACTCGATATACTTCTCGCGCCGGAAGCTGACCGCGCCGGGGCCGCCGGCGCCGGAGCGGATGAAGATTTTCGCCTGATCGAGGAAATGCATGGCCGCTAGTTAGGCGCGCGGGGCCGGCTCCGCCACCCCGGCCGAGGCGATCAGATGCTTGCGGGCAAGCTCCCGCGCCTTTTCGCGGGACAGGCCGAGCGCTTCTGCCATCGGGCCGCCGAGCAGGGAATCGCCCAAGGCCGCGAGCACCAGCCAGAGGGTCGTTTCGTGCACCGGCCGGTCCTCATGGCCCTGGCCGAGCTGATCGACGAGGCTGTGAATGGACTCCAGGATCGGGTTCAGCGCGTCGCGATTGCCGGAGAGGATCATCCAGGCGGCGAGGGCGCCGGCGCCTTCGCGGTCGAACGCGTCGAAGGTGCGGTCGACGATCTCGCGGGGATCGGCCTCGCCCTGGCGGGCGCGTTGCACCGCCTCGGCGATGCCGGCGGTGACCCGGCCGCCGATGTGGCGGGCCAGCTCCGCCTGGAGGCCGGCCGCCGAGCCGAAATGGTGGAGCAGGTTGGCGTGGGACTTGCCGATCCGCGCCGCCACCGCCTTCAGCGTAACCGCCTGGGGGCCGTCCTCGATCAACAGCGCCCGCGCCGCCTCGAGCGCGGCCGACCGGCTTTCCTCCTGGGTGAGGCGTTCACGTGTTATTGACATAGATGTAAGTAGGTGCCACCGCTCATTCCCAAGGGAGATACAGCATGGGGCGCGAAGTCACACCCTCGGACCTGACGATCACGCCGCGCGACCGCCGCTTCGGCCGCGGCGCGAAGACCGAGCGCTGGTGGAACGGCGGCGACCCTGTGGCAACCGCGCTCTACAATGCGTTGTCGGCGACCTTTCCGAAGGGAGAGGCCTTCTTCGTCGAGAGCGTGCGCCAGTTCCGCGACGGCGCGGAGCCGAAGCTTGCCGGTGAGATCAAGGCGTTCGTGACGCAGGAGGTGATGCACAGCCGCGAGCATGTCGCGTTCAACAAGCGCGCGCACGAGGCCGGCTACGACCTGTCAAAGCTCGAACGGCAGGTGGATTACCGCCTCGACCTGGTCCGCGCCCGGCCTCCGATCGCCAGTCTCGCGGCGACGATGGCGCTCGAGCATTTCACCGCCATCCTCGCCCATGAATTGCTCGAGGATCCGCGCCACCTTGCCGGCTGCGACGCCGAATCCGCCGCCTTGTGGCGCTGGCACGCGGTCGAGGAGATCGAGCATAAGGGCGTGGCCTACGACACCTGGCTGCACGCCACCCGCAGCTGGCCGCGCGGCAAGCGCTGGAAGGTCAAGGCCAAGGTGATGCTGCTCGTCACGCGCAATTTCCTGGTCGACCGCACCGCCGGTGCGCTCGAGCTGCTGCGCCAGGACGGGATCACCGGTCCGAAGGCGTGGGCGCGGCTGTTCTGGTTCGCGTTCGTCCGGCCCGGCATGATGCGCAAGGTGTTCGGCGCCTGGGCGAGCTTCTTCATGCCCGGCTTCCATCCCTGGAACGAGGACGACCGAGCGCTGATCGCGGCCCAGGAGAAACGGCTGCAGGACACGGCCTACGCCTGAGCATCCTCTCCCGCGAGCGGGAGAGGATGCCTGGATCATGCCGCCATTGCTTGCTCGGGGCAGGGCGGTTCCTCGCTGATCAGTTCGCAG
>DASWSP010000086.1:0-23220 GCA_036402575.1 Allosphingosinicella sp. | reverse complement strand
GCGACGTTCGCCATCACCGCGTCGAGACACGCGGGCAGGTATGCCTCCTCGTTATACGCGGGGATGATGAGGCTGATCGTGGGCCTTCGCGCTTCGCTAGCGGCGGTCATGGTGCCGCTACTGCCACCCTATCCCGGTTCTGGCCAGAGCAGAACGCGCCGCCTAGTCGGTTCCCTTCGGCCCGTGCGGGCGCAACTGGCCGGGCGCGATGAAGCCGATCGGCTGGAGCGCGGCGGCGTCCTGCTTGATCGTCGCGGCGATCTGTTCGTAATCGCGCTCCATTTCGGGCGTGACCGAAGCGCGCGAATCGCCGAGCGCGGCCTCGAAATCGGCCATCGTCACGGTCTTCGCTTCCAGGCTCTGGCGCAGCGCGATCAGGCCGGCGCGGCGTGTCAGATCCTCTAGGTCCGCGCCGGTGAAACGGTCGGTACGCGCCGCCATCGAGTCGAGATCGACATCGTCGGCGAGCGGCATCTTCGCGGTCTGGATCGCGAGGATCCGGCGGCGGCCCTTCTGATCGGGGACGCCGACATAGATCAGCTCGTCGAATCGGCCGGGACGAAGAAGCGCCGGATCGATCAGATTGGGGCGGTTGGTCGCGCCGATCACGACGACATTGTTGAGCTCCTCAAGTCCGTCCATTTCGGCGAGAATCGTGTTCACCACCCGCTCGGTGACCTGCGGCTCGCCGCCGCCGCTGCCCCGCGCGGGCACCAGCGAATCGAGTTCGTCGATGAAGATCACGGTCGGCGCCACCTGCCGCGCCCGGGCGAACAGCCGCGCGATCTGCTGCTCGGACTCGCCGTACCATTTGCTGAGCAGGTCGGACGACTTGGTGGCGATGAAGTTCGCCTCCGCCTCGCGCGCCGTCGCCTTGGCGAGCAAGGTCTTGCCGGTGCCCGGCGGCCCGTAGAGCAGGAAGCCCTTGGCCGGTCGGATTCCGAGCCGCCGGAACGCCTGCGGGTCCTTCAGGGGGAGCTCGACGCCCTCGCGAAGCCGCTCGCGGGCGTCGTCGAGGCCGCCGATATCCTCCCAGCGGACATTGGGCACCTGCACCATCACCTCGCGCATCGCCGAGGGCTGGACGCGCTTCAGCGCCTCCTCGAAATCGTTGCCGGTGACCGACAGCGTCTCAAGCACCTCGGGCGGGATCGTCCCCTCCTCGAGGTTGATCTTGGGCATGATCCGCCGCACCGCCTCGATCGCCGCCTCGCGGGTGAGCGCCGCCAGGTCCGCGCCGACGAAGCCGTAGGTCCGCCGCGCCAGCCCGCGCAGATCGACGCCGCCGTCGAGCGGCATGCCGCGGGTGTGGATGCCGAGGATCTCGCGCCGGCCATTCTCGTCGGGCACGCCGATCACGATCTCGCGGTCGAACCGGCCCGGCCGCCGAAGCGCCTCGTCGATCGCCTCAGGACGGTTGGTGGCGGCGATCACGATCAGATTCTGGCGCGGCTCGAGCCCGTCCATCAGCGTCAGCAGCTGCGCGACCAGCCTTTTCTCGGCCTCGCCCGACACCTGCCCGCGCTTGGGCGCGATCGAGTCGATCTCGTCGATGAAGATGATCGACGGCGCCGCTTTGCCCGCCTCCTCGAACACCTCGCGCAGCCGCTTCTCGCTCTCGCCGTAGGCCGAGCCCATGATCTCGGGCCCCGCAATGTGGAAGAAGGTGGCGTCGCTCTCGTTGGCGACGGCGCGCGCGAGCCGGGTCTTGCCGGTGCCGGGCGGACCGTGGAGCAGCACGCCCTTAGGCGGATCGACACCGAGCCGCTCGAAGATCTCCGGGTAGCGCAGCGGCAGTTCGACCATCTCGCGAAGCTGGTCGATCGTGCCGCCCAGGCCGCCGAGATCGTCATAGGTGACGTCGGCGCGGCGCGTGTCCTTCGCCTCGGTATATTCCGGGCGAAGCTCGACCTCGGTGTTCTGGTCGATATGGACGATCCCCTTGGGCGCCGTGGACACCACGGTCAGGCGGATCTCCTGAAGCGCGTAGGCGGGCGCGTTCAGCATCTGGCGAAGCTCGGGCGGGATGTCGCCGCGGTTGATCGCCTGCTGGCCAGTGGTGGCGACGGTGTCGCCCGCGGTCACCGGTTTCATCCCGAAGCTGCGCTTGAGCGCCTGCGTCGATCCCTGCAGCCGCAGGTTCTTCTGCGCCGGCGCGAACACGACCCGCTGTGCCGGCTTTGACTCGGCGCGGCGGATGGTCACGAAATCGCCCGATCCGATCTCGGCATTGGCGCGCTGGAGGCCATCGAGGCGGATGATGTCGAGCCCCTCGTCCTCCGGATAGGGCAGCACCGCCCGCGCCGGGGTCGAGCGCTTGCCGGCCAATTCGACCACGTCGCCTTCGGACAGGCCGAGCTGGTTCATGATCCGGCGCGGCAGCCGCGCGATCCCGCGCCCGCTGTCGTCGGGCCGCATGTTCGCGACCTGCAGCCGCGTCGGCGCTCTTTCCTCGTCCGCCATCACCATCTCCTCGCGTCGTTCGACACTTAAGAAACGACAACGGCGGTTTCACCGATCCGGGTGCACGAGGGCATAAAAAGTCAGCCGGAACGCACAGCCGATCACCCCGCTCCTGTCACCGGCGCGAAATGCCTGGCGATCCGGCGAGCCGGACCGTTCGCTCCCGGCCCCGGGGCAAAAAAAGGCCGGTCCCAAGGGACCGGCCTGGAAGTTTTAGGAGAGGATGCCTGAAAGGCACGGTCCTTATCTAATTCCGACGTCCATTGTGCAATTGCGAAGAGATATGGTAGAAATGCAAAGGTTGCACTCGTGAGAATGGCCGACAAGCTCAGTTTTGGCTGTACAGCCTTGTGGTTGCAATGCACAATCTCCTGGTGCCGTAGCGAAGGACGAGATGCGCAGGCTACCCCCCCTCACGGCGATCGAGGCCTTCGTCCAGGTCGCCCGGCTCGGTTCGGTCAAAGCCGCCGCCGAAGCGCTCGCGCTTTCATCGCCCGCCCTCAGCCGCCGCATCCAGGCGCTCGAGCGCCACATCGGCTATCCCTTGTTCGAGCGGCGCCACCAGGCCGTTCACCTCAATCAGGCGGGTGAGCGGCTGCTCTCCGAGATCGCGCCGTCGATCGACGCGCTCACGCTGGCGGTCGAGCGGGCGACCGGCGACGGCGAGCTGATGCGCCTGCGCCTCGCCGTGTTGCCGCTGTTCGCGTCGCAGCGGCTGATGCCGCGCCTTGCCGAGCTGCGCGCGCTCCATCCCGACCTCCACATCGACATCGACACCGCCGCGCACGGCCTTGCCCGCCTCGACGACGGGCTGGATGCTGCGATCGCGATCACCACCGAGGTCGACCCGCACCTTTATTCGCGGCGCATCGACACCAATTGCGTGATCGCGATCGGGTCGCGCGAGCTTGCCGATGGGCCGCGCGCGCTGACCCATCCCTCGCAGCTCAGCGGCGCCACCATCTTCGTCCACCGCGACCTGCCCGACACCTTCGATTACTGGCGCGAGGCGATCGGGATGCCCGGCCTCCAGCCCGCCGCGATCGACCATTTCGATTCGGGCCAGCTCATCCTCGACGCCGCCGCCCAGGGGCTCGGAGTCGCCTTCATGCTCGAAAGCCACCTCAACGAGTCGCACGACGAGCGCCTCATCCAGCTCTTCGACGAGAAGGTCGAGAGCCCCTACAGCTACTGGTTCGCCTGCCGCCGCTCGGCGCTGTCGCGGCGGCCCGTTCGCCTCTTCCACGACTGGCTGTTCGGCGATCTGCTGGAGAAGCAGGCGGCCTAGCGCCAATCCTCCGGCGCCGATCGACTGGACAGCTTCACCGCCGCGACGATCCGGCGCATCAGCGCCCGCGGCAGCAGGCGGCTGGATTGCGCGGTCGCCTTGTTCTGCAGGCCCGGAATGACGATCGCGCGGTTTCGGTCGAGCCCCTTCAGCCCGGCCGCCACCACGGCGGGAGCGCTCGCGGAGAAGCGGGCGAAGCTGGAATTGGTGACGCCTGCCACTTCGCCGAACTCGGTCGCGGTGGGGCCGGGACACAGCGCCGACACGCGGATACCGCTGCCCTTGAGTTCCTGGTGCAGCGCCTCCGTGAAGGAGAGAACGTACGCCTTGGTCGCGAAGTAGACGGCGATCCCCGGCCCCGGCTGGAAAGCGCCGGTCGAGGCGACGTTGAGGATGCCGCCGCGCCGGCGCTCCAGCATCTCAGGCAGGACGAGGTAGCTGAGGTCCGTGAGCGCCCGAACGTTGAGGTCGATCATCTCCCGCTGCCGAGGCAGCGGGAGATAAGCGAACTTGCCGGCGAGGCCGAAGCCGGCATTGTTGATCAGCCGGTCGACGCTAAGGCCCTGGGCGACCAGCTCGGCCACCACCCGGGTCGGCGCACCGGGCTCCGACAGATCGGCGGCGATGACGTGGGCGCCGCCGCCAAGCTCGGCCGCGAGCGCCTCCAGCCGCTCGCGCCGCCTGGCGACCAGCACCACCTCCTCGCCGCGCCGGGCGCATTGGCGGGCGAATTCCGCACCAAGGCCCGCCGAGGCGCCGGTGACGAGCGTGACCAGTCGGGTCAGGAGCGCAGGCTCGCCTTGACGATCTTGCCCGGAGTGCGCGGCGGTTCGCCCTTGGGCAGCGCGTCGACATGCTCCATCCCGGAGACCACCTCGCCCCACACCGTATACTGGTTGTCGAGGAAGCGGGCGTCGGCGAGGCAGATGAAGAACTGGCTGTTCGCGCTGTTCGGGTTCTGCGAGCGCGCCATCGAGGCGACTCCGCGCACGTGAGGCTCGCGGCTGAACTCGGCCTTGAGGTCGGGCTTCTTGGAGCCGCCCATGCCGGTGCCGGTGGGATCGCCGCCCTGCGCCATGAAGCCGTCGATCACGCGGTGGAAGACGACTCCGTCGTAGAAGCCCTCGCTCGCCAGCTCCTTGATGCGCTCGACGTGGCCGGGCGCGAGATCGGGACGAAGCTTGATGACGACATCGCCGCCGCTGTCGAGGTTGAGCACGAGGGTGTTGAGTTCTTCGGCCATGGCGGCTTCTCCTGGTTGCGTTTGGGCGCGGCTTACGGCGGGACGCGCGGCGGCGCCACCCCTCTTCAGACGTGTCGACAGCGAAAGCGCCCGCGCCTAGGAAGCCGTTCTGGCGCAGGCTGTTTTCGGGAGAGGATCGATGAGCGATAGCGATCTCGAAACCCCCGACGGCGCCCTGCCCACCGCCGAGGACCGGCTCGACGAGGACGACCGGCTGAAGCCCGAATTCGTCCGGCAGGTGCTCGACCGCGTCGAGGCCGGCGACACCGACGGCGCGCGCGGGCTGGTCGAGCCGCTCCACGCAGCCGACATCGCCGACCTGTTCGAGCTCGTCGACCGCGACGAGCGCCGGGCGCTCGCCGCCGCGCTGGCCGACATACTCGACGGCGACGTGCTGTCGGAGATGAACGACTGGGTGCGCGAGGAGCTGATCGACGCGCTCGAGCCGTACCAGGTCGCCGAGATCGCCGGCGAGATGGAGACCGACGACGCGGTCGCGATCATCGAAGACATGGAGGAGGACGACCAGCGCGCCGTGCTGCGGGCGCTGGAGCCGGACGACCGCGCCGCAATCGAGGAGGCGCTGAGCTATCCCGAGGAGTCGGCGGGCCGGCTGATGCAGCGCGACCTCATCGCGGTGCCCGAGCATTGGACGGTCGGCCATGTGATCGACTACCTGCGCTCCGGCGAGGACCTCACCACGGACTTCTGGGAAATCTACGTGGTCGATCCGCAGCACCATCCGGTCGGCACCGTGATGCTGAGCTGGATCCTGCGCACGCCGCGCAGCTTCCGCATAGCCGACCTGATGCAGCGCGAGCAGACCCTGATCCCGGTCGACATGGACCAGGAGGAGGTGGCGCTTCGCTTCCAGAAATACGCGCTGATCTCCGCCGCGGTCGTGGACCAGTCGGGCCGCCTGGTCGGCATGATAACGGTCGACGACATCGTCCACATCATCCAGGAGGAAGCGAGCGAGGACGTCCTCCTCCTGTCCGGCGCCGGCGACGAAGGCGACATCAACCAACCGATCCGCGACAGCTATCGGGCGCGCGTGCGCTGGCTGGTGGCCAACCTTTTCACCGCTCTGGTCGCCTCGTCGATCATCGCGCTGTTCGGCGCCGCGATCGAGCAGATGGTGGCGCTGGCGGTGCTGATGCCGATCGTCGCCTCGATCGGGGGCAACGCGGGCACGCAGACCATGGCGGTGGCGGTGCGGGCGCTGGCGATGAACCAGCTCACCCGCTCCAACAGCTGGCGAACGATCTGGCGCGAGGTAAGGCTGGCCCTTCTCAACGGCTTGACCATCGCCATCCTGATCGGCGTCGGCGCCGGCCTGGTCTTCTCCAACCCGCAATTGGGAGCGGTGATCGCGGCGGCCATGCTCATCAACATCGCGGTCGCGGGGCTGGCGGGGGTGCTGGTGCCGATCGTGCTCGAGCGGCTCGACCAGGACCCTGCCGTGGCCTCGTCGGTGTTCGTGACCATGATCACCGATTCGATGGGCTTCTTCGCCTTCCTCGGCCTCGCCGTGGCGTCCGGCCTCGCCGGCTAAGCCGTTGATCGGGCGCCCCTAATGCGGCAATGCCAAGCCATGGGACCGCTCAACATCAGCAAGGTCGCGGTCGGCTGCGCGAGCTTCGAAGCGCTGCGCAAGCGGCAGGAATCGCGGGTCAGCGCGGGCGTGGTGGCGATCACCACCCGCTTCCGGCCCAAGCGCGCCGAGGAGCTGGTCGGCGGTTCGATCTACTGGATCGTCAAGCACCGGATCACCGCCCGCAACACCATAATCGGCTTTGACGAGGGCGAGGATCGGCGCACGATCATCCGGCTCGATCCGATCCTGGTCCCGGTCCGCGGCCGCCCCAAGCGCGCCCACCAGGGCTGGCGCTATCTGGCGGCGGTCGACGCCCCCCAGGATTTCGACGGAGACGATGCGGGATTGTCCGCGCTGCCGCCGGACCTGGTCATCAGGCTGTCGGCGCTGGCGCTGATCTGAGACTGTCCGGAAGCGGCGGCTAATCGCCGCAGCGGACCCGGCCCGAGCCCATCGCTTCAACGAGGCAGGCGGGAGAGCCGATGATCTCCACGTCGCCCGCGCCGGTGGCGATGACCTTGGCGGTTCGGCGCACGCCGACCGCGACCTCCCCCGCCGTGTCGGCGCCGATCACCGCGTCGTCGGCGATGAGGCCTTTGGCCGCCAGGTCTCCGCCGCCGTTGATGCTGGCCCGCAGATCCTTGACCCTGCCGCCCATCTCGAGCGTGCCCGATCCGATCAGGCCGAGCGTCAGCGTGTCCGCCTCGACGTTCGCGACCGCGATCCGGCCGTTGCCGGAGAGGCTCGCGTCGAAGCGCATCGCCTTGGCCTTGTCGATCTCAACGCTCCCCGAACCCGTCACGGTGGCGCCGCGCAGGATGTGGGTGGCGACCGCGATGCTGAGCGGACCCGCGCCCTCGCCCGGATAGCCGCCCCAGGCGTTGCGGTTCGGCCTGACGCGCAAGGTGCGGTTCTGCACCTCGATCCGGACCTGGTCGAGCGACTGGGCGCTTCCCGTCGCGACGGCCGCGCTCGGCCGCCCGGTCGAGAGCGTCACCTGGAACGGCCCCTCGACCTTGATCCGGTCGAAATCGGTGACGGTGAAGCGGCGCTCGGCAGCCCAGGCGGGAGCGGCGGCGGCGAGCGCGGCGAGCGCGGCGGGCATGATCCTCTTCATAACCGGACCATGGCCTTGAATGGTTAACGCTTGGTGGATCAGGCCTCGCAGCGCACCTCGCCCGAGCCCCTCTTCGAGACCGAGCAGCGCGCGGGGCCGCGGACGAGCACGGCGAGTCTCCCGGTGTATTATTATAATAATACAGAGACGGGACGGCCGCCGCAACAACAAAAGGCGGCCCGTTTCCGGACCGCCTTTCAAATGTGGGTCGCTCGAGGAGGAGGCCCGGCGGGCCCGCTCCAACCGGGGCTGCGGCGCAGCCCCTGGCCGATCACTTCTCCAGCACTTTGTCCTTGTTGTAGATCGCGGCAGCCTTGTTGAGGATGTCCAGGATCTTCACGAGCGCGGCAGGCTCGTCGACCTGCTCCATCGCGGCCAGCTCGCGGGCGAGGCGGCTCGATGCGGCCTCGAAGATCTGCCGCTCGGAATAGCTCTGCTCGGGCTGGTCGTCGGCGCGGAACAGGTCGCGCGTGACCTCGGCGATCGACACCAGGTCGCCCGAATTGATCTTCGCCTCATATTCCTGGGCGCGGCGCGACCACATGGTGCGCTTCACCTTGGGCTTGCCCTTCAGGGTCGCCAGCGCTTCCTGCATCGTCTTGTCGGAGGAAAGCTTGCGCATGCCGACGCTCTCGGCCTTGTTGGTCGGGACGCGGAGCGTCATCCGCTCCTTTTCGAAGCGCAGGACATAGAGTTCCAGCTGCATGCCGGCGATGTCGGTGCTCTGCAGCTCGATCACCCGGCCGACGCCGTGCTTGGGGTAAACTACGTAATCGCCAACGTCGAAGTTCAACGCCTTCGCTGCCATTTAACAGACCTTCCCGTGGAGACAGCCGCAAACCGTGCCAATCCGCATCCACCCCCGAATGAGACGCAGGCAGTCACCTGATTTCGCGGCGATTCTTTCAGATCACCAAAATGCGGATGCGCCAGCAGCCGCTTCGATCACGAATATATAGCAGAGATCAGCCCGGATTGCCACCCCGAAGGGCGGTTCCCCGTCCGAAAAATCGCAGAATCCGCCGCTAGACGGTTGACGGACGCCGCCGCGCCGAGTCGATGCTCCACGGCCCCGGGCCGGCGAAAAAGAGGTAGAGGAAGACGAAGCAGTAGAGGATCGCGGCGTCGCCGCCATTGTTGACCGGAAAGAAATCCTGCGGCGCATGGGCGTACCAATAGGCCACGGCCATCGTCCCGGAGGCCAGGAAGGCGGCCGGGCGGGTAAACAGTCCGACCACGAGCAGCGTGCCGGTGACCAGCTCGATGAGGCCGGCATAGGCGCCCAGACCGCCGAGCCCCAGGCCGGACCCTGCCCGCTCGCCGGCGGGGAAGCTCAGGAATTTCTGTGTGCCGTGGGCCAGGAAGGCGAGCCCGGAAACGATCCGAAGGACGCTCAGCGCCCGCGGCGCCCAGCTCGAAACCCGATCTTCATATGCCATCGCCCACTCCTCGGTTGACGAAGCCTAGTCCCCCTGACCCGGATCGGGCGAGAAGTATTTCTCGAACTTGCCCTCTTCGCCCTTATGCTCGTCGGCGTCGTCCGGGGATTCCCGCTTGCGGGTGATGTTCGGCCATTCGGAGGAATAGGTGGCGTTGATCTCGAGCCACTTCTCCAGCCCCGCCTCGGTATCGGGCAGGATCGCCTCGGCCGGGCATTCCGGCTCGCAAACGCCGCAATCGATGCACTCGCTGGGGTTGATCACCAGCATGTTGTCGCCCTCGTAGAAGCAGTCGACGGGGCAGACCTCGACGCAGTCCATGTACTTGCACTTGATGCAGGCTTCGGTGACGACGTAGGTCATTGGCTTCTCCTGGGCGCAAAACCCCTAGTCGCCGCCTGCTTCGCTCGTCAATTCGGAATAGAGCAGCCGCGCCTCGGCGGGCGAGCCGCGGCGGGCGGGGATGGTCTCGATCCGAAGCACCCGCACCTTGCCGTGGACCGCGAAGCTCAGCACGTCGCCGACCCGCACCGGCGCGTGCGCACGCTCGATGATCCTGCCGGAGAGCCGAAGCCGGCCGCCCTCGGCGAGCTGCTGGGCGAGCGCGCGCGTCTTCACGATCCGCGCGAACCACAGGAACTTGTCGAGCCTCAGGCTGTCAGCCACGCCGAAGCGCCGCCAGCGCCGCGAAGGCATGGCCCGGATCGGTAGGCGCCTCCTCGCGCCGCCGGCCCCTGCCGCGCCAGATCCAGCCCGCCCCGCTGTTCGACGGGCGGAAGCCGATGTCCTTCAGCAGCCGAGCGATCGCCTGCGGCTGGAGCCCGAGCGAGGTGACCAGCGTCTCGTCGACGACCGACGGCTGCTTGCCGGTGCGCGCCTCGTGCGCGTGGCGGGCGAGCCGCTCGACCAGGTCGACCCGAAGCATCTGCGGCCCGAGCGCTCGGAAGCCGAGCCGGGCGAGCAGCGCCCGCGCCTCGTCGGGCGGCGTCGGAAGCACCACGCTCGACTGCGGCGGCAGCGTCGGCATCGCCCCGCCGGCCGCGGCGGCGCGAAGCGCGGTCCGCCAGCGCATCGCCTCCGGCTTCAATATGTCGGGCATGAACAGGTCGAGCGCGCCGATCCGCACCCGCAGCCTCGAGATGCTCCGCCGCTGCTCGCGGTCGAGCCCGGCAAGCGCCTTGGCGACGGCTTCGCGATCGATGATCCCGCCTTCGTCGACCAGCATCGCCAGGATCGAGCGCACCGCCGGCGGCGCCGCCGCATCCTGGGCGGCCGCGCCGGCGGCGCGAAGCGAGCCGAGCGCACGCTCGACGCCGTGCCGAACCCACAGCTTGAGCCGCTCGACCACCGCGTCGCGGCCGCGCTCCGACAGCCGGTCGAGCCGCCGGTCGAGATGGACGCGCGGGCTGAGCAGGTTCTTGCCCGGGCCGAGCCGGGCCACCTCGTGGCCGCGCCAAAGGACGGCGACCGCCTGCCCCGCCTCGGTGCGGAGCGTGAAATTGGCGTCGGCGTCGGCGACCAGCGCCGAAGCCCGCTTCTCGAACTCGCCGCCCAGCCGCCGCTCGGCCGTCGCGAGCAGCATCTTGCGGTCGGCGTGCTTGGCCGACGGATCGACCTCGAAATGGAAGCCGTGCAGGCGGCCGATCGGATAGGTGCCGACCGACACCTCGCCCTGCTCGTCGACAATCACCGGGAACTCGGCCGCGCCCTTGCCGCGCACGTCGCGCATCAGCACCGAGGTGCGCCGATCGACGAAGCGCTGGGTCAGCCGCTCGTGGAGCGCGTCAGACAATTTCTCCTCGACCGTGCGGGTCCGCTCCGCCATCTCCCCGGGGCTGGCGAGCCAGTCGGCGCGGTGGGCGATATAGGCCCAGGTCCTGACCCCGGCGATCCGGTCGGCGAGCGTGTCGATGTCGCCCTGGACGTTGTCGAGCCGGGCCACCTGCTCGGCATACCAGCCTTGCGGGATTCGGCCCTCGCCCTCGGTCAGGTGGGCGAAGATCCGCGCCACCAGCCGGGCGTGGTGCTCGGCGCCGGTCTTGCGGAAATCGGGCAGGCCGCACGCCGCCCACAGCCGCCGGACGCGCTCATAGCCTTCGGCGCGCCCGAGCACCTCCGGATCGAGCGCAAGGCGCTTCAGCACGGCCAGGTCGAGCGCCTCGGGCGCCGCGCGCAGCCCCGGCCTGTCCGGCCGCCGCTCGAGCGATCGGATCAGCGCCTCGACGCTCCGGAAATCGGGATCGCCCTCGCGCCAGTAGAGATGGTCGAGCGGGGCGAAGCGGTGCTCCTCGATCGCCTCGATCTCCTCGGGCCGGAACTCGGCCGAGAGCTCCCCCTCCAGGGTCAGCGCGCCGAACGTGCCGTCGCGCTGGTGCCGGCCGGCGCGGCCGGCGATCTGCGCCATCTCGGCCGGAGTCAGCCGCCGCCGCCGGTGCCCGTCGAACTTGCCGAGGCCGGCAAAGGCGACATGGGTGACATCCATGTTGAGGCCCATGCCGATCGCGTCCGTCGCGACGAGGTAGTCGACCTCGCCCGCCTGGTACATGGCGACCTGGGCGTTGCGGGTGCGGGGGGAAAGCGCGCCCATCACCACCGCCGCGCCGCCGCGCATCCGGCGCAGCATCTCGGCGACCGCGTAGACCTGCTCGGCCGAGAAGGCGACGATCGCCGATCGCGGCGGCAGCCGCGACAGCTTGACCGGGCCGGCGTAGCTCAAAGTCGAGAAGCGCGGGCGGCCGATGATCTCGGCCTTGGGCAGCAGCGCCCGGACCATCGGCGCGAGGCTTTCGGAGCCGAGGATCATCGTCTCCTCGCGGCCGCGCGCGTGCAGCATGCGATCGGTGAAGACGTGGCCGCGCTCATGGTCGGCGCCGAGCTGCGCCTCGTCCAGCGCGACGAAGGCGAGGTCGCGTTCCATCGGCATCGATTCCGCGGTGCACAGGAACCAGCGCGCGTCTTTCGGCAGGATCTTCTCCTCGCCGGTGATCAGCGCGACCTGCCGCTCACCCTTCAGCTTCACCACCCGATCGTAGACCTCGCGCGCCAGCAGCCGCAGCGGGAAGCCGATCATCCCCGAGGAATGGCCGCACATCCGCTCGACCGCGAGGAAGGTCTTGCCGGTGTTGGTCGGCCCCAAGATGGCCGTCAGCGGCGCACGGGCGAACTGACTCATATTCGGTAGATTGGCACGGCCGCGGCCAAGCGCAACAATCAACGTCGGTTCCATCGTCCGGACTCAATTCACCGAACGCTGCCCGCGTCTCGTCGCATTGAACCGGCTTGGTGGAATCGCTTTACTTTACTTTAACCCTCTTTACCCACAGTCCTGAGACCGTACGCGAAAGCGGGGGTTTTCAGGGGCTGCGGGGGGCGACCGCTTGTATCAGTTCAACGACCTTGGCTCCGGTGCGGGCGGCGGAACGGCTGCCCTCAGCCTCGAGCACGCCCTGCTCCGCCCGCCCGCCCTGCCCAGCTTCGGCGACCGCGTCGGCCACGTCCGCACCCGCATGCGTGAGCTCGACCTCGTCACCGATCTCGGCCAGCGGATCGGCTCCCGGGAATGGCTGCGCGGCTTCGCGACCTGCGCCGCGCTCTGCTACGCCGCTTATTCGTTCGCGCCCGCCTCCGCGCCGATCGCCGGCGCCTCGCCGCCGCCGCTGGCGGACGCGCAGTGGGAGGAATCCCGGGCGCTCGCGATCTCGCCGCTTGCCTATGGCGGCGACACCGGCCGCCGAATGGCCGCGACCGACGCCGTCGAGCCGCTCGCCGACACGCCCGAGCGCCCAAGCATCGACCTGCTCGCCACGCTCGGCCGCGGCGACGGCTTCGCGCGCGTGCTGGAACGCGCCGGCGTGGGCCAGGCCGAAGCGGTCAAGATCGAGACTTTGGTGGCCGGCGCCGTCGCCGTCGGCCAGATCAAGCCGGGCACCGTCATGGACGTGACCCTCGGCCGCCGCCCCAACAAGCGCGTCGCGCGCCCGCTCGACAAGCTCGCCTTCCGCGCCCGTTTCGACCTCAAGCTCGCGGTCGAGCGGGTGGACGGAGCGCTGGTCCTGAACCGCATCCCGATCTCGGTCGACGAGACGCCGCTGCGCATCCAGGGCCGCGTCGGCGCCAGCCTCTATCATTCGGCGCGCGCCGCCGGGGCCCCGGCCAAGGCCGTCGCCGCCTATATCCGGGCGCTCGCCGGCCAGGTCAGCATCGACGACGTCGGATCCGACGACCGCTTCGACATCATCCTCGAGCATCGCCGCGCCGCCACCGGCGAGACCGAGAGCGGCAAGCTGCTCTACGCCGGCCTCGACCGCTCGCGCTCCCGGGACCTGCAGCTGATGCAGTGGGAGCAGGGCGGCAGGCTGCAATGGTTCGAAGCCTCCGGCGTCGGCAAGTCGAGCGGCATGCTGCAGCGGCCGGTGCCGGGCAGCGTCTCCTCCAATTTCGGCATGCGCCGCCACCCGATCCTGGGCTATTCGCGCATGCACAAGGGAATGGATTTCCGCGCCGGCTACGGCACTCCGATCCTCGCCGCCACCGACGGCCGGGTGACGCGCGCCGGTTGGGCGGGAGGCTATGGCAAGCAGGTCCGGATCAGCCACCCCGGCGGCCTCACCACCAGCTACAGCCACATGAGCCGCATCGTCGCCCAGCCCGGCAGCCCGGTGAAGCAGGGGCAGCTGATCGGCTATGTCGGCTCGACCGGCCTGTCGACCGGTCCGCACCTCCATTACGAGCTCTACAGGAACGGGGTGCCGGTGAACCCGGCGTCGGTGAAGTTCACGATGCGCGCCCAGCTCGGCGGCAACGAGCTCACCGCGTTCAGGAACAAGCTGCGCGGCCTGCTCTCCCTTCCCGCCGGCGCCGCCGGACGCGAGGTGAAGAGCGCCGAGGCGGCGAACAAGGCCGCTCCGGCGCTCTGATTGGTCGCGTAGATCCCGGCCCTGGCCGGGATGATTGGGAAGCCGACTTTCTACCGCCCCTGCGAGCGCCAGCGCTTGACGATGCGCGCGACCATCGCCTCTTCATCGCCGGTCTGCTTCCACAGCTCCGAGAAGAGCGGGTCGGACGAGGCCGGGCGACGGTCGCGCTCCAGATCGTCGAAGGCGACTCGGATCGGGATCGACACGCCCTCGCCGCAGACGATGCACTCGCGGTTGCGGAGCGCCGGGATGACGTCGAGGAAGCCGCGCGCGCCTTCCGGCATCGCCGCCTTCACGAACTGCTGGTCGCGCTCGTTGTTGAGGCGCATCGCGATGATCGTGCCGCACTGCGAGAGCACGCCTTCGGCAAGGTCCGACGGACGCTGAGTGATGAGGCCGAGGGAGACGCCGTACTTACGGCCTTCCTTGGCGATCCGCTCGAGGATCTTGCGGACGGCCTGGCCATTGCCGGTCTTGTCGGCGGGCACGTAGCGGTGCGCCTCCTCGCAGACCAGCAGCACCGGCCGCTGGAGTTCGTTACGCGACCAGATGGCATAGTCGAACACGAGGCGCGACAGCACCGCGACCACCACCGAGGTGATGTCCGAGGGAACGCCCGACACGTCGACGATCGAAATCGGCTTGCCCTTGGCGGGCAGTCGGAAGATCTTGCTGATGAAGGCGTTCATGGTGTCGGCGACGAGCATGCCGGAGAACATGAAGCTGTAGCGCGGATCCGCCTTTAGCTCGTCGATCTTGGTCTTGAGACGCATGTAGGGCGCGGTGTCGGTGGCCTTGTTGAGCAGCCCCATGTCGTTGCTGATCGCGTTGGTGAGATCGGTCAGCGTGTACGGGATCGGCGAATCCACCGTCAGCTTGGTGATGCCTTCGGCGACGCGGTTCTTGGAACGCGCGAGCAGCAGGCATTTGGCGAGGATGTCGGCGTCCTGCTGGCGGTCGGCGCCGCTCGAGGTCAGCAGCACCTCGCAATGCTCCTCGAAGTTCATCAGCCAGTAGGGCATGGCGAGGTTGTCGACGTTGAACAGCTCGCCATAGCCCTTGAACGCGGCCGAATATTCGCCGTGCGGATCGATCATGACGATATGGCCCTCGGGAGCCATGTCGCAGATCCGGTGCATGATCAAAGCGGCCGAGGTCGATTTGCCGGTGCCGGTCGATCCGAGCAGGGCGAAGTGCTTGCCGAGCATCGCGTCGATATAGAGCGCGCCGCGTACGTCCTTGGTCGGGTAGACGGTGCCGATCTCGATATGGGGGCGCTCGTCGGCGGAGAACACCTGCTTGAGGTCGTCGCCGGTGACCGGGAACACCCGGTCGGTCGGGATAGGATAGCTGGTGATGCCGCGCTTGAAGTTGATCAGCTTGCCGGTCTTGTCGCACTCGTCGCCCTCGCCGAGGAAGTCGATATCGGCGTGGACGAAATCGCCGCTGTCGGAGAGGCGCAGGTTGCGGACGTTGGCGAGCAGCCACTTCTTGCCCGATTCCAGCTTCACCTGGCTGCCGACCTGGCCGGACATCGCCACGCTCGGATCCGGATCGGCGGCGATCTCGCGAAGCCGCTTCCCGTCGATCTTGACGCGCGCGCCGCCGCCCGAGATCTCGATCACGCTGCCGATCGGCTCGTGCCGGACGATGCCCGGCACCGGCACGACCGCCGGGGCGGCCTCCCGCGCAGGCTGATCCTCACGATCGAAGCTGTTGTGCAGGTTCATGTCGGTCATGGCTGTGCGCGGCTTTCCTGTTGAACAGTCGCACACGCCTAGCGGAAAAGGGTAAAGAACCTGTTTGCGGTGGGTGGCTTACGCCCTCCGGAAGATCACGCTCGCGCCCCAGCCGAGGAACAGCGAGACGCACACCGCGAACAGCCCGTAGGTGAACGACCAGCGCTCCGCCGCCATCGCGACGAAGCGCTCGAAGCCGAGCTTTTCGATCCGGATTTCCCGCACCCCGGCGGCGATCACCTGGCCGTCCTCGATCAGGAAGGTCTCGGCGGTATATTCGCCGACGGGCACCAGAGCGGGGATGTTGAGGCGGGCGCGGTAGAGCACGCCGCCGATCACCTCGACCCCGTCGGGGTCCTCGAAATAGAGCCGGCGCCGCCGCTTCAGGTCGATCAGCCCGGCCTCGAAGCGCTGCTGCTCCTGCGGAGTCGCCCCCGCGCCCGGCGAGAGCTGCAGATAGTCGAGGCCGAGCTCGTAGATGGCCGCGATCCGATCGTCGACCAGCTCCGACAGCGGCCGCGAGGAGGCGACCGCGTAGAAGGAGGGCGCCGATCGGAAACGCTCGCTCTCGACGTTCATCCAGATGCCGGCGACCTTCTGCTTCTCGCGGATGATGATCGGCTCGACCGGGCCCTTGAGCACGATCGCGACGTCGGGCGGATCGGCCGGCACCCGCCCGCCGGGATAGAGGATCGCGCCGAACAGGAGCAGCTCGGCGCCGGTGAAGCTGTAGCGGATCTCGATCTGGCGCTGCGACACGTCCGGCACCAGCTGCGGCTTGGCGGCGCCGAGCGACAGCGGCGCGAGCAGCAGCAGGACGAGGGCGCGAAGCCGCCTCACAGCGTCTCGACGGTGTAGATTTCGGGCGGCCGCCAGCCGAGGCCGAGCGCGATCCGGACGGCGATTCCGAGCACGATGATAGCCAGGAACATGCGCAGCAGCTCGGGCTTCGCCTTCTGCGCGAAGCGGGCGCCATATTGCGCGCCGATCACGCTGCCCAGCAGCAGCAGGAAGGCGAGCACGACGTCGACCGAGCGGGTGGTGGTGGCATGGATGAGAGTCGTCGCTGCGGTGACGAACAGGATCATCATCAGCGACGTCCCGACCACGACCGCGGTCGACATGCCGAGCAGGTAGATCATCGCGGGCACCACGACGAAGCCGCCGCCGACCCCCAGCAGCACGGTCAGCAGCCCCGACACGAAGCCGAGCGCGAGCGGCGCCAGCGGCGAGATGTAGAGGCCCGACTGGTAGAAGCGCCAGCGCATCGGCAGCGCCGCGATCATCGGGTTATGCCGCCGCTGCCGCCTCGCCTGGGCCTTGGCGCTCGGCTTGATGAGCCCCAGCTCGACGGCGGCTTCCTTGGCCATCAGGATGCCGATCCAGCCGAGCAGGATCACGTAGAGC
Organism: Allosphingosinicella sp.; assembly: GCA_036402575.1. Classification (GTDB taxonomy): domain Bacteria; phylum Pseudomonadota; class Alphaproteobacteria; order Sphingomonadales; family Sphingomonadaceae; genus Allosphingosinicella. The sequence continues at coordinate 6,011 of DASWSP010000086.1, read as the reverse complement.
AAGGCGATCACGGTATCGATCTGGCCGCTGTCCTGGAGCAGCCGGAAGAGACCGCCCCCGGCCAGCGCGCCCAGGGTGCCGCCGGCGACCAGCACCGCGCCCATCCGGTAGTCGACGCCCTTGCGGCGGCGGTGCACCATCACGCCGGAGACGCTTGCCCCGGTGATCTGGGTCGCCGCCGACGCCACCGCGACGGGCGGCGGGATGCCGTAGAAGATCAGGATCGGGGTGGTGAGGAAGCCGCCGCCGACGCCGACCATGCCGGTCAGCAGGCCCACCACGCCGCCCAGGGCGATGATCACCAGCGCATTGACGGACAAGCCGGCGACGGGAAGATAGATGTCCACGGGCGCGAAACCTACAAGCTTAGCAGGGGCCACGGAAGCACGGCCTTGCGAAGGCCTCAAAAACCTGTGGAGAGCGTCAGTGCGGGGCCGGAGCCGGGCCCGGCATCGCCGGCGACGCGGACCCGCCATTCGGCCGCCACCTTCACGACCGCCGGCCCGCCGGGCAGGGTCAGCGTCACCTGCGGCCCGACGTCCAGCCGCGCCGCGCCCGGCTGGGCCGCGCCCCACGCGCCCGCGCCCGCGCTGACGCCGCCGCCGACCGGAACGCCCAGCTTGACCGCGCCGTCGGCGAACAGGTCGCGGTCCCGGACGCCGATCACGCCCGCCTGCGCGTAAGCCTCCGCCACCACCGGTCCCGCCACCGGGACGCCGCTGACGCCGCCATGCGCGAGCAGCGCGAAGTCGGACCGCCCGTCGTCGCCGATCGCCTGCCGCCGCTCCGCGAGAAGCTTCACCGGAACCGCGGCGGAAGGCTGCCATTCGACACCGACCGCGACCTCGGCGCCGTCGCCCTCGAGCGGCGAGGAGACTCGCCCGCTCAGCGCCAGCGACGGGGTGAGCCGATAGGTGAGGCGTGCGCCGACCTGGCTGCCGCCCAGCGTTCCGCCCGCGGCAAGCTGGGATCCCTCGCCTTCCCGCACCATCGCCCACCCCGAAAAGCTGAGCCGGCCCGACCCCGATGCCAGCACAGAGGCGACCGGCTGGATGGGGGCGAGCTCCGGAACATCGCCGATCGCCCCCCGACTCGCCGCGGGAGGATCGGCGGATCCCCCGACTAGCGCGGGCGCCTGGACAAGGGCGATCCGGCCTTGCGAGAAATCGAGCGCGAAGCGCACCGGGCGATGATGGCGCGGCTCCGGCTCGAACGTCGCCGCGACGGCGGGTGGGGCGATCGCCGCGGCCACAGACGCCGCTATCGACGTGGCTGCCGGCAAAGCGGGGGCTCCAGGCGGCGGCGCCTCGTTCGCCCGGACCTCTTCCGTCACCCATTCCGGTGCGAGGACCGCGACACGGACACAAGCCCAGCCGCCCACCACGACGCCGAGAAAGCGCAGCGGCGGCGCGCCGTTCATTCCGCAGGCACCTCCGCGGGGAAGGCATGCGCGGTCTTGTCCCACCGCGCGATGCCGCTGCGGCGATGCAGCAGGTAACGCAGCACGGCCTCGCGAGCGGCCAGGATGGCGATCAGGTTGCCGATCACGACCCGCGGAATTGATTTCAGCCCCTCGCGCCAGCCGTAGGAATGCGCGACGAAGCCGCACCGCATCGCCAGCCGCCAGACCAGGAGGAACGAATTGGCGAGCATCAGCGCGCCGAGGGTCGGTGACATCGGCGCGGGCGCGACGCCGAACGCAAGCTCGGCGAGCTTGAGCAGCAGCCACAACAGGAAGGCGGCATAGCCCGACACCAGCAGGATCGCCGCGAGCACCGATTGCCGATCCCGCAGCCGCATCCAGCGTTCCGCCAGGCTCCCGGACCAGCCGAGTCGGTCCCAGCCGGACAAAGCGATGCCCGTCATCCAGCGCGATTTCTGAGCGACCGCCGCTTCGACCGTTCCGGGGAAATATTCCCTGGTCGCCACGACCCCGCGGCCGCTGGGCAGCCGGACGAAGGCGGAGCGCCCGCCCGCCGCGTGCAGCTTCAGGCCCAGCTCGTAATCCTCGGTCAGGCTGTCGGCATCGAACGGAAGGCCGCCATTGGCGTCCGCCACCCGCTGCAGCGCCTCCCGGGAGAATGCGCACCCCACCCCCGCGGACGGGACGCTCGCGCCGAGCGCCTGGCGCACGACCAGCTCCTTGCCGTGCGATTCCGCGAACTCGTCGGCATAGCAGTTGGAGGTCTGCGTCGTCGTCCGGTCGATGATCGGCAGCACCGGCAGCTGCACCAGGTCGAAGCGCTCGATCAGCCGGTCGAACACGCGCAGCTCGGCCGGATGGACGACATCTTCCGCATCGTGCAGCACCACCGCCTTGACCCGCCGCCCTTGCGCGGCTTCGTCGCCGAGCATCGCGGCCCAGAGGCGGTTGAGGCAGTCGGCCTTGGTGGTGCCTCCCGGCGCCTGGCCGATCACGAGCCTGACGCGGGGATCGCACACCGATCGCACCGCCGCGATGGTCGCCGGATCGTTGGGGTAGCAGCCGACGTAGAGGCGATAGTCGCCGTGGCTGAACTTGTTGAGCGTGTTGCTGAGCATGCGCCCGATCACCGCCGATTCGTCCCAGGCGGGAATGAAGACCGCGAGCGGGCCGGGAGCATCGGCAAGTTCGTCCGCGGACGGCGCCAGCGTTTCCGGAGGGGAGGAAAGCCGGCGGCGAAGCATCAGCCCGATCCAGATCAGGTCGACGGCGAGATCGCTGGCGCCGAGGACGAGGAAGCCGCAGGCCGCGAACAGCGCCGCTTCGCGCATCGCAAAGTCGAGGCAGAGCAGCAAAGCGCCGTCCATTCCGATCCCCCCCGATTCGGAGAAAACATCATCCGATTCGGAGGGAACGGGCGCAAGCGCCGCGTGCGAACCGGATCGGCTCCGGTTCGACAAGACGCTGCCGATCCGACGCAGGGGATTCCCACCGGGTGATTCAGCGGTTAGGCCCGTCCCCGTCAGGAGCGAGGATGGCCAGGCAAGACCCGCGACGCGGTTCCGCTTTACGCAACTTCCTGAATAGCGAGGCGGCCGGCGGCATGCTGCTGATGGCGGCCGCGGCGCTCGCGCTGATCGTCGCCAACGGGCCGCTCGCGGAGCCCTATCACGATTGGCTGCACCGGCCGGTGGGGCCGGAGCTGACCCCCAAGCTCGGCCCGATGACGCCGCACCTTTGGATCAACGACGGGCTGATGGCGGCCTTCTTCCTGCTCGTCGGGCTCGAGATCAAGCGCGAGTTCGTCGACGGCCAGCTCGCGACTTGGGACCGGCGGCGGCTGCCGTTCCTGGCCGCCGCGTGCGGGATGATCGTTCCGGCGGCCATCTACCTGCTGCCGACGGCGGGCCAGCCGGGGCTGGCGAGCGGCTGGGCGATCCCCGCCGCGACCGACATCGCCTTCGCGATCGGCGTGCTCGCCTTGCTCGGCCGCCGGGCGCCGGCTTCGCTCAAGCTGTTCCTGACGACGGTCGCGATCGTCGACGACATGGGCGCGGTCGCGATCATCGCGCTCGCCTACACCGCCTCGATCGACACGCTCGCGCTCGGCGTCGGAGCGGCCATCCTGACGGGGATGTACGCGATGGGGAAGAGCGGCGTGAAGTCGCTGCCTTTGTTCATGATCGCCGCCGCGGCGCTGTGGTACGCCGTTTTGCTGTCGGGCATCCATGCGACCATCGCGGGCGTGCTCGCCGCCCTCGCCATCCCGATCGTCAAGACCCCGGGCGCGCCGGATTGCGCGCACTCGCCGCTGCACCGCCTCGAGCACCGGATCGCGCCGATCGTGGCCTTCCTCGTCGTGCCGCTGTTCGGCTTCGCCAATGCCGGCGTCTCGCTGGAAGGCATGGGCGTCGGCCAGCTTTTCGCCCCGCTCCCCCTCGGCATCGCCGCGGGCTTGTTTATCGGCAAGCAGGTCGGCATCTTCGGCGCGGTGTGGTTCTCGGTGAAATTCGGCATAGCCCCCCGCCCCGCCGGCGCGAGCTGGCTCCAGATCTACGGCGTGTCGCTGCTCTGCGGCATCGGCTTCACGATGAGCCTGTTCATCGGCGCGCTCGCCTTCCCCAACGATCCGCTGCTGGTCGAGGAGGCGAAGATCGGCGTGCTGATGGGCTCCTTCGTGTCGGCGCTGGCGGGCTATGCGGTGCTCCGCCTCGCGCCCGCGCAGCGGTCGCACGAGGGGCCGCACGATGCCGACGACGCCGCGATGGAGGAACGGCGCGGATGAAATGGCCTCAGCTGCTGGCGGCCCTGCTCCTGCTCGCGGGCTGCGTCGCCGACGAGGTGCAGAATGACAGCCTCGACGAGATCGCCGCCGATTACGTTCAGATGACGCTCGAGATCGGCGAGCGCGAGAAGGGCTATGTCGACGCTTATTACGGCCCGCCGGAATGGCAGGATGCGGCCAAGGCAGCGCCGCGCTCGCTCGCCGACCTCACCGAGGAAGCCGACGCGCTCGCCGCCCGCATCGGCGCGATCGACGGCAAGCTGTCGCCGATCGAGCAGCGCAGGCGCGCTTTCCTGGTCGGCCAGCTCAAGGCGGCGCAGACGCGGCTGCGCATGCTCCGCGGCGAGAAGCTGAGCTTCGCCGACGAGGCGGAAGGGCTGTTCGGCGTGCGTCCCGAGCTCAAGCCGCTCACCGCCTACGATCCGGTGCTCGATCGCATCGCCGGCCTGCTGCCCGGCAGCGGCCCCCTGGCCGAGCGGGTCGATGCCTTCCAGGATCGCTTCACCATCCCGAGCGCGAAGCTGAAGCCGGTGTTCGACGCCGCGATCCAGGAATGCCGCCGCCGAACGACCGCTCGGATCCCGCTCCCGCCCGGCGAGCGCTTCACGATGGAGTTCGTCACCGGCAAGAGCTGGTCCGGCTACAATCATTACAAGGGCAACGCGACCAGCCTCATCCAGATCAACACCGACCTGCCGATCCGGATCAGCCGAGCGGTCGATCTCGGCTGTCACGAAGGCTATCCCGGCCACCACGTGCTGAACGTGCTCCTCGAGCAGAAGCTGACCAGGGAGCGCGGCTGGGTCGAGTTCAGCGTCTACCCGCTCTATTCGCCGCAGTCGCTGATCGCCGAAGGATCGGCCAATTACGGCATCGAACTCGCCTTCCCCCGCGAGGAGCGGCTGCGCTACGAGACCGAGGCGCTGTATCCGCTCGCCGGCCTCGGCACCCGCGACGCCGCCCGTTATCTGCGGCTGCTCGAAGCCATGGCGGATCTCCAGGGAGCGCGCTTCACGATCGCGCGCGAGTATCTCGATGGCCGGATCAACCGCCGGCAGGCGGTGGAGGCGACGCAGCGCTACCAGCTCGTCTCCAAAGAGCGCGCCGAGCAATCGATCGACTTCACCGACCAATACCGGTCCTACGTCATCAACTACGGTCTCGGCCAGGACATGGTGCGCGCCCACGTCGAGCGGGCCGGCGCCACGCCCGAGGCGCGCTGGGCGGCAATGGCGCGGATCATGTCCGAACCGACGCTTCCGAGCGACCTGGCGCGCTGACGATGCGGTGCTTCTGGGACGAGCGCCAGCGCGCTCACGAACCCCGGCTCGAATTCTTCAACGGCGGCCTCCACCCCGCCGCCGAGCATCCCGGCCGAGTCGATTCCATCCTCGCCGCGATCGGGGCGACCGAGGCGCCGAGCGACCATGGCGAAGCGCCGCTGCTGCGCGTCCATCCGCGCGAGTATCTCGACTTCGTCAAGTCGGCCTTCGCCGACTGGCGCGCCGCGGGCCGCGACGGCGACGCGATCCCCTACACCTTCCCCGTCGCCCGCCGCCGACCGCTCGACCTCCAGCGCATCGACGCCCGCCTCGGCCGCTACAGCTACGACACTTCGACGCCGATCGCTCAAGGCACCTGGACCGCCTCCTACTGGGCCGCGCAGACGGCGCTCTCGGCGCTTGAGGCGGTGCTCGGCGGCGAGCGCGCCGCTTTCGCGCTGTGCCGGCCGCCGGGCCACCATTGCGGCGCCGATTATTCCGGCGGCTACTGCTACCTCAGCAACGCCGCCATCGCCGCCGA
>DASWSP010000085.1:0-30339 GCA_036402575.1 Allosphingosinicella sp. | reverse complement strand
GATGATCGCGCTCGCGAGCGGGATCTGGCGCATCAGCGCCGATCCGGCGTCGCCGTTGACCACCTTCTTGACCGGGCAGCCCATGTTGATGTCGATGATCGCCGCGCCGCGATCCTCGTTGAGCTTGGCCGCCTCCGCCATCTCATGAGGCGTGCAGCCGGCGAGCTGCATCGACACCGGCTCCTCGATCGGGTCCCAGGCCGCCTTCTGGATCGACTGGCGGGTCTCGCGGATCATCGCCTGGCTGGCGATCATCTCGGTGACGGTGAGGCCGGCGCCGTAGCGCTTGACGATGCGGCGGAACGGGCGGTCGGTGACGCCCGTCATCGGCGCCAGGATCACCGGCGTCTCGATCCGCACCGGACCGATCGAAATGGGGGAAAGGCGCGCCATAAGAGCGGGCTAGATAGGTGGATTGCCGCTGGCGGGCAAGGACGGGCTCCGACGCGCGCTTTCCGCAAAAGTGGCCTCCGGTTTTGCGGTCGGAAAGCGCGCTATCGAGTCCGGCCCATTTTTTCGAGCCGCTGCGTGGTTCCCACGCAGCTCGAAAATGGGCTAGGGCCCGGCGATGGGCCTGGAGGGGAAGATCGTCGGTCTGGTGGTGGCGGCCGGAAGCGGCAGCCGCGCCGCCTGCGCGCTCCCCAAGCAATATGCGGCGATCGCCGGCAAGGCGGTGCTCGCGCACGCGATCGACCATTTCGCCCACCCGGGGATCGACGAAGTGCGGGTGGTGATCGGGCCCGGCCAGGAAGCGCTCTACCGGGAAGCGGTGGGTGGCCGCGCCCTCCCCTCGCCCGTCGCCGGCGGCGATACGCGCCAGCAGTCGGTCCGAAACGGCCTGGAGGCCATCGCCGCGGAGGGCGGCGCGGCCGCGGTCCTGATCCACGACGCCGCGCGGCCGTTCCTCCCCGGACGGGTGGTCGAGGCGCTGCTGGAGGCGCTGGAGGAGCATGACGGCGCGGTGCCGGCGATGCCGGTGGTCGACAGCCTGGCCTTCCGTTCCGAGCGCCTCGGCGACACGGTGGCGCGGGAGAATATCGTTCGGGTCCAGACGCCTCAGGCGTTCCGCTTCGATGCCATCCTGAAGGCGCACCGCGACTGGCGGGGCGAAAGCGACGCCACCGACGATGCCCAGGTGGCCCGATCGGCGGGTCTCGGCGTCGGCACGGTGGCGGGCGATCCCCTGCTCGATAAGCTCACCTATGCCGACGATTTCGCGCGCGCCGAAAGCCGGCTCGCCGCCGCGCTGGTCAGCCGCACCGGCCTCGGCTTCGACGTCCACGCCTTCGCGGCGGGCGAACAGCTCTGGCTCGGCGGCCTGCTGATCCCCCACAGCCGCGGCCTTTCAGGCCACAGCGACGCCGACGTGGTTCTTCACGCCCTCACCGACGCTCTGCTCGGAGCGATCGGCCAAGGCGATATCGGCGATCACTTCCCGCCGAGCGACCCGCAATGGCGGGGCGCCGCCTCCTCGCTGTTCCTCGAACATGCGCGCAGCCTGATCGAGGCGCGCGGCGGGCGGATCGACCATGTCGACCTGACGATCATCTGCGAGGCGCCGCGGATCGGGCCCCATCGGCCGGCGATGCGGGAGAAGATCGCCGCTTTGTTGCGGCTGCCCCAGCCGAGCGTTAGCATCAAGGCGACGACGACGGAGCGGCTCGGTTTCGCGGGCCGGGGCGAAGGCATCGCGGCGCAGGCCATCGCCACCGTGCGCCTGCCGGAGGAAGGATGAGCGACAAACGGGACTTCATCCTGCCGGCCGAGCTGATCGAGGCGGCGCGGCGGGTGGTCGAGCAGAACCGCGAAGCCGGCCGGCGGGTTGCGATCGCCGAGAGCTGCACCGGCGGGCTCGTCGCCGCCGCGCTGACCGAGATCCCGGGCTGCTCCGAAGTGTTCGAGGCGAGCTTCGCCACTTATTCCGACGAGGCCAAGAAGGCCCTTCTCGGAGTCAGCGAGGACGTGCTCGACACGTTCGGGGCGGTCTCGATCGCCACCGCCTGGGCGATGGCGCAGGGCGCGCTGGCCAGGACCCGAGCGGATACGGCGGTCGCGATCACCGGCGTCGCGGGGCCGGGCGGGGGCAGCGAGAAGAAGCCGGTCGGGACGGTGGTGTTCGCCCGCGCCCGGCGCGATGCCGATCCCTCGGAGATCGTGGCGGACCTAAAGGAGTTCGGCGACCTCGGCCGCGGCGGGATCAGGCTTCAGGCGGCGCTGTGCGCGCTCGAGCTCCTGCTGCCGGCGGCGCCGGCGCCGTAAAGCTCGTGGGCGCGGGCTTCGAACGCGCCGATCATCCGCCGCAGCGCCCGATCGAACATCTGCCCCGCCAGCGTCTCGAAGATCCGGCTGCGGAAGGCGAAATCGACGCAGAAGTCGATGTCGGTGCCGCCTTTGCCGTCCGGAGCGAACTTCCAGCTGTTGTGGAGGAACTTCAGCGGTCCCTCGATATAGTCGATGACGATTCGGTCGGGCCGATGCTTGTTGACGCGCGAGGTGAAGGTCTCCTTGAGCGACTTGAAGCCCACCACCAGGTCAGCGATCATCTCGGTCTCGCTGTCCGATCGCACCCGGGTCGCGGCCACCCAGGGCAGGAACTCCTGGTAGCGCTTCACGTCGGCGACCAGGTCGAACATCTGGTCGGGGCTGTAGGGCAGGTTCCGCTTTTCCGTGTGCCGGGGCATGGCGCTTCAACGCCTCCCGGCCTCGCTCGTGCCAAGCGGAGCCTTGCTCAGCTGAGCTTCCCTCGCCGCGCGCATCTTCAGGAAATCGTCGCCGGCGTGGTAGCTGGAGCGGGTCAGCGGCGAGGCGGCGACCAGCAGGAAGCCCTTGGCGCGCGCGATCGCCGCATAGGCGCTGAACGCCTGCGGAGTGACGAACTCGGCCACCTTGGCGTGGCGCGGGGTCGGCTGCAGATACTGGCCCATCGTGAGGAAATCGATGTCGGCCGAGCGCATGTCGTCCATCACCTGGTGGACCTCGAGCCGCTCCTCGCCGAGGCCGACCATCACGCCGGACTTGGTGAAGATGCGCGGGTCGTGGCGCTTGACGCTCTCCAGCAGCCGAAGCGAGGCGTAGTAGCGCGCGCCGGGGCGGATCGTCGGATAGAGCCGCGGCACCGTCTCCAGATTGTGGTTGTAGACGTCCGGACCCGCCTCGATGATCGCCTCGACCGCCGCCTGCGCCTTGTTGCGGAAATCGGGCGTGAGGATCTCGATCGTCGTCGCGGGCGTGTTGCGCCGGAGCGCCTGGATCACCTTGACGAACTGCGAGGCACCGCCGTCCGCCAGGTCGTCGCGGTCGACCGAGGTGACGACGATGTGGGTCAGCCCCAGCTCCGCGGCCGCCACCGCGACCTGCTCGGGCTCGAGCGGATCGACGGCGCGCGGCATTCCGGTCTTGACGTTGCAGAAGGCGCAGGCGCGGGTGCAGGTGTCGCCCAGGATCATCACCGTCGCGTGCTTCTTGGTCCAGCACTCGCCGATATTGGGGCAGGCCGCTTCCTCGCACACGGTGGCGAGGTTGAGGCGGCGCATCAGCGCCTTGGTCTCCGCGAAGGCCGCGCCGACCGGGGCCTTGACCCGGATCCAGTCGGGCTTGCGCGTTCTGCCCTCGAACCGGCTGGGGACCGGCGGCGTCAGGATCGGGTCGGCTTCGCTCATGCCCGCGAGATAGCGATGTCGTGTCCGACTTGCCACCCCTGCCCTTCCCCTCGTAACGGGAGGCGTCATGGCCGATTTCAATACGCTGATCGAAGGATATCGCCGCTTCCGCCAGACCGGCTGGAGCCGCGAGCGCGACCGCTGGGCCGCCTTGGCCGAAGGGCAGAGCCCCAAGGTGATGGTGATCGCCTGCTCGGACAGCCGGGTCGATCCCGCCCAGATCTTCGATGCCAATCCGGGCGAAATGTTCGTGGTCCGCAACGTCGCCAACCTGGTGCCGCCCTATGAGCCGGATCAGAACTATCACGGCGTCTCCGCGGCGCTCGAATTCGCGGTCACCCAGCTCCAGGTCGACGAGGTCATCGTGCTGGGCCACGGCTTTTGCGGCGGCTGCGCGGCGGCGCTGACCGGCCAGTTCGACAACGCCGGCCCCGGCGAAGGCAGCTTCATCGCCCATTGGGTGGACATGCTGGGCGAAGCCCGGCGCAAGGTGCTGGCCCGCCATCCCGGCCCGCTGGAGCGGCCCGCCTTCCGCGAAATGGAGCATGAGGGGGTTCGGGTCTCGCTCAGAAACCTGCGCACTTTCCCCTGGGTGGCGGAGCGGGAACGCAGCGGCGCGCTCAAGCTCCACGGCGCCTTCTTCGCCATCTCCGACGGCGTCCTTCACGCGCTCGACGAAGCGACCGGCACCTTCGCGCCGGCCTGACCGTCAGTTGATCGAGATGATCCCGTCGACGGCACGCCATTCAGCGGGGCGGATCAGGTGCTCGTGGGCAATCCGGACGGAGTGGATCGCGGCCTCGATCTCCCGGCGCCAATGGTCGAGGAAGCCATGCAGCACGGGAAAGCCTGGCGCGACATCGTAGGTCTGCCAGACGAACAGCTGGATGAGCTTGGGATGGTCCGGCATGAAATAGCTGATTTCGGCCGTCGTGAGGCCGTAGCCCTGTACCTGCAGGATGAAGTCCCGGCTGGTCATGTTCGCGACCATACCCCAAATCTGCTGAACGAGGGTTAACGCCGATGGCGCCTTGATTGCGCGAACCGCGCGAATGCTGCGCGCGGCGGCGAGACCGCGATACGCTCGAGAGCGGCCGCTGTCCCTCGCCCGCCTCAACTGACCTGCTTCATCGCCAGGCGCCGGCGGGAGGGGGAAACCGCTGCGCTTCAGCTAAGTTCGAGCTCGACCGTCACCTCGTCGCCGGCGGCGATGCCGGCGCGGCGGCGGACGTCCGCCTTGATCGGCAGCACGTAGCCGCCCTCCTTCTGCGGGAAGATCGAGGTGCGCCAGGCGACGCCGTTGATCGCCGCCTCCACCCGAACCGAACCGAAACCGCGGCGGATGCCCGATGCCGCCGATTCGAGCCTGATCTCCACCGCCTCATCGTCCGGGATGGTCAGGAAGTGCCAGCGCCGCTTCCCTTCGCTCCAGAGCCAGACCGGCGCCGTGACCGTGATCATGGTTCACTGAAGGCGAAGGCAGGCCTCGGATCAAGTCCGGTTGCGAAGAGAGGCGCCCTCTCGGCGGCTTTACCGAGTCAGCTTCTTGTAGGTCATCCGGTGCGGGCGGTCGGCCTCGTCGCCGAGGCGGCGGCGCTTGTCTTCCTCGTAGCTCTCGAAATTTCCCTCGAACCATTCGACGTGGCTGTCGCCTTCGAAGGCGAGGATGTGGGTGGCGAGACGATCGAGGAAGAAGCGGTCGTGGCTGATCACCACCGCGCAGCCGGCGAAATTCTCGAGCGCATCCTCGAGCGCGCGCAGCGTCTCTACGTCGAGGTCGTTGGTCGGCTCGTCGAGCAGGAGGACGTTGCCGCCCTCCTTCAGCATCTTGGCCATGTGGACGCGGTTACGCTCGCCTCCCGACAGCTGGCCGACCTTCTTCTGCTGGTCCTGGCCCTTGAAGTTGAAGGCGCCGACATAGGCGCGCGTGCCGACCTCGTGCTTGCCGAAGCGGAACACGTCCGACCCGCCGGAAACCTCCTCCCACACGTTCTTCTTGGGATCGAGCGCGTCGCGCGACTGGTCGACATAGCCCAGGTGGACGGTCTCGCCGATCTTGACCGAGCCGGCATCGGGCTGCTCGTCGCCGCGGATCAGCTTGAACAAGGTGGTCTTGCCCGCGCCGTTGGGGCCGATCACGCCGACGATGCCGCCCGGCGGCAGGCTGAACGACAGGTCCTCGAAGAGAAGCTTGTCGCCATAGGCCTTGGTCAAACCCTTGGCCTCGATCACGGTGCCGCCCAGGCGCTCGGGCACCTGGATCAGGATCTGCGCCTTGCCCGGCGTGCGGTTCTCCTGCGCCTCGACCAGCTCGTCGAATGCGCGGATTCGGGCCTTCGACTTGGTCTGGCGCGCCTTCGGGCTCTTGCGGATCCAGTCGAGCTCCTCCTGGATCGCCTTCTGCTTGCCCTCGTCCTCGCGCTCCTCCTGCGCCAGCCGCTTAGATTTCTTGTCCAGATAGCCGGAATAATTGGATTCATAGATGTAGTAGCGGCCACGATCGAGCTCCAGGACCCAGTTGACCACATTGTCCAGAAAGTAGCGGTCGTGGGTGACGAGGATGACGTTGCCCGGATAGTCGATCAGGTGCTTTTCCAGCCACTGGACGCTCTCGGCATCGAGGTGGTTGGTCGGCTCGTCGAGCAGCAGGATGTCCGGCTTCTCGAGCAGCAGCCGGGTCAGCGCGACGCGGCGCTTCTCGCCGCCCGAGAGATTGTCGACGGGGCTGTCGCCGGGCGGGCAGCGAAGGGCGTCCATCGCGATCTCAAGCTGGTTGTCGAGCGTCCAACCGTCGACGGCGTCGATCTTCTCCTGGAGCTCGCCCATCTCGGTCATCAGCGCGTCGAAATCCGCATCTTCAGGCGGATCGGCCATGATGTTCGATATCTCGTCGAAGCGTTCGACAAGGTCCGCGACCGGGCGGACGCCGTCCATCACATTCTCTTTGACGGTCTTGTTCGGATCGAGCTGAGGCTCCTGCGCGAGATAGCCCACGCGGATATTCTCGCCCGGCCAGGCCTCGCCCGAATATTCGGTGTCCTGCCCCGCCATGATCTTCATCAGCGTCGACTTGCCCGAGCCGTTGGGGCCGATGATCGCGATCTTCGCGTCGGGATAGAATTGCAGGTTGATGTTGTTGAGGACGGGCTTGGGCGCGCCCGGGAAGGTCTTGGTCATGCCCTTCATGACGAAGCTGTACTGTGCGGCCATGCGGCGCTCTCTTTCGAACAAAATGGGGGTGCGCGGGGTCGGCGCCTTACCTAGTGCGGCCCGGCGCGATTGTCATCCCGCCTGACGCCGCTTAAGCGGGCCCGATGAAAAAGCTTTTAGCCGCGGCACTTGTCGCCTTCGCAGCCCCGCTGCCGGCCCAGCCCGCCGCCGATCCGGTCGCTCCGCTGCGCGATGCCGCGCTGACCGACCAGGTCGCCTGGGACATCACCGAAGGGCTCACGACCGAAGTCGGCCCCCGGCTCGCCGGCACCGAGGCGGAGGCGCGGGCGCGGCAATGGGCGGTGGCCAGGCTGACCGCGCTCGGCTTCTCCAACGTGCGGGTGGAGACGTTCGACATGCCGGTCTGGGTGCGCGGCGAGGAGCGTGCCGAGATCGTCTCCCCCTTCCCGCAGCAGCTGGCGGTCACCGCGCTGGGCAACAGCGGCGCGACGCCGACGCGCGGGCTTCAGGCGGAAGTGGTCGGCTTCGATGATATCGAGGCGTTGATCGCCGCGAGCGATTCCAGTGTGCGCGGCAAGATCGTGTTCGTCAGCCACGCCATGGCGCCGACCCAGGACGGCGCCGGCTACGGCTATTTCGGGCGCGCGCGCCGCGAAGGGCCCTCGATCGCGAGCCGCAAGGGCGCGGTCGCCATCGTGATACGATCGATCGGCACCGATTATCACCGCAACCCGCATACCGGCGTGCAGAGCTGGGCCGAGGGCGTGAAGCCGATCCCCGCGGGCGCGCTGTCACTGCCCGACGCCGAGCAGCTCCAGCGCATCCTGCGGCGGGGCCGCCCGGTGACGATGCGGCTTACCCTGACCCCGCGCAACATCGGGCGGCGCCAATCCGGCAACGTCATCGCCGAGGCGCCGGGCACCGATCCCGCCGCCGGCATCGTGCTCGCCGGCTGCCATCTCGACAGCTGGGACCTCGGCACGGGCGCGATCGACGACGCCGCCGGCTGCGGGATCGTCGCCGCCGCCGCCAAGCGGGTGATGGAAGCGGGGCGCCCGTTGCGAACGATCCGGGTGGTCTGGTTCGGGGCCGAGGAAGTGGGTCTGGTCGGCGGCCTCGACTATCTCGCCAGGCACGGGAGCGAGAAGCATGCGCTGATCGCCGAAAGCGACTTCGGCGCCGACCGCATCTGGCGCTTCGACAGCAAGCTCAATCCCGCCGCCAGGCCGGTCGTCGACCGGATCGCCGCGGCGCTGTTCCCGCTCGGCATCGTCAGGGGTCCGACCGATAAGGCCAGCGGCTCCGATATCGGGCCGCTGTCGGCGAGCGGAGTGCCGACCATCCAGCTGCAGCAGGACGGCACGCGCTACTTCGATTTCCACCACACGCCGGACGACACGCTCGACAAGGTCGATCCCGTCCAGCTGCGGCAGAACGTCGCCGCCTGGACGGCGATGCTGGCGATCGCCGCCAACGCGCCCGGGGAATTCGGCCCGGTGCCGGCGACGCGGTAGGCGATGGATCAGGGCGCCGACGCGGCCCGGCGGGCGCTGGCGGCGTTCAGGAGCGGCGATTTCCGCACCGCGCGGGCCGCGGGCGAGGCCGCGCTGGCCGCCGGATCCGCGGACGCGGCCCTTCTCCACCTCCTAGGCGCCGCCTGCGCGCGCGCCGGCGACCTCGCCGCGGGGATCGGGCATCTGCGCCGAGCCGCCGCGCTCGACCCCGCCAGCGGAAGAGTCAGGATCGACCTCGTCCAGGCGCTGATCGCCGCCGGCGAGCTGGACCAGGCCGAGCGGCTGGCCGCGGTCCCTTCCGGAGACCCGCGCCGCGATGCCGAGATCGCCCGCCACCTGGGCTATGCCTTCCAGGTCGGCGACCGCCCGGCCGATGCCGCCGCGGCCTACGAGCGGGCGGTCGCGCTCGCTCCGGACGACTTCCAGGCCTGGAACAACCTCGGCAACGCCCGCCGCGAAAGCGGAGATGTGGACGGCGCGGTCGAGGCGCTCGCGCGGGCGTGCGCGCTCCGGCCCGATCTCGCCGTGCTCCACCTCAACCTCGGGGCGCTGTTGGCCGCGGCCGGACGGCTGGAGGACAGCCTGGGCGCGATCGCCGCGGCGGTCTCCGCCGCGCCGGACGATCCCGCCTGCCTGGTCGAGCTCAGCCGGGCGCTGGGGCGGCTTGGCCGGTCCGAGGAAGCGTTGGACCCGGCCATGGAAGCGGCGCGCCTCGCCCCCGGCGAGCCGGCCGTCCAGGCCGAACTCGGTTTCGCCCATGCCGCCGTCGGCAACCTCGGCGCGGCCGAGCAGGCCTATCGCCGCGCGCTGGCGGTCCAGCCGGCGTTCCCGGCGGCCCTGCTCGGCCTCGGCCTGCTGCTCGAAAGCAGCAACCGCGGCGAGGAGCTCGCCGCGCTGCTCGAAGCGGCGGCCGCGGCCGGCGCCTCCGGGGAGGACACGGCCTTGCTCAGCGCCTTCGCGTTGCGGCGGCAGGGCAGGTTGGAAGAGGCGCTGGCGGCGGCCACGGCGGCTCCGGAATCGATCGAGCCGTCGCGCCGGGCGCAGCTCATCGGCGAGCTCGCCGACCGGCTGGGCGACAGCCGCGCTGCCTTCGCAGCGTTCGCGGAGATGAACCGGACCGCCGCCGCCGCCCCCACCGCGCCGCGGCTCGGGGCCGAGCAATACCGCCGCGAGGTCGAGGCCGCCGCCGCCCTCACCACGCCCCAATGGGTGTCGGGCTGGAGCGCCGCCGGGCCCGACGAGACGCGGCCCGCGCCCGCATTCCTGGTCGGCTTCCCGCGCTCCGGCACGACGCTGCTCGATACCGTCCTGATGGGCCACGACCGGGTGCACGTCGTCGAGGAGCAGCCGATGCTCCGCCACGTCCTGGACGCGCTCGGCGGCCTGGAGCGGCTGGCGGACCTCTCCGCCGACGCGCTGAGTGACCTGCGCGCCCGCTATTTCGCCGAGCTCGACCGGATCGCGCCGCCGCCCCCGGGGAAGCTGGTCATCGACAAGATGCCGCTCAACATCATGCTGGCGCCGCTGGCCCACCGCATCTTCCCGGACGCACGCTTCGTGTTCGCGCTGCGCCATCCCTGCGACGTCGTGCTGAGCTGCTTCATGACCAATTTCGGCCCCAACTATGCGACCTCCAACTTCCTCGACCTGGGCGATTCGGCGCGGCTCTACGACCTGGTCATGCGCTACTGGCAAAGCTGCGCCGAGCTGCTCCCGCTGCGGGTGCGCGAAGTCCGCTACGAGGCGATGGTCGAGGATCTCGAGGCGGAGATCCGTCCCCTCCTCGCCTTTCTCGATCTGCCCTGGGACGAGAGCATCCTCGACTACCGGCGCACCGCCTCGGATCGCGGCTACATCAGCACCGCCAGCTACGCGCAGGTGACCGAGCGCCTCTATGCGCGCGCCCAGGGCCGCTGGCGGCGCTACCACGAGGAGATGCGGGACGTGCTTCCGATCCTCGCCCCCTGGGCCGAGCGGCTGGGATACGGCTCGCTCGACGCCGGTGGTTGAGGGGTGGATGTGCTTAGCCCGATGCTCGAGATCGAGCGTGCCCGCGCCGGTGGCGCGCAGTCGCTGCGTCGTATCGCCATCGTTGCGCGAAGCTGCCGATATTCATCATCCACACTGAACCTGCTAGAGCTGAAGCGGGCGCCGACACTCTCTGGTCGTTGGGTGGCGTAAGAATCAGTTCGATTGGGTGTGGGCTCCCTCAACAACAGGGAGACTGAACATGGGGCAAAGATTCGCGGCACTCGCATGCGCGGGCGCACTGGCGCTGATGCAACCGGCAGTGGCCGTGGCGCAGGCGCCGACGTGGTCGAGCGAGCAGCAAGGCGTCTGGGGGGTAATCAACCGCTCGTGGTCCGATGAGGTCGCTCGCAATGGCCGCTGGCCCGGCCAATACGTGCACCAGAACGTGGTGGGCTGGGGACCGGAATGGCCGATGCCTCGCTACCGCGACTCAATGGAGCGATGGTCACGCTGGTTCGACACCCAGAGTCGGGTCCTGCAACACGAGATCAGCCCCGCCGCGATCACGATTGCGGGCAACACGGCCGTTGTTCACTACACCGCCGTTGCGATGCGACAGCGAGAGGTGCCGCGCGGAGAGAACCCGCCCGAGCCGAAGCGTGAGGCGTACGGCATCGTGGAGACGCTCGTGCGGGATGGCGCTGATTGGCGCTTCCTCTCGTCAAGCAGCTTCCCGCTCAAAGCCGGCGGCGGCAACTAAGGCTGGTCGGAGGGCGGGGTCGGCGTGCCCGCCCTCCGGCATTCGTCGCTATGGATCGTCAGCGGGAACCCGGCGGGATCGCTCGGCATTGCGGCGCTGGCGCCTGCTTTCAAGCGGATCGGCCCAGCCTCGCTTCACGGCTCTTATCGAGCCGCCATCCTGGAAAATGGTCGGGGAGACAGGATTCGAACCTGCGACCCTCTGCTCCCAAAGCAGATGCGCTACCAGGCTGCGCTACTCCCCGGCGCAACGCGCATTCCGGATAGCGTAAGCTGTCCGTGAGACGCGCAAGCCCGGCCGGCGCACCCGCGCGCGACCGACGGCGCGGCTTTGCCGCGACGGGGACGATAACGCAAGCGTTTGAGGTTCGAGGACCGGGCCGGCGCGGCAAAGCCGGGCCGTCAGTCGGCGCCTTGCGCCGCTGGCCGCAAGCGCTGCGCAGTCGATCCAGCTCCGCTAGATCGTGCTCGCAACGCGTGGTGGGCCCGGAGGGATTCGAACCCCCAACCTAGCCGTTATGAGCGGCCGGCTCTACCGTTGAGCTACAGGCCCTCACCGGTGAGCCCCGCGGATAGCGGAGCGGCGGCGCGATTGGCAACTAGCGCGGGCGGGCGTCCGCGGCGGCGGCCAGAACCTCGTCGACCGAAGCGGGCTTGATGCCGCGGCGGGCGAAGAAGTCGAAGATCCCGTCCCACCAGGCGTAGAAGCGGTCGAGGTCGGCCTCCGAACGGACATAGGGCGTGTGCCCCGGCTCAACCGAAGGCGAGTGGAACGAGATCGAGAACAGCCGGACCTCGTCCTCGATCAGCCGCTCGATCGCCTCGATCACCTCGCTGAGCGGCATTCCTTCCGGAGTCAGCGCGACGCGCCCCAGCAAGCCGCTGCGGGAAAGCAGGCCGCGCAGCCGCGGCACCCGGCCGGTGCGCTGGAAGAGGCGCGGCCCGAGCCTGCGCAGCGCGCCGACGAAGGCGGCGGTGAGCGGGATCTCGAGCAGGTCGCCGTCGCCGACTCGATAGGGGTACGGGCGAACCCCCGTGAAATCGGGGCCGCCGTCGCGGCTATAATCGAACAAGGCCCGCACCGAGACGTCGACCTTGTAACCCGCCGCCTTGAGCAACCCGGCCGTGTTCGGCCCGACGCCATAGCGGCCGGCGCGGTAGACGATCGGCCGCCGGCCAAAGGCGGTCTCGATGGTCTCGGTCAGCCGCTCGAGCTTGGCTGCCTCCAAGGCAATCGGAAGGTTGCCCGGGAAGCTGTTGTAGAGGCTTACTTCCTCATCGAACGGCGGATTGACCCACGGATGCAGCTGGGTGCCGATCGCGCATTCGCCGTTCTCGAGATATTCGCGCAGGGTGGCGACGCAGCGCGGATCGGTCGCGATCGGGTGGTCGACGAGATAGACGGGCTGGACGCCGTAGCTGCGCAGGCGCCGGTGGATGACGGGCAGCGACTCAAGCGCGCTCGTCGACCGCTCCTGGCGGCTGTACGGCTTCGACCAGTCGAACTCCTCCTCGGTATCGACGAAGATCGAGAAACGGCGGCCGAACGATTCCGGCAGATCGAGATAGCAATCGGCGTGGGGCGGGCGGTCGATACGGCCGCAGGCGGCCCATTCATTGAGCAGGCCGCGCTTCACACCCTCATCAGCTGCCCTGCCCGCTGGAGCGCTCGGGCGCGCCGAGCGGCGGGAGGAAGAGCGAGAAGCGGTCATCGCCTATCACTAGTGCGCCGCCGACGGCTTCGGCAAGGTTGCGCACGAGCCGCAGCGCGAAGCCGAGCCCGAGCGCAGGCGCTCCGGGCCAGTCGCCGTCGGGGCTGTAGCCCGGGTCGAGCAACGCGGACTCGCCGAGCCCTTCGATCGCCTGCGGCCGGTCGATCGACAGGCACAGCATCTTCTGGCCGGCGAACTGGCCGAGCGCCATCGTCGCGGCGATCGTCTCACCGTCCTGCGACAGGCCGATGGTGGCGGCGAGCATCCGCGCGAACATCCGCTCGGCGGCGCCGAGCTCGACCTTGGCCGACGGCAGGTCGCGCTCGATCTGAATCGAGATTCGCGAATTGCGCTGGCTGGCGACCCGCTCGTAGGCGTCGTGGAGGCGGCAGAGCAGGGCCACCGCGTCGACCGAGCTCTCGTAGAGCGTCAGCCGGCTGGTCTCGATACGCGCGGCGGTGTCGAGATCGTCGACCGCCGAGAGCAGCCGGCCCGCCTGCTCCATGATCTCGGCAGCGCGCGAGCGGTAGCTCGCTCCGGCCGGACCCATGAACTGGCCGTCGATCATCTCGGCGAAGCCGACGATCGCGTTCAGCGGCGTGCGCAGCTCATGGATCAGCTGGCGCAGCGATTCCGCGGGAAGCTCGGTGCCGAACAGGCCGGCCGGCTCCGCCTCCAGGCTGTGGGCCCGGGCGACCTCGTCGACCCGCGGCCGACGGGCGCTGCCGCGATAGCCCATGAAGAAGCCGGCGCGGGGATCGAAGAAGGGTACCCCGGAGATGCGCCAGTCGCCCGAGGCGGGGCCGGCGCCGGCGACGCTGAAACGCGCGTCGCGGAACGGTGCCCGCTTCTCGAACGCGCCGGCGGCCTGACCGTCGACTCCGAACTGGCCGCGTTCGGCGATGCTCGCGATCGACTGGCCGACCAGCGGCCCGCGCGGCGCGCCTTCGACCCACAGGATGACGCCGTCGGGGCCCGCCTCCCAATGGAAGCTGTCGACCGAGCCGAGCTGGAACGGCTCCGGGCGAAGGCCGCCCTCGGCGCGGTGCTTGCGGAACGCCTCGATGCGCGCGACCAGGTCGCGGATCTGGGCCTCGCCGCTCTCGATCGCGGGATTGAAGCCGTGCGGACGTCCGCGGCGGATCTTCGGCGCCGATTCGTCGACCGTTCCTGAAAGGACGAAGTCGCTGGCGCCGAAGCTGGCCAGCGCCTGGACGACGTCGGGCGCCAGGTCGCGGCGGTGGCGCAGCAGCGCGCGGGCGGTGGGGCTCATCCGCGGCAGCAGCTCGATCCATTCGCGCGGCGGCAGCCGTCCGCCGGCGATCAAGGGCGCGGCGACGTTGGGATGGTCCTCGGCGAAGAAGCCGAGCAGCTCGGGCGAGATGTCGCGGCCGACCATCGCTCGGGCGATCTCCTGGCGGGCCGGGATCGGAACGTCGCCGCGGTGGTCGAACAGGAATTGGAAGGCCTGCTGCGCTTCCTCGCTCGGCTCGCGCTCGCGGCGCTGGGCGAGCAGGTCGACGAGCTGGCGCCACTTGGCCGCGCGCGCGGCGGGGTTTGCCGCGGGCAGCGCCATGACGGTCGCAATCCTATCGTCGAAGCGCAAGCCCTGGTCCTTCACCGGCATCCCTGCCGACATCGTGTCGGAAAGCGGGGGTGCGTGAAAGCGTTAACCCGCGCCGCGGCGGCGGGAAAGACCCAAATCGGGTCAGTCGCATAACGGGACGACGAACCGTGCAAAGGTTGAGTCTGAGGTGCTTCGGCGAAGCCTCGCGGCGGCAGCGAAAAGGGCGCCGGCCCCAGCCGGCGCCCCCGTCGTTCTTCGCGCGCCGGTCAGCCGCGCTGGTTGAGCCAGATCAGCCAGTAGGAAGCGAGATCCGAGCGCGGCCCGCTGACCGCGCGGAACGCGGCCTCGGCTTCCGCCTTCTGGCCGGCCTGGGCGAGCGCCATGCCGAGCCGGGTGTTGGCGACCGACATGTCGACCCCGCCCTTCTGGATCGCCGCGCGATACAGCTCGACCGCCTTGGCGTAGTTGCCGTAGCCGTAATAAGCATCGCCGATGCTGAGCGCCTGGGTGCCGCCCGGAGCCGCCTTGGCCTTGGCCTCGAGCCCGGTGAGCGCCCGCTTGTCCTCGGCGACCTTGCCGTTGGCGTTGTTGAGCAGGTCCCTGAACGCGGCCTTGTTGCCGTCGACCATCCGCATCGAGATGCCTTCGTCGAGCACTGCCTTGCTCTCGCCCGGCAGGCCGCCGTTGTTGAGCGTGTCGGCCAGCTCGTAGAAATCGCGCTCGCCGCTCAGCGCCTTGGCGGCGCGCATCAGGCGAAGCACGTCGAGGTTGGTCTTGGGGTCTGTGCGGTTGAGGTCGCGGTAGATGAGCAGCGAATCGCGCCAATTCTCCTTGGTCGGGTAAGCCTGGACGAGGCCCTGGCTGAACTTGACGCTCTGCGGGAGCATCTTGCCCTCATAGGCGAATTTGAGCCCGCGCTTGTACCAGCTGTCGGGGACCTGCTGGCCCGCCGCCTTGCGCGCCGCGATCGCGCGCTCGAGCAGCGCGACGGCCTCGGCCGGCTTGCGCCCCGCCGCCTTGTTCTCGGCCAGCGATACGAGCGCATCCGGGTTGTTGGGCTCGAGCTCCATCCACTTGGTGAGCGCCGCTTCGGCCTTGGCCGAGTTGTTGGACTGCTGGGCGAGCGCGGCCTGGTTGCGGTAGAGGACCGGCAGGTTCGCGGCCGGGACGCCGCCGCTGGCGATCAGCGCGTCGATCGCCGCCGACTGCATCGCCACGTCGTTGAGGCCGAGGCCGATCTTGAGCTGCAGGGCCGCGACATTGTAGCGGGCGTCGGTGCCCTGCGCGGCCGACTGGGCGGCCGGAAGCGCGGCCCGCGCCGCATTCCAGTCCTGCGCCTGCAGGGCCGTCACCAGCGGCGCCATCGCGGCGCGCTCGGCCTTGCTGAGGTTGAGCTTGGCGCCGCTCGACGAGGTGAACGTCGCCTCCTGCTGCTTGGACTGCTTGTCTTCCTTTTTCTCCCGCGTCACGCCCGCCCGCTGAGCCGAGGCCGATGTCGCGACCACTGAAGCGCCGCCGAGCGCCAGCGCAACGACGAGCGCGATTTTCGAAACCTTCATAAGACCTGCCTCCTGTTGACCGCCTCTCCTGGCGGGCGATTCTGGTGTGTGAGATGAAGACGGGTTCCTCTACCGCCAATCACCCGCGCTTTCTAGATCGTCCGCACTGAACGACGCTTGAACTGCAAGTGCCCGCGTTTGCTGGCGATTTCCGAGGGTTTTCGCTCGGTTTGACGAGCCTCCCACGGGTGGCTAACCGCCGCTGATGCTCGCCCTCATCTCACCTGCCAAGACGCTCGACTACAAGCGGCCGATCCCTCCCCTTCCCGCCACCCGGCCGGTCTTCGAGGAGGATGCCGCCGCGCTCGCCCGGTCCGCGGCGCGGCTGTCGGCGCCAAGGCTGGCCGAGCTGATGCACATCTCCGACAGCCTCGCCAAGCTCAACGTCGCGCGCTTCCGCGGCTTCGCGGAGCAGCCCGAGCGTCCGGCGATCTACGCTTTCGCCGGCGACGTCTATGCCGGCTTCGAGGTCCACAGCCTCGAGGAGGAGGCGTTGCTGTTCGCGCAGGATCATCTGCGCATCCTCTCCGGCCTCTACGGGCTGCTGCGGCCGCTGGACGAGATAAGGCCGTACCGGCTCGAAATGGGCACCCGCTGGGCGCCGCGCCGCAAGGACCTCTACGCATATTGGGGCGAGCGCATCGCCGCCAGGGTCGCGCAGGACCTCGATACGGCGGCGAGCCGCACCGTCATCAACCTGGCCAGCAAGGAATATTGGGGCGCGGTCGAAGGCAGGCTGCCGCAGGACGTGCGCGTGATCGAGATCGACTTTCGCGAGCAGGGGCCGGACGGGCTGCGCTTCAACAGCTTCGCCGCCAAGCGCGCCCGCGGCATGATGGCGCGCTACCTTTGCGAGCACCGCCTCGACGACCCCGAGGCGCTCAAGGCCTTCGACAGCGACGGCTACGCCTACGATCCCGGCCATTCGGACCCGCACCGCTGGCGTTTCAGCCGATCGTGACCATATAGGCCGCGGACTCACGCGCGTACGCGTACGCGCGCGGGGTGGTGCTGGCGCCGGGCACCCGCTAAGGTCCTTCACGCCCACTCCCCGCGCCGCCGGCGCTTCCACTGCCACAGCCTCAGGAAACCCCATTGGCCAGCTCTCCGCCGACCATCGAAAACAGCGACATCTCCCCCGTCTCCATCGTCGACGAGATGAAGACCTCCTACCTCGATTACGCGATGTCGGTGATCGTCAGCCGGGCGCTGCCCGACGTGCGCGACGGCCTCAAGCCGGTCCACCGCCGCATCCTCTACGCCTGCAACGAAGGCGGCTTCATCCCCGGCCGGCCGTACCGCAAGTCCGCCAAGATCGTCGGCGACGTGATGGGCAATTACCACCCGCACGGCGACAGCTCGATCTACGACGCGCTGGCGCGGCTCGCCCAGGATTGGGCGATGCGCGTCACCCTGATCGACGGCCAGGGCAATTTCGGATCGATGGACCCCGATCCGCCGGCCTCGATGCGCTACACCGAGGCGCGGCTGGCGCGCGTCGCCATGACCCTGCTCGAGGACATCGACAAGAACACGGTCGATTTCACCCCCAATTACGACGGCTCGCGCTCGGAGCCGCAGGTCCTGCCCGCCCGCTTCCCCAACCTGCTGGTCAACGGCGCCGGCGGGATCGCGGTCGGAATGGCGACCAACATCCCGCCGCACAATCTGGGCGAGGTGCTCACCGCCTGCAAAGCCTATATCGACAATCCCGGGATCACGATCGACGAGCTGATCCAGATCATTCCGGGGCCCGACTTCCCGACCGCGCCTTTGATCCTTGGCCAGGCCGGCGCCCGAAGCGCCTATCATACGGGCCGCGGCTCGATCATCATGCGCGCCCGCCACATCGTCGAGGAAGGCCGCGGCGACCGCCGCTCGATCGTGCTGACCGCGATCCCCTACCAGGTCGGCAAGAACGGCCTGGTCGAGAAGATCGCCGAGGCCGCCAAGGACAAGCGCATCGAGGGCGTCTCTGACATACGCGACGAATCGAACCGCGAGGGCGTGCGCGTCGTCATCGACTTGAAGCGCGACGCGACGCCCGACGTCGTCCTCAACCAGCTCTGGCGGCACACGCCGGCGCAGGCGAGCTTCCCGGCCAACATGCTCGCGATCCGCGGCGGCCGCCCCGAGACGCTCAACCTGCGCGACATCATCGAGGCGTTCGTCAAGTTTCGCGAGGAAGTGATCACCCGGCGCGCCAAGTTCGAGCTCGCCAAGGCTCGCGACCGCGCCCATATCCTGCTCGGGCTGGTGATCGCGGTCACCAATCTCGACGAGGTGGTCCGGATCATCCGCGGCTCGGCCTCGCCCGCGGAAGCCCGGGCGGCCCTGCTGGCGCGCGAATGGCCGGTGGCCGAGATCGCGTCCTATATCGCGCTGGTCGAGGCGGTCGAGCATGAGGTCGAGGGCGACAGCTACCGCCTCAGCGACGCGCAGGTCCGCGCCATCCTCGAGCTCAGGCTCCACCGCCTGACCGCGCTTGGCCGCGACGAGATCGCCGGCGAGCTTCGCGAGCTCGCCACCTCGATCGGCGAATTGCTCGAAATACTCGGCGATCGCGAAAAGCTCTACGCGGTGATGCGCGAGGAGTTCGACGAGATCGCCGAAGCCTATGCCACGCCGCGCGTGACGGAAATCGCGCCCGCCTGGGACGGGATCGAGGACGAGGATCTGATCGAGCGCGAGGACATGGTCGTGACCGTGACCATGGGCGGCTACATCAAGCGCACCCCGCTCGACGCCTTCCGCGCCCAGCGCCGCGGCGGCAAGGGCCGCGCCGGCATGGGCACCAAGGAGGAGGACGCGGTCACCAACCTGTTCGTGACCTCGACCCATACGCCCGTCCTGTTCTTCTCCACCGCCGGCAAGGTCTACCGCCTCAAGGTCTGGCGCCTGCCCGAGGGCGCTCCGCAGGCGCGCGGCCGGCCGATGGTCAACCTGCTTCCGCTGGCCGAGGGCGAGACGATCTCCACCGTTCTGCCGCTGCCGGAGGACGAGGCCGAGTGGGGCAAGCTCCACATCATGTTCGCGACCGCGCACGGCACCGTCCGGCGCAACAGCATGGACGCGTTCACCAACGTCCCCACCGCGGGCAAGATCGCGATGCGCTTCGGCAATGATGACGAAGGCGACCCGAACGACCGCCTGATCGGCGTGTCGCTGCTCACCGAGGACGACGATGTGCTGCTCGCGACCCGGGAGGGCCGAGCGGTCCGCTTCTCGGCCACCGATGTGCGCGAGTTCCAGTCCCGCACTTCGGCCGGCGTGCGCGGAATCCGGCTGCGCGACGGCGACGAGGTCATCTCGTTGTCGATTCTCAAGGGCTTCGACGCGACTCCTCAGGAGCGCGAGGAGTATCTGCGCGCCGCCCCCTGGAAGGAGAATGAGAACGCGCCGACGCTCTCGACGGAGCGGATGAAGGAATTCCAGGATGCCGAGGAGTTCATCCTCACCGTCACCGTCAACGGCTACGGCAAGCGCACCTCAGCCTACGAATATCGCCGCACCAACCGTGGCGGCCAGGGCATCACCAACATCGAGACTTCCCAGCGCAACGGCTGCGTGGTGGCGAGCTTCCCCGCCCACAGTGGCCAGCAGCTGATGCTGGTCACCGATCAGGCCAAGCTCATCCGCACCACCGTCGGCGACATCCGCATCGCCGGCCGCAACACTCAGGGCGTCACCATCTTCCGAGTCGCCGAAGGCGAGCACGTCGTCTCCGCCGCGCGCATCGAGGAGAGCGAGGAGGAGGCGGAAGCCGTGGTGGATGTGGAAGACCAGACGCTCGCGGCGAGCGGCGCGGTGATCGAGGGTCGCGAGGAAGGCTGAGGATTCCGAAGGAGGTTTGTGCACGGTACGACTATGAGCGCTCAGGTCCACATCATCGGCGGCGGTCTCGCCGGGTCGGAGGCGGCGTGGCAGCTCGCTGAGGCGGGCGTGAAGGTCCGCCTGTCTGAAATGCGCGGCTCCGGCGAAATGACCCCGGCGCACCAGACGGATTCGCTGGCGGAGCTGGTCTGCTCGAACAGCTTCCGCTCGGACGATGCCGAGAACAATGCCGTCGGCCTGCTTCATGCCGAAATGCGCGCTCTCGGGTCGGTCATCATGGCGGCTGCGGACGTGCACAAGGTTCCCGCAGGCTCCGCGCTTGCCGTGGATCGCGAAGGCTTCTCCGCAGCCGTGACCGCTCGCATCAGGGCGCACCCCAATATCGAAGTGGTGCGCGGGCGGGTGGACGCCCTCCCCGCCTCCGGCTCCACCATCGTCGCCACGGGCCCGCTGACGGCGGCGCGGCTGGCCGAATCGATCGGCGCGGCGACCGGCTCGGACGCCCTCGCCTTCTTCGACGCGATCGCGCCGATCGTGCACCGCGACAGCATCGACATGGACGTGTGCTGGATGGCCGCGCGCTGGGATAAAGGCGGCAAGGATTACATCAACTGCCCGATGACCAGGGAGCAGTATCTCGCCTTCCACCAGGGGCTGCTCGACGGCGAGAAGACGAGCTTCCGCGAATGGGAGAAGGACACGCCCTATTTCGAAGGCTGCATGCCGATCGAGGTGATGGCGGAGCGCGGCGTCGACACCTTGCGCTACGGGCCGATGAAGCCGGTCGGGCTCGACGATCCGCGCACCGGCCGCTGGCCCCATGCGGTGGTGCAGCTGCGGCAGGACAACGCGCTCGGCACGCTGTGGAACATGGTGGGCTTTCAGACCAAGCTGAAGCACGCCGAGCAGGTCCGCCTGTTCCGGACCATCCCGGGACTGGAGAAGGCCGAGTTCGCGCGATTGGGCGGGCTCCACCGCAACACTTTCATCAATTCGCCGCAGCTGCTCGATCCGACGCTGCGGCTCAGGAAGGCGCCGCACATCCGCTTCGCCGGTCAGATCACCGGCTGCGAGGGCTATGTTGAATCGGCCGCGATCGGCCTCCTCGCCGGCCGCTTCGCCGCCGCCGAGCAGCTCGGCCGAACGATCGCCCCTCCGCCGGCCGCGACCGCGCTCGGGGCGCTGCTCGGCCACATCACCGGCGGCGCCGATTCCGCGACCTACCAGCCGATGAACGTCAATTTCGGCCTCTTCCCGCCGATCGAAGGCAGGAAGAAGGATCGAAAGGCCGCCTACACCTCCAGGGCACGTGAGGCGCTGATGGAGTGGCTGGCAGGGTTCCACCTGCCCAGCGCGTCAACTTCCGCCGTCACCCCGGACTTGATCCGGGGTCCACCTTCTCCTGTTGAGCCGGTGAAAGAGAAGGTGGATGCCGGATCGGGTCCGGCATGACGAGTCGGGTCCAACAAGCGATCAGCTAGCAGGCGCAGCGTTTCCGGGGCGCCGTTTTGGCCTTGGTCGTCTCGAACTCCGCCGCGGTGAGCCAGCCCGAGCGGTCCGCATCGGCGCCGGCGAACTTCTCGCCCGTCTTCACCGCCCACTCCTCGAAGCTCAGGCGGCCGTCGCCGTCGCCATCGAGCCTGGCGAACGCCTTGCGCCGCGGCGACATCAGCTCCTCGCGCGCGATGCGCCCATCGTCGTTCAGGTCGGCGCGGGCGAACCGCTTCTCCTCGCGCGTCTTCTCGGTGGCGGCGGGAGGTTCGGGGGCCTTGCCCGGGCGAAGCGGGGAGACCATCGCCGCTGCCCTGGGCGCCGGCGGGACCGCGTCCTCGCCTTCCGCCTGGCTCTTCCAGAGGAAGAAGCCCGCAGCGACGAGCAGCAGCGCCGAAGCCACGCCTGCGAAGAAACGAAGCATCGCGTCCTCCCTGCCGGTCGGCGGCGAGGCTAACCCAAGCGGGGGCCGACGCCAATCCGGATCATCGGCCGGTCAGCCGATGGCGCAGCATCCGCGCAAGCCGCGGCGGCACCCCCGGCGGCTCCAGTCCGTCGATCCCTCGAGCGGCGTCGCGCTGCGCCAGCACCGCCAGCATCCCCAGCGGCCGAAGCGGCCGCGGCCAGCGCATGGCGCCTGAGCGGACGGAGGCGGCCCTGAGCGCCGACTCCGCGTCCGCCCGGTTGCTGTGGCGCGCCAGGTCGGTCAGCGCCCACGCCTCGCCTGCCCGCTCGATCTCCGGCGTGGCGTGACCTCCCAGCAGCCGGGCGGCGAAGCGGAACAAGGCGGCGCCCCGTGCGGCCGCGTAGCGGTCGAGCTCGTCCGAGGTCAGCGCCTCCGGGCTGAGCAGGACTTGCCAGCCCTGTTCCATCGCCGCCAGTTCCGAGCCCGCGATCCCCGCGGGGATCAGCGCCGCCGCGACCTCCTGAAGCACCGGCTCGGCCGGCGGCCCTGCGCCGTCGAGCGCTTCCAGGGAGTCGCGCCACCAGGCGAGCTTGATGCGGCTGATCAGCGGCTCGCGGCCGCCGGCGATCACCGCGCCGAGCGCGGCGTCGAGCCGCCACAGCGCCCCGATCGCGGCCCGCCGCGCCTGGGAAACCTGCTCCAGCGCGAAGGCGCGGTCGGCGTCGATCGGCGTCATGACGTCAGTTCAAGCCTCCCGCCCGGGAGCGGCTTGGCTCAGCGGTAGGTCACCTTCTTCGCCGCCTCGACCACGTCGGCGACCTTGAGCAGCGCCAGCTTCTCGAGATTGGCGGCATAAGGCAGCGGCACGTCCTTGTTGGTCACGCGCAGCACCGGGGCGTCGAGATCGTCGAACCCTTCCTCCATGGCAATCGCAGCAAGCTCGGAGGAGATCGAGCAGACCGGCCAGCCCTCCTCGACGCATACCAGCCGGTTGGTCTTGGCGAGGCTGGCCAGCACCGTCGCCTTGTCGAGCGGGCGCAAGGTGCGAAGATCGATCACCTCGGCCTCGATCCCTTCCTCGGCCAGCTTGGTGGCCGCGTCGAGCGCGACCCCGACCCCGATGGAATAGCTCACCAAGGTGACGTCCCGGCCCTCGCGCACGACGCTCGCCTTGCCGATCGGCAGGACGTAGTCGTCGAGCTTGGGAACATCGAAAGTTTGCCCATAAAGCAGTTCGTTCTCGAGGAATACGACCGGGTCTTCAGAGCGGATCGCAGCCTTGAGCAGGCCTTTGGCGTCGGCCGCCGAATAAGGCGCGATCACGATCAGGCCGGGGACATTGGCATACCAGGGGGCGTAATTCTGGCTGTGCTGGGCGCCGACCCGGCTGGCGGCGCCATTAGGGCCGCGGAACACGATCGGGCAGCGCATCTGCCCGCCCGACATGTAGTTGGTCTTGGCCGCGGAATTGATGATGTGGTCGATCGCCTGCATGGCGAAGTTGAAGGTCATGAACTCGATGATCGGCCTCAGGCCGCCCATCGCCGCGCCGGTGCCGACGCCGGCAAAGCCGTATTCGGTGATCGGCGTGTCGATTACCCGACGCGGGCCGAACTCGTCGAGCAGGCCCTGGGTCACCTTGTAGGCGCCCTGATACTCGGCGACCTCCTCGCCCATCACGAACACGCGCTCGTCCTTGCGCATCTCCTCGGCCATCGCGTCGCGCAGCGCCTCGCGGACGGTGGTGCGGACCATCTCGGTTCCGGCGGGAACCTGCGGCTCCACCTTGAGGCTGGCGGGGGTGTGTTCCGGCTTGGCCTGGACCTTGGCCGATCCGTTGCGGTCGCTCGCCTCCTCGGCCGGAGACTCGCCGGCGGAGCGGCGGCTCGAAGCCTCAGCGGGCGAGCGGGCCATGTCGAGATTGGCGGCGTCCTCGCCGTCCTCGGCCATGATGGCGATCGTCGCTCCGACCTTCACCTCGTCGGTCCCCTCGGGCACGAGGATCTGCGCCAGCGTTCCCTCGTCCACTGCCTCGAACTCCATGGTCGCCTTGTCGGTCTCGATCTCGGCCAGGATCGTGCCGGAGGTGATCTTGTCGCCTTCCTTGACCAGCCACTTGGCGAGCGTCCCCTCCTCCATGGTGGGGCTGAGCGCGGGCATCTTGAGCTCGATCGGCATCAGTAGCTCTCCACCAGCACGTCGGTGTAGAGCTCGGAGGGATCGGGCTCGGGCATCTGCTCGGCGAAATCGGCTGCTTCGACAACGATCTGTCTTATGTCCTTGTCGATCTGCTTCAGCTCCTCCTCGGTCGCGCCGGCCGCCTCGAGCTCGCGCTTGATATGCTCGATCGGGTCCGATTTGTCGCGCACCGCCTGGACCTCGTCGCGCGAACGGTATTTGGCCGGATCCGACATCGAATGGCCCCTATAGCGGTAGGTCTTCAGCTCCAGCAGGATAGGCCCCTTGCCCGATCGCACCCACTCCAGCGCAGTGGTGGCGGCGCCGCGAACCGCGAGCACGTCCATGCCGTCGACCTGGAGGCCGTTGATCCGGAAGCTCTCGCCGCGGCGGTAGAGCTGGTCCTCGGCCGACGAGCGGTTGACGCTGGTGCCCATCGCATATTGGTTGTTCTCGATCACGAAGATGATCGGCAGCTTCCACAGCTCGGCCATGTTGAAGCTTTCGTAGACCTGGCCCTGGTTGGCGGCCCCATCGCCGAAATAGGCGAGGCAGACGCCGCCGTCGCCGCTATATTTGTGCTTGAAGGCGAGGCCGGTGCCGAGGCTCACCTGGGCGCCGACGATGCCGTGGCCGCCGTAGAAGCGATGCTCGACGCTGAACATGTGCATCGATCCGCCCTTGCCCTTGGAGATGCCGGCCTGGCGTCCGGTCAGCTCGGCCATGATCACCTTGGGGTCGATCCCGTAGGCGAGCATGTGGCCGTGGTCGCGGTAGCCGGTGATGACGCTGTCCTTGCCGATCTCGAGCGCCGACTGGAGCCCCACGGCGACGGCTTCCTGGCCGATGTAGAGGTGGCAGAAGCCGCCGATCAGGCCGAGCCCGTAGAGCTGCCCGGCGCGCTCCTCGAAGCGGCGGATGAGCAGCATCTGGCGGTAATATTCGAGCATCTCGGCCTTGTCGGCCTGGTGCCGCTGCGGTTGGGGCGGACGCTCCCTGGCGGGCGTTTGCGCTTTTGGCGTCCCGTCGCTGCCGGGGGCGCGCTGGGTTGCTGCCTTGGCCACAGGCTTTTCCTCACTTCTTTACGGTTTTGCGGCTCTATGGCGGCAAACGGCCAAGCACGCAACATGGTCCCCTAAGGGAGCTCAGTCCTCGATCGGGATGATGACTTCGTCGGGCCGGACCAGGCCCAGCTCGGAGCGGATCATTTCGTCGGCGAGGTCGGGATCGGCATTGGCGGGATCAAGCAGATCGGCGCGGTGCGCGAGCCGCGCCTTCTCCTCGTTGAGCAGCGCCAGCTCGACGGTTCGGTCGGCCTTGAGGCGGCGATAGTCGCCCCAGGAGAGGATGCCGTTCGAGCCGACCAGCGCATAGAACAGGAAGTTGGCGATGATCAGCACCGCGACCGCCGGCAGCGCCGCCCGCCTGATCACCGATAGTTGATTTCGAGTGCCCACCGCCATTGGTTAACAGAATCATCAAAGCGGTTTGGAATCAAGCCCTTTTGGCCCGAAATATCGACCGGCCCGCATATTTGGCGGCCGAGCCGAGCTCTTCCTCGATCCGGATCAGCTGATTGTACTTGGCAAGCCGGTCCGAGCGGGCGAGGCTGCCGGTCTTGATCTGCCCGCAATTGGTGGCGACGGCGAGGTCGGCGATGGTCGTGTCCTCGGTCTCGCCCGAGCGGTGCGACATCACAGCGGTATAGCCCGCGCGCTGCGCCATCGAAACCGCCTCCAGGGTCTCGCTGAGCGTGCCGATCTGGTTGACCTTGACCAGAAGCGAGTTGGCCAGCCCTTCGCCGATGCCCATCGCGAGCCGCTCGGGGTTGGTCACGAACAGATCGTCGCCGACCAGCTGGACCTTGTCGCCGACCAGGTCGGTGATCCGCTTCCAGCCCTCGAAATCGTCCTCGGCCATGCCGTCCTCGATCGACAGGATCGGGTAGCGGCGCGCGAGATCGGCCAGATAGGCGGCCATCTCGTCGGGCGACAGCGTCCTGCCCTCGCCCTTCATATGGTAGGCGCCGTCGCGGAAGAACTCGGTCGCCGCGCAGTCCAGCGCGAGCACGACGTCGTCGCCCGGCCGGTAGCCCGCCTGCTCGACCGACTTCATGATGAAGTCGAGCGCGTCGGTGGTCGAGGCGAGGTTGGGAGCGAAGCCGCCCTCGTCGCCCACCGCGGTCGAAAGGCCGGCCTCGGACAGGCCCTTCTTGAGCGTGTGGAAGATCTCGGCGCCGCAGCGGACCGCCTCGGCCAGGCTCTCGGCCCCGATCGGCATCACCATGAATTCCTGGAAGTCGATCGGATTGTCGGCATGCTCGCCGCCGTTGATGATGTTCATCATCGGCACCGGCAGCAGCTGCGCCGAGACTCCGCCGACATAGCGGTAGAGCGGGAGTCCGCGCGCGTCGGCGGCGGCCTTGGCGGCGGCGAGGCTGACGCCCAGGATCGCGTTGGCGCCGAGCCGCGACTTGTTGGGCGTGCCGTCGAGGTCGATCAGAAGCGCGTCGATCTCGCTCTGGTCCTCAGCGTCGAGCCCGACCACCGCCTCGGCGATCTCGCCCTTGACCGCCTCGACCGCCTGGCTCACCCCCTTGCCGAGCCAGCGCGCCTTGTCGCCGTCGCGTTTCTCGACCGCCTCGTGTGCCCCGGTCGACGCCCCCGACGGCACCGCCGCGCGGCCCATGCTGCCGTCCTCGAGCAGCACTTCCACCTCGACCGTGGGGTTGCCGCGGCTGTCGAGAATCTGACGGGCGTGCACGTCGAGAATTGCGGTCATTCAATTAGCCTTTTTTTGGGCGCATAGAGGAACGGCAGCCGGCTCTATCGGCGCGGTCGGGCCGGCGCAACTTTCCTTTCCGGGGTCGGAACGGAAGCCGCGCCGCATGTGTTTGGCAGAGCAAAAGGATTATCCACACGAGCGACTGGAGGAACTCTCATGCCCCGTAACCCCGAGCTACCTGAAGGAACCGACCACATCGTCACGGGTGCGATGGAGACCAACGCCGGAACCGGCGCGAGCACCGGCTCCAGCGGCGGCGGCGGCGGCGGCTCGACCGGCGGCCTTGCCGGCTCCGGCGGCGGCGGCGGCGGCGGCACCACCGGCGGCCTTGCCGGCGGCACCGGCGCGGGCGGCGGAGCGAGCTCGGGCTTCATCGGCGGCGGCGACACCAGCGTGCTCGGCGACGACACCGGCGGCCTTGCCGGCGGCGGCGGCGGCGGCGGTTCGTCGGGCGGCGGCGGTTCGTCGGGCGGCGGCGGCGACAATTTCGGCTCGGGCGGCGGCTCGGGCGGCAACGGAGCGGGAGGAAAAGCAGTGAGTCAGCTCAAGGGCGGTGCGCAGAACCTGCGCGAGCAGGCGACCAGCAAGGTTCGCGAATATGCCGAGGACGGCAAGAGCCGCGCCACCACCGCGCTCGACGATTTCTCGAACGTCATCCGCGAGACCGCGGACTCGATCGACGAGAAGCTGGGCGCCGAATACGGCCAATATGCGCGCCGCGCCGCCGAAGCGGTTTCGGATTTCTCGCAGACCATCCGCAACAAGGAGGTCGACGAGATCTACGAGGACGCCCGCTCGGTCGTCCGCAAGAGCCCGGTCGTCGCGATCGGCGCCGCCGCCGCGATCGGCTTCGCGCTGGTCCGGCTGGTCAAGGCCGGGATCCCCGATCAGGAGCGCGAGATCGAGTTCGAGCCCGATCCGAGCCTCGGCACCAGCGCTAGCTTCAGCACCGGCACCGGCACCGGCAGCGGAAGCGGAACGCCGCCCACGGTAACGACTCCCACGGGAGCCTGACCTTGGACGCCCGGGTCCACAACGCCCGTCCGGACGATCCGGCGGACAGCTCCATCGGCGACCTGTTCCACCAGCTGGTGGACGACGGCCGCACGCTCGTCGGCGCGGAGGTCAATCTCTACAAGCAGATCGCCCTCTACCGCGCCGGCAAGGCCAAGAGCGGGATCGTCGCGCTGGTGGCGGGCGGGCTGCTCGCCTTCGCCGGCCTGATCGCCTTCCTGGTCGGCGTGGTGATGGGCCTTGCGGACCTGATCGGCCCGGTCGCGGGCGGGCTGGTCGTGCTCGCCGTCACCGGCATCATCGCCTTCGTGCTGGTCCGCTTCGGCGCCGGCAAGATGGGCGCGCTGTCGGGCGATCCGGAGGAGAAGCAGGCGCTGCTGGCCGGGGAGCATAAGGCATGAGCAAGTCCGGGAACAACCAGGAGGCGCGGCAGCTCGAGCAGGCGGCGGCCGACGTCGAGCGCGCCAAGAAGCGGCTCGCCTCGACGATGGGCGCGCTCCAGTACCGGCTCAAGCCGGCGACCTTGATGAACAACGCCTGGGAGGGCGTGCGCGACCGCGGCGGCGAGGTCGCCGATACCACGCTTCAGGCGGTCAAGGGGCGTCCCGTCACCGTTTCGGGAATCCTCGCCGCGCTGCTGATCTTCCTCGCCCGCGATCCGCTTCGGCGGCTGGTCTCCAGCCTCTTCTCCCGCCGCGGCGCCGACGAGGAGGGCACGATCCAGGCCAACCTCGAACATGACGAGAATTTTGACCTCACCGCCCCCACGGTCGAACGGTCCAGACATGAAGGAGTGAACGCATGACCACCACCGAATTCGACAACGACACCCAGACCGGCGCCGGCAAGAGCGGCCGGGTCGCCGCCGTGCGCGACAAGGCAAGCGAGAAGATCGGCGCCGTCAAGAACCGCGCCGGCGAAGCCTATGGCAGCGCCCGGGAACGGACCAGCGCCGCCTACGGAACCGCCCGCGAGCGGGCGAGCAGCGCCGCCGTCACCGCCCGCCAGACCGCCTCGCGCGCCCGCGAGCGCACGTCGAGCGGCGTCGAGACCAGCCCGATCGGAGCGCTGGTCGGCGGGCTCGCGCTCGGCGCGCTGGTCGCCGCGATCCTGCCCAAGAGCCGCAAGGAGGAAGAGCTGCTCGGCAGCTACGGCAAGCGGATCGGCGACACCGCCCGGGAAGCCGCCCGCGCCGCCAAGGAAGCCGGCCGCGGCAAGCTCGACGAGCTCGGCCTCAACCAGGAGACGGCCAAGGAGAAGCTCGGCGACCTGGCCAGCAAGGCCGGCGAGGCCGCCCGCACCTCGGCTACCGCCGCCGCCCAGACGGTGAAGGGCGGCCAGCAGCAGGGGCAGCAGCAGCCGTAGACGAGCCAGCCTGCCTTGCGGCCGCACTGGATTGCTTCGCTGCGCTCGCAATGACGGGATGGTGCCCCTTCGTCAGCGCGACGAGGGAAGCAACGCCCGCACGGATGGGAGGCGCCGCTAAGTTCCGGGTCCGTATCGGAACTTAGCGGCGTGCCATTCGTCGAAAGCGCGACATGTTCGCGTTTGGAGACCCTATGATCCGCAATACCCTCGCCGGCGCCGCGCTCGCCGCGGCCGTCCTCGCCGGCGCTCCCGCTTCCGCCCAGATCAACAACCGCGATCCCGCCCAATTCGTGCAGGGCATCGCCACCACCGGCCTGTCCTCGCTGCAGGGCAGCCGAAGCGCGGCGCGCGGCAAGTTCCGAGCCATCCTCGCCCAGCATTTCGCGGTCGATACGATCGGCGACCGGCTGATCCAGCGCTGGCGGCGCCAGATCAGCCCCGCCCAGTACGCCGCCTACAAGGCCGCCTTCCCCAACTTCATCATCGGCACCTACGCCGACCGGCTCTACGATTACGCCAACGCCAACGTGAAGGTGGTCCGCGCCCAGAACCAGGGCGCCAGCACCGCCGTGCTGACCCAGGTCACCCGCCCCGGCGCCCGCCCCGCCAACGTCATCTGGACGCTCGCGCGCACGCCCGACGGCTACAAGGTCACCAACCTCACCGTCAGCGGAGTCAACATCGCGATGGCGCAGCAGGCCGATTTCGACAGCTACATCCAGCGCAACGGCTTCGACCGGCTCGTCGCCTTCATGCGCAGCCGCGGCTAGGCCTTGTCCGGACCCTCTTCAGTGCGAACCGATCCAGCGGGCGGCAGCGGGCTGCCCTTCGACGCCGCCCGCGGCCTCGCCCGGGACAGGCTTCATCGCTTGCGCTGCTCGCAATGCCGGGCAATTAGGGCGCCATGAGCAAGCTTCATCTGGTGTTCGGCGGGCGGGTCAAGGATCCGCAGGGCCTCGATTTCGACCTCGCCACGATCGACCTGGTCGGCGTCTATCCGGATTATGCGACGGCGCTCGAGGCGTGGCGCGGCAACGCCCAGCGCACCGTCGACGACGCCGAGATGAAATATGTCGTCGTCCACCTCCACCGCCTGCTCGAGCCGGAGCTGGAAAAGAAGGGCTAGGCCCTAGATCCAGCACCGCTCCCTCTCCCTTGGGGGAGAGGGTTGGGGTGAGGGGGTTCGGCGTTGGGGAGTATTCGCCGGCTCCGTACGCTCGCTTCGCTCGCTCCCCCTCACCCTGCCCTCTCCCCACCGGGGAGAGGGTCCGCGCTAGGCAGGGTCGGAGGTGGAAAAGACGGGCTAGGCCCTAGATCCAGCACCGCTCCCTCTCCCTTGGGGGAGAGGGTTG
>DASWSP010000084.1:0-75396 GCA_036402575.1 Allosphingosinicella sp. | reverse complement strand
CAGCAGCCTCGGCCCGATGGGCGGAATCGTCTCGACCCCCGTCATCAACCGTCCCGAGGTGGCGATCATCGCCGTCAACAAGGTCGAGGAGAAGCCGGTCGTGCTCGACGGCCAGATCGCGATCCGCAAGCGCATGAACCTCTCCCTCTCCTGCGACCACCGCGTGGTCGACGGCTGGGACGCCGCCAGCTTCATGCAGGAGCTGAAGAAGGTGATCGAGAACCCGCTGAAGCTCCTCTCGATGCGCTGATCACCCCTCCCTGGAGGTGAGGGTCGGGGGAGCGTTCGCGCGGGGCGCGCTGTTTCCATTTTCCTACCGCCCGCCGATTGCGGTACGGAGAACGTCATGATGCTCCTTTGCGCAACTCCTCTCCACCTGGCGGTGTCCGCTTCAGCCCGGAAGTTTTCTCGCTCCTGGGGGTTTGAACCTTATGAACCTTTCGCCGCCCGCAACCGCCGCGCGCGCGGCAACCGGGTCGATGTGACGGCTGCCGGCTCATGCTGAGGAAGACTTCGGCCGACCTCGATTCGCTGCGCCTGCTCGACGATCGCCTGCGCTGGCTATCGGCCTGGACGATCCACCATGCCAACCACATCCGGCCGAGCGAGGATGGGCTGAAGGTCGGCGGCCACCAGGCCTCGTGCGCGTCGATGTCGGCGATCATGGCCGCGCTTTATTTCCACGCGCTGGGGCCGAACGACAAGGTGGCGGTGAAGCCGCATGCCGGGCCGCTGCTCCACGCGATCCACTACCTGCTCGGCAGCCAGAGCCGCGAGCAGCTCGAGAATTTCCGCGGCTTCGGCGGCATGCAAAGCTATCCGAGCCGCACCAAGGACAAGATCCCGGTCGATTTCTCGACGGGCTCGGTCGGCCTCGGGGTGGCGATCACCGCCTTCGCCAGCCTGGTGCAGGATTATCTGCTCGCCCACGGCATGATGGCGCCGGACGAGGCGGGGCGGATGGTCGCCCTGATGGGCGATGCCGAGCTCGACGAGGGCAATATCTACGAATGCCTGATCGAGGCCTACAAGCACGACATCCGCAACTGCTGGTGGATCGTCGACTATAATCGCCAGTCGCTCGACGCCACCACCGCCGAGCGCATGTTCCGCCGGTTCGATGAGATCTTCGCCGCCTGCGGCTGGCGGGTGGTGACGCTGAAATACGGCCGGCAGCTCGAAGCGGCCTTCGCGCAAGCGGGCGGCGATCGGCTGAAGGCGTGGATCGATGAGCTCGGCAATGCCGATTATGCCGCGCTCACCTATCTCGGCGGCGGCGCCTGGCGCGAGCGGCTGCTGAAGGATGTCGGGCCGGCCATCGCGCCGTTGCTCGAGCGCTATGACGACGAGGCGCTGGCGGCGCTGATGACCAATCTCGGCGGCCACGACGTGGGTGCCCTGGTCGAGGCGTTCGACGGGGCGCAGGACGATGTTCCGACGCTCTTCATCGCGTACACCGTCAAGGGCTTCGGCCTGCCCTTCGCCGGCCACAAGGACAATCATGCCGGCCTGATGAACCCGGGCCAGATCGAGGCGCTGCGCGCCGGGCTCGGCATCGAGCCGGGGGAGGAATGGGAGCCCTGGGCCGGGCTGGGCGGCAACTCGGCCGAGGCCGCAAGGGCGCTGGTCGAAGGCAGCCGGATCGCCCGCGCGAAACGCGAACGGCCGTGGAACCAGGTCGAAGTGCCCGCCATCCCGCCGCCGGCGGGCGAGGAGCAGTCGACCCAGGCCGCCTTCGGCCGGATCCTGCTCGATCTCTCCCGGGCGGGCGGCCCGCTGGCGGACCGGATCGTCACCACCTCGCCCGACGTGACGGTTTCCACCAACCTCGGCGCCTGGGTGAACCAGCGCGGCCTGTTCCGCCGCCAGGAGCTGGCCGACGTGTTCGCCGCAGCCAAGATCCCCTCCGCTCAGAAATGGCGCGCCACCGATGCCGGCCAGCATGTCGAGCTCGGCATCGCCGAGAACAATCTGTTCCTGGTGCTGGCCGCGCTCGGCCTTGCCGGCGACCTGTTCGGCACGCGCCTGTTCCCGATCGGCACCGTCTACGATCCGTTCATCGCCCGCGGCCTCGATGCGCTCAATTACGCCTGCTACCAGGACGCGCGCTTCATGCTGGTCGCGACTCCATCGGGCGTCACGCTCGGGCCGGAGGGCGGCGCCCACCAGTCGATCAACCCGCCGCTGATCGCGATGGGCCAGCCGGGGCTCAGGCATTACGAGCCCGCCTTCGCCGACGAGCTCGCGCTCTTCATGGAGGAGGGCTTCCGGCTGATGCAGGCGCCGGACGGCGAGAGCGTCTATCTCCGCCTCACCACGCGCACTCTCGCCCAGGTCGAGCGCCCGGACGAGCGCTGGAAGCCGGGCGCCCTCGCCGGCGGCTACTGGCTGCGCGAGCCCGCGGCCGGAGCCGAAGCCGCCCTGGTCTATTCCGGCGCACTTGCCCCCGAGGCGCTGGCCGCGTGGGAAGCGTTGAAGGACGACCTGCCGGGCCTCGGCCTCCTCGCCGTCACCTCGCCCGATCTGCTCCATCGCGGCTGGAGCGACCGCCGCAGCCGCCGCTGGATGGGCAGAAGCCCGGAGCCTTCGCACGTCGAGCGGCTGCTCGCCCCGCTGTCCCCGACCGCGGGCATCGTCACCTTGCTCGACGGATCGCCGGCGGCGCTCTCCTGGCTTGGCGGAGTCCTCGGCCACCGGGTCAGCCCGCTCGGCCTCGACCGTTTCGGCCAGACCGGCAGCCTGCCCGACCTCTACCGCCACTACCGCCTCGATACCGACGCCATCGTCGAGGCGGCGGCCGAGCTGTTCCTCGACTAGCGGAACTACGCGATGTTTCGGGCGCTTTATCCGAAACAGCCAATGGAGATCGAAATGATCGGCAAGATTATCGGCGCCGCCGTCGGCAGGCGAGTCGCAGGGCGCTACAATGGCGGCAGGGGCATGCTGATCGGCGCCCTGGCCCCGGCCATCGCCCGGCGCGCCTTCGGGCCGCTCGGCCTCGCCATCGGCGGCGGCTACCTCGCCAAGAAATATTACGACAGCCGCCGCGCCCGCAGCGCCGGCTACAACGGCCGCTACACCGACTGAGCAGAGGGGCCGGCGCTGCCGGCCCCTTTTATGTAAGCATCCAGATGCCGGCGATCAGCGCCAGCGTCGCCGCCACGGTGACGAGGGTGACGACCCGCAGGTTCATCGGCCGCATCTCGGCCACCTTGCGCTCGTCGAACCGCTTCATCACCCGGCACGCCCGCTGCTCGGCGACGATGAAGATGTAGATGCCCGTCAGCAGGAAGGCGGTCGCGATCGCCTTGGGCACCCAGGGCGGCTGGAGCATCTTGAACAGCACGTTGAAGCCGAGGCCGATTCCGACCGCGGCGAATCCGGTCCGCATCCAGCCGGCGAAGGTGCGCTCGTTGGCCAGCACGGTCCGGTCTTCGGCCAGGTCGTTCCGGCTTTCCTGCCGCTCGCTTCCGCCGCTTTCGGCCATGGTCGCTCTCCTTTCGGGGCAAACGCGGCAAATCGGTCACAGTGCCGGATTCGTTGCTCCGCGAGGGCGCCGGCGGCGGCGCGCGCCATTGACACAAATCAGTAACATTTTAGTCTCCGAAATGCCGCGCTAGGTTCGTTGCAGCGCAACATTACAAGTGCAGGGGCCCAACGCGACGGCGCTTCCGCCAAGGGGACATAACTCAAATGAATAGATTTTCGCTGCTGTGCGCGACGGCTGCCCTCGTCGTGCCCGTCGCCGCCTACGCGCAGGAGACCACCTCCACCATCCAGGGCACGGTGACGTCGGCGGGCGCCCCTGTTCCGGGTGCGACCGTCACCATCACCCACGTGCCGTCGGGCACCCGCTCGGTCGTCACCACCGACGAGAATGGCGCGTTCGGCGCCACCGGCCTCCGCGTCGGCGGGCCCTACACCGTCACCGTGGTCTCCGCCGGTCAGGCGGAAGCTCAGGTTACCGACATCCAGACGGTGGTGGGTCAGCCCTTCCAGCTGCCGATCGAGATCGCCGGAGCGGGCGAGGAGATCATCGTCACCGCCTCGCGCATCGCCGGCGCCCGCACCACGTCGCAGGGACCGATCACGGTGCTCACCGCAGAGCAGATCCGGAATGTCGCCAGCACCAATCGCGACATCCGCGACCTTGCCCGCCGCGACCCGTTCGCCCGGCTCGACGACACGCCGGGCGGCGGTCGCGCGGTTTCGTTCGCCGGTCAGAACGCCCGCTTCAACCGCTTCTCGGTGGACGGCGTGCCGATCACCGACAATTTCGGCCTCAACCCGGACGGTCTGCCGAGTCGCCGCAGTCCCATTCCGCTCGACGCGATCGGCCAGTTCCAGACCAAGGTCGCCCCGTACGACATTCGCGAAGGCAACTTCCAGGGCGGCGCGATCAACATCGTATTGCGTTCGGGCACCAACGAATTCCAGGGCACCGGCTTCTACAGCTATACCAGCGACGAGCTGAGCGGCGACCAGAGCGGCGATCTCTCGGTCACGCTGCCTAATTTCAAGAGCGAGGATTACGGCGTCCAGCTGTCGGGCCCGATCATCCCCGACCGCCTGTTCTTCATGATCGCCGGCGAGCGCATCCGCGCCGGCACGCCGATCCCCGAAGGCCCCATGGACAACAATGCGGGCACCGCCATCCCGACCCTGAGCCAGGCACAGGTCGATCGGATTTCGCAGATTTCGCGCGACCGCTACGGCTATGATCCGGGCGGCGTGCTCAACAATTCGGCGGACGAGGACGACCGGCTGGTCGCCAAGCTCGACGCCAACCTCACCGACACGCAGCGCGCCTCGCTGACCTACAGCTACACCAAGGATGCGATCCGCTTCAACCAGAACACCTTCGTCACGCCGCCGCCGGGGCTTGGCCTCGAATCGAACGGCTACGTCTCGTCGAACCGCCTGCACACCGGCGTGTTCCAGCTCAATTCCGATTGGACCGACGAAGTCTCCAGCGAATTCCGCGCCTTCTACAAGGACTACAAGCGCGGCCAGGATCCGATCCTCGGGCGCGGGTTCGCGCAGTTCCGCGTCTGCACCGCGCCGACATCGGACCGCGCCACCGCCGCGGTTCCCACCAGCACCACGGAATCGACGAGCTGCTCGAACGGCTTCTCGCAGGTTTCGCTCGGCCCCGACGTTTCACGCCAGTCGAATGC
Organism: Allosphingosinicella sp.; assembly: GCA_036402575.1. GTDB lineage: Bacteria > Pseudomonadota > Alphaproteobacteria > Sphingomonadales > Sphingomonadaceae > Allosphingosinicella. The sequence continues at coordinate 70,219 of DASWSP010000084.1, read as the reverse complement.
GCTTACCAGCCAGACCTATGGCGGCTCGGCGGTCGGCCGGCTGCGCACGGGCGCGCACGACTTCCGGGTGCTCGCCGAGTTCCAGGACACCAAGATCTTCAACCTGTTCCTGCAGCGGTCGTCCGGCGACTATTATTTCGATTCCATCGCCGACTTCGCCGCCGGCAACGCCCAGCGCCTGCAGTATCAGAACGCCATCCCGTCGCTCGATCCCAACGAGGCCGCGGCGCGCTTCCGCTACCAGGCCTATACGTTCGGCATCCAGGACAATTGGAGCGTCAGCGACATCCTCAACCTGGCGATCGGCGTGCGTTACGACACGTTCGGCGGCAGCAGCCGGGCCGCCGTCAATCCCAACTTCCTGGCGCGCTACGGCTTCGCCAACAACGCCTACATCAGCGGCCGGGGCGTCCTCCAGCCGCGGATCGGCTTCGATTTCGAGCCGATCGACCGGCTGACGATCCGCGGCGGCGTCGGCATCTTCTCCGGCGGCGCGCCGGACGTCTACATATCGAACAGCTTCTCCAACACCGGCATCCTCAGCAACAGCATCGACATCCGCCAGGCCAATAACGGCAGCTACACCGGCACCGGCCTGCCGCCGGGCGTCGGCGCCGTCGCGCTGACGAACGTCAACGGCACCGTCATCCCCGGCGCGGTCAACAACTACCTGCTCGCCGGCACCGTCGCCGCGGCCTCGCCCACCAATGCGCTCGATCCCGATTTCGACCTCCCCTCGCAATGGCGCGCAACTCTGTCCGCCACTTATGACGCGGATCTCGGGCCGCTCGGCGACGGTTGGGAGTTCGGCGGCGACCTGTTCTACTCGGCGGTGCGCGACCAGGTGCTCTTCACCGACATCCGGTCGGTCCCGACGGGTACGCTGACGCCGGACGGGCGGCCGCGCTACCGGGGCCTCATCTCCAATGCGGACAGCCAGTCGGACATCCTGCTCACCAACACCGACAAGGGCCGCAGCTACGTCGCGGTCGCGCGTGTGCGCAAGGACTGGGATTTCGGCCTCGGCGTCGGCGCGAGCTACACCTGGCAGGACATCAAGGACCAGGCGCCGGCGACCTCGTCGACCGCTTCGTCCAACTATGCCAACGGCGCTTTCTTCGATCCCAACATCGTTCAGTACTCGACCTCGAACGACGAGGTGAAGCACAACATCAAGTTCGACTTCACCTTCAGCCGCGCGTTCTTCGGCGACTACAAGTCGACGTTCGCGCTGTTCGGGGAAAGCCGCTCGGGCCACCCGTTCAGCTACACCTTCTTCGACCCCGCTTCGGGCCGTAGCGCGGTGTTCGGCACGATCGGCAGCGGCTCGCGCTACCTGCTTTACGTTCCGACCGTCGGCGGTGATCCGCTGGTGTCGTACAATTCGACGGCGACGCAAACGGCATTCGAAAATGTGATAAACGCCACCAAGCTCAAGAACTACCAAGGCGGCGTGGCGCCGCGTAACGCCTTCCGCTCCAAGTGGTTCACCCGGCTCGACCTTCACCTCGAGCAGGAGCTGCCGACATTCGTCGGCAACTCCCGAATCTCGCTGTTCGCGGACATCGACAACTTCACCAACCTGATCGACAAGGATTGGGGGCAGATCCGCGAATTCGCCTTCCCGTACAACGTCGCTCCGGTGCGGGTGCAGTGCCTCACGGCGCCGGTAGCGACCGGTGTCACGCCGACCGCCGCGCAGATCGCGACCTCGACCTCGCAGCCCTGCGTGCAGTACCGCTACTCGCCCAACCAGACCTCCGGCGGCCAGTTCGTGAACCCAGCCGACACGATCTACTCGCGTCAGTCGCTGTACGCGATCCGGGTCGGCGTCCGGTTCTCCTTCTGATGATGCGGCGCTTCTTTCTCGCACCGGCGGCGGCTTTGCTCGCCGCCGGTTGCGCGACCGCGCCGGCGCCGCGCAGCGCGGAGGAGGCGCTGCGGGCCTATTACGCCACCGTCAGCGAGCCGCTGCCGGTGGCGCCGCCGGGCGCTGTGCTCGACCGCGCCGCCGGCGTCAGCCGGATCGCCTTCGGCAGCTGCGTCAACCAGGACCGGCACATGAATTTCTGGGCGCCGATCGCGGCCAAGCGGCCGGACCTGTTCCTGATGATCGGCGACAACGTCTATGGCGACACCCGCGCCACCGGCGCGGCGACGATTCCGACGCTGAGCGCCTCCTACGCGCGGCTCGCGGCCCGGCCGGAGTTCGGCGAATTCCGCGCCCGAGTGCCGATGCTCGCCGTGTGGGACGACCATGATTACGGCCACAACGACGCCGGCGGCAGCTTCGCGTTCAGGGAATATGCCGAGCGCACCTTCGAGACCTTCTGGGGATCGGACCCGGCCGTGCGCGCGCGTCCCGGCGTTCACCAGGAAGTAGTGGTCGGCCCCGACGGGCGCCGCGTCCAGATCATCCTGCTCGATACGCGCTTCTTCCGGTCGGACCTGAAGTCGATCCCGTATCAGGAGAAGGCGCCGCCGCTCGGCTGGTACGTGCCGACCGACGATCCGCAGGCCACCCTGCTGGGCGAGCAGCAATGGCGCTGGCTGGAACAGGCGCTCGACACGCCCGCCGAGCTGCGCGTGATCGTCTCCTCGATCCAGATCGTCACCGACGCCCACGGCTTCGAGAAATGGGGCAATTTCCCGCGCGACCGCGAGCGCTTCTACCGGCTGCTCGATGCCAAGGGCGTCGACAATGCGGTCGTCCTGTCGGGCGACCGGCACCAGGGCGGCGTCTATCGCTCGCCGCAGCGGCCGGGGCTCTACGAGCTCACTTCCTCGTCGCTCAACTTCTCGTTCGCCGACCCCAGGAAGCCGTGGAGCGAGCCCGATCCGAGCCGCCTCGGCGACATTTACGGCCAGGAGAATTTCGGCATGGTCGAGATCGACTGGGCGAGCGGGCGGGTCGACCTGCTCCTCTACGGCAGCGACGGCGCGCTCATCACCCGCCAGAGTGCCGGCGCCATCGCCCGGCGCTGACCAGAAGCGCTAGAACTCGTCCTCGAACGCCGGCTCCTCCTCCGGCGGGGGCGGGGGAGGCGGCGGAACGTCAAGTTCGGGGATGTCGATCGGGAGCGGCGGTCCTTCGCCGTTGGGATCGGCCGAGACCGTCACGCCGTCCTCGCCGACGCGCAGCCCGACGTCGTAGCCGGTGCCCTCGATCGGCACGCTGATCGAGGCGTCCGGTATCTCCTCGATCGGCCGCTGCCGCGGCGCCGGCGGCGCGGCGCGGGCAGCCTGGCCGGCCACCGCCGCCGACATGAAGTCGCGCCAGATGCGCGCCGGAAGGCCGCCGCCCTCGACTCCGCGCAGCGGCGTGTTGTCGTCGTTTCCGATCCAGACGCCGGTGACGAGGTCGCCCGCGAAGCCGATGAACAAGGCGTCGCGATTCTCCTGGCTGGTGCCGGTCTTGCCGAACGTCTCGACCCGCAGCGCCGCCGCCCGGCCCGTGCCCTGGTTCGCCGAGGTCCACAGCAGATCCAGCATCATCGGCCAGGTCGAAGCCTCGCGGAACCGCCGCCAGCGCGAACGAACCGAGGTGAACCAGCCCTCCTCCTCGACCGCCGGCAGGCCGCGCGGCCGGACCGGATACTTGCCGCTGGCGACGCCGGCATAGGCCGATACCATCTCGATCAGCCTGACCCCGGAGGTGCCGAGCGCCAGGCTCGGCTCCGAGTGGAGCTCGCTCCTGACGCCGAGGTCGCGGGCGGCGCGGATCACCCGCTCGCGCCCGACCCGTTCGGACAGGCGCACGGCCGCCACGTTGCTCGAAATCGCGAAGGCCTGGCGCAGCGAGATCGGGCCGCGGTAGCGGCCGTCGCTGTTGCGCGGAGTCCAGTCGCCGATCGTCAGCGGCTCGTCCAACACCTCGGAATCGGGCGTCAATCCGGAGCGCAGCGCGGCGAGGTAGACGAACAGCTTGAAGGTCGATCCGGGTTGCCTTTTGGCCTGGGTGGCGCGGTTGAACGGGCTCGCCTTGTAGTTCTTGCCGCCGATCATCGCGACCACGCGCCCATCGGGCCGCATCGCCACCAGCGCGACCTGCGCGTCGCCGAGCCGGGCGCGCCGGATCGCCTGCACCGCGTGGCGCTGGAGGTCGTCCTCGAGGGTGGTCCGGACGGTCTGCTCGCCATAGCCGTTCTCGACGGTGGCGCGCGCTTCGGGAAAGACCCAGTCGGCGAAATAGGTGCCGGTGGGGATGTCCTGGGAACGGGCGAGCTTCAGCTTGACCGCCGGCACCGCCGCCGCCTCCGCCGCGGTGAGCGCGCCGGTTTCGACCATCGCCTGCAGCACGAGCTTGCCGCGCTGGCGGGCGCCCTTGAGGTTGCTGGTCGGCGCCAGGCGGGAAGGGGCCTTCATCAGCCCCGCCAGCATCGCCGCCTGGCCGACCGTCAGCTCGTCCGGATCGCGGCTGAAATAGTGCCGCGCGGCGGCGCGCAGGCCGTAGACATTGTCGCCGAAATAGACCGCCGACAGGTAGCGCGACAGGATCTCGTCCTTGCCCAGCCACGCCTCCAGCCAGAACGCCAGCATCACTTCCTGGAGCTTGCGCGCGGCGGTGCGGTCGGAGGAGAGGAAGGCGAGCTTGGCGAGCTGCTGGGTGATCGTGCTGCCGCCTTCGCGGACCGATCCGGCGGCGGCGTTGCGGACCGCGGCGCGCGCTATTCCCCAGGGGTCGAGGCCGGCATGGTTGTAGAAGCGCCGGTCCTCGATGGCGAGGAAGGCCTGCGGGACATGGTCGGGCAGCTCCTCGACCTTGACCGGCTGCTCGGTGACGGCGCCGCGCCGAGCGATCGGCTTGCCCTCGGCCGAAAGCAGGGTGAGCCCCGGCGCCGCGATCGGCTCGAGCGACTTGGAGAGCGGTGCCGTGAACAGCAGCCACATGAACAGCAAGGCGAACAGCGCGAGCAACAGGTAGGCGACCTGCTTCCAGCGCCCGCTCCGCCTGGGCGGAGCCGCCTCGGCCACGGGAGGGTCGGGGAGGGGGGCGGTCAGCCGGTCGTCGGCGGCAGCGGCGGGGAGGTCGTTGCTCAGCACCGCGGCGCTCTCCCGCCGCGGCGGGCCGCCTCCGTCCACTTCGGCTGGAGAAGAGCTGTGCGCAAGCGAGGTTTCGGCGGTCTAATAAGCACGGCAGCCAGTTCGTCGGACCCAAGCGCTCGGCCATGCGGCCGATCCGCCCGGACTGCTGTAAAAGCTATGAACCGGGGGTGAAAGTCCCGTTCTTGCCGAACGGTGCGATCAACCGGCCGTAATGATCCTCGGCAAAGCCATAGGCCTCGCCGGCGAACGCTTCGAGCTTCTTCCGGTCGCGCACCAGGATGCGGCCGCGCTGGCCGCGGATCGCGCCGGTGCCTTCCAGGATATGGAGGCTGTCGGTGACGGTCGCGCGGCGAACGCCCAGCATGATGCTGATGAACTTGTGGGTGAGCTCCATCTCGTCGCCGTCGAGCCGGTCGTGGCACATCAGCAGCCAGCGCGACAGCCGCCGCTCGACCGGATCGCGCAGGTTCGAGGCGAGCGTCCGCCCCATCTGGATCGAGAAGGTCTGGACGAAGCGCAGCAGCAGCGTCCGCAGGCTTTCGCTCCGGCGGCAGGCTTCGAGCAGGTGGCCGGTCTCGATGCGCAGCGCCGATCCGCCGCCGACCTGGACCATCGCCTCGTGAGGCGAGATCTTGCAGCCGAGCAACACGGGCCAGCCGGTCATCCCCTCGAGGCCGACGACGCCGATCTCGACCCGGCTGCCGTCGTTCAGCGTCTCCCCGACCGAAGTGACGGCGCCTTCGGGGAAGCAGAGATGCTCGATCGGCTCGTTGGGCACCGCCAAGACCTGCCCCAGTTCCAGCGGCATCCGGTCCAAATAGGGTTCAACAAGCGCCCAATCCTCGGCGCTTATCGTCTGCAACAGCAGGTTGCGGGAAGTCGAAAGAGCGGAAGCCGGCATAGTCCCTCAAAAAGGGCGGACGTCGAGTAGGTTGCAGAGCCATGATCTGGCGGGAAGCATAACTTGCCACATCGGCCGATTTAGGTACGTTCCCGTACCAAAACACTGGCCCTCGAAACAGAAGTGTTCGCCAAGCCTGTCGGTTTTATTGAGATTTTGGTTCGATTAGGGGGAAGCATGCCGATGCTGGAGCGCCGGGTGTCCGTGGCAGACACTTCCAAGGAATTCGGATAAACGTCCGCCCGAGGGGGCTTCATCATGAAGAGCTTGTCCGGGCCCGCCGTCCTGAAGCCGCTGCGCGCGCGGCAGGCCGGCAGATGATCGATGCCCGCAGCGAGTGGCGCGCGGGGTGGCCGGTCGTGCTTGCCGGCGCGATCGGCATCGGCGTCACCTCGATGCACTTCTATTCGCTGGGACTGCTGGTTCAGCCGCTGACGGACGCATTCGGCTGGTCGCGCGCCCAGATCACCTCCGGCCCGGCGATCGTCGCCGTCATCAACCTGTTCATCGCGGCGCGGATCGGGCGGCTGGTCGACCGGATCGGCGTTCGCAAGGTCGCGATCCCCGGCTATGTCGCCTATTGCCTGTCGCTGGCCGCGCTGGGCGCCGCCGGAGCGCAGGCGTGGACCTGGTTCGCCTTGTGGTCGCTGGTCGGGATTTCCTACGCCTTCGCCGGCGCCAGCCTGTGGGCGCTCGCCGTCGCCAGCCGCTTCGATCGCTCGCGCGGCCTGGCGCTTGCGGTGGCGCTGTGCGGGACCGGGCTGATCGGCGCCGGGACTCCGGTGCTCGGATCGATCGTGCTCACGCGCTTCGGCTGGCAGGCGACCTATGCGATGCTGGCGGGCACGGCGTTGATCGCCGGCCTGCCGCTGCTGCTCCGCTTCCTGCACAGCGCTCGCGACCTCGACTTGAAGCGGCCGGAGGCGGCCGAGGCGGCAGTGGAGCTGCCCGGGCTTTATTACCGCGAGGCGCTGGCCAGCCGACGCTTCTGGATGCTCGCCGCGGCCGCGGCACTGATCGGCGCCGGCATCGCCGGACTGATCGTCCATTTCATCCCGATGGCGATCCAGCGCGGCATCGCGCCCGAGGCGGCGGCACGCGCCGGCGGCCTGATCGGCGCCGCGGCGATCCTGGGGCGGCTGGTGACGGGAACGCTGATGGACCACCTCCCCGGCCGGCTGGTCGGCGGCGCGCTGTTCCTGCTGCCCATGGTGGCCTGCCTGCTGCTTTGGGCGGGCGCGGAGACGCTGGAGGTGATGATCTTCGCGGCGCTCATCATCGGCTTCGCCACCGGCGCCGAGTTCGACGTGCTCGCCGTGCTCGTCAGCCGCTATCTGGGCATGCGCAGCTATGCCGCGATCTACGGCCTGATCGCGGCCTTGTTCGGCATCGGTGTCGGCTTCGGCCCCGCCATCGGAGGCGCGCTGTTCGACAGCTTCGGCTCCTACCAGTCGATGCTGTGGTTCCTGGCGGGCGTGTTCATGGCCGCGGCGGCCTTGCTGTTCCTGTTGGGACCCTATCCCAACTGGCATGCCGCCGCGGCGGAGGCGGGGGCGCCGCCGGAGGCACCCCCCGAAGCTCAGTGAGCGGCGGGATCATCTCCCGTTCGCCTCATGGAGAGGAAGCGAGAGGACGGGGCGGAGAGGCACGGCTTAGCGGCTCTCGAGCACGCTTTGCGCGCGGCTGATCGCCTCTTCCTCGTTCTCGCCGCTCGCCAAGGCTTCGGGGACGTCGGGGAAGGTGATGAGCGCCGTTCCTTCATCGCCCGGGATGGCGCGAACCGGATAGCTGATCATGAAGGGCTCCTCGGCCGCCGCGTTCGCTACAGCGCTTAACCTGGGCAGTGTTCCGGAAGAAACGCAGGCGCAACAAAGGTTTGCCGCTGCTCCGATCGGCTCCGCTCGCTCGATCGCAAGTCCCGAGCCCTTGACGGGACCGAGCGGCGGCATCTAACTCCAAAACTGCACAGGTGAGCAGAAAAAGGGGCGGGGGTGGGACACTTCATACGAGCCGTACTGTTGGGGTGTGCGGCTGCCGCGCCCGCAGCCGCCCTTCCGAACGAGGCGTCTGCCGCTCCCGTCGTCGCCACCGATCGGGGGCGGGTGAAGGGCGTCGCTCTTGGTCCAAAAGCCGCAGCCTTCCGCGGGATCCCCTATGCGGCACCGCCGGTCGGTCCGCTGCGCTGGCGGCCGACGCAACCCGCGCGCCCCTGGCCCGCCGTGCGCGACGCCACGCGGTTCGGGCCGAGCTGCCCGCAGCCTGCGCGCGAGGGAAGCGACGAAGGCCCGCAAAGCGAGGACTGCCTCACGCTCAATGTCGTCACTCCCGATCTGCGGGGGCGCAAGCTGCCGGTCCTGGTCTCGATCCACGGCGGCGCGTTCTTCGCCGGATCCGGCCGCGACCTGGCCGATCAGGGCCTGTCGCCGGTCGTGCGCAGGGGAGTCGTCCTCGTCGCGCCGAACTACCGCCTCGGCCGGCTCGGCTTTTTCGCGCACCCGGCGATCAGCGCGCAGCGCGGCGGCGATGCGATCGGCAATTACTGGCTGATGGACCAGATGGCGGCGTTGCGCTGGGTGCAGCGCAATATCGCCAGGTTCGGCGGCGATCCCCAGAACGTCACCATCCTCGGTTGCTCGGCGGGCGGATCGAGCGTCAACTCGCTCGTCGCCTCGCCGCGCTCGCGCGGCCTTTTCGCGCGCGCTTCCGTCCATTCGGGCGGAGGCTTCTTCAATGCCACGCGCCCGCTGCCGGTCGCCGAGCAGCAGGGCGTCGAGTTCGCGGCGCGGGCCGGCATCGGCGAGACGGGAGCTGGAGCGCTGGCGAGGCTTCGAGCCCTCACGCCTGCCGAGGTCATGGCTGCCGATCCGGGCCCCCCGAACTTCGGCGCGATCATCGACGGCACTTTGCTGCCCCGGCAGATTTCGGTCTCGTTCGCCCGCGGCGAGATCGCCAAGGTCCCGCTCATCGTCGGCTCGACGAGCAACGAAGCGAGCGTGTTCGGGCTGATGGGCTTCGACCGGACGGTGCTCGCGCAGCGCTTCGGAGTCGACGTCGATGCGCTCCGGCCGGTGTATGCCCAGGGCGCCCCGCTCGACGATGGCGAATTGCTACGCCAGGTGCAGACGGATTTCATCTTCACCTCGGCGAGCCTCGGCATGGCGACGCTCGCATCGCGCGCGGGATCGCCCGCTTACGGCTATCATTTCGACCATGTCGACGAGCGGCTGAGGGATACGGCACCCGGCGCTCCGCACTGCGCCGACATGCCCTACTGGTTCGGCACCTTGAAGTCGCCGACCGCGCTTGATGCGGCCGTGGCCGGCACCATGCAGGATTATCTCGTGAACTTCGTCCGCACCGGGAACCCGAACGGGGCGGGCCTCGCGCCGTGGCCGCGCTTCGCCCCGAGCGCCCAGACCCCGCTCGTCATCCGCGACACGTTCACTGCCGTTCCCGGCTTTCGCGCCCGGCAGCTGCGCCTCTGGCACGCCAAATGGGCAACCGACACGGGGGAAACCTTCCCCGGCGAGGCCCGCTGACCGCCCCCAAAATTGCACTGCCGATTAAGATTGACACATCGCCAATTCTGCATATTAGTGCAGAAACGGCCGGTGTTGAGACCAGCCTAAGAAGCGGCACCGGCACGTATCGGCGCCGCAGGTCGTGGGCGAAAAGCCTGTGAGGAGCGGAAGGGCATGCCCCATGCGATTCACAGCCTGCGAGCTCGAAACGGCGCCCCATGGTTTGCGGCGGACGGGACTGGTCCTGCGCTCCCAAACCAAAAGCGCGGCGAAAATGGATTTTCCTGGGGAGGATTAGAATGCAAACCGGTCGCACCTTCAAGTTGCTGGCAACCACCGCCTTGTGCAGTACGGCGATTGTCTTAGCGACGCCAGGCCGCGCCCAGGCTCAGGCGCCCGCGGACCAGGCCGAAGCCGCCGCGCTCGATGAGCCGGCGGGCGAGCAGGAGCCGGTGGTGAGTGACGCCGCGGCGGGAGAGACTTCGGCCGGGCCGGACATTGTCGTTACCGGATCGCGCATCGTTCGCGACGGCTACACGGCCCCCACGCCGGTTACGGTCGCCACCACCGAGGAGCTGCTGCTGGGCACCCCGAGCAGCATTCCCGATGCGCTCAACAAGCTGCCGCAATTCTCGAACTCGCTCGGCGGCGCGAAGGCGGCATCGAACTTCTCGAACCTGCCGATCCACGGCAACATCCTCAACCTGCGCGGCCTGGGCACCACGGGCGCCAATCCGAAGGGGCCGCTGCGCACGCTCATCCTGTTCGACGGCATCCGGGTTCCGCCGACCGAATATATCGGCACGATCGACACCAACGTGATCCCGCAGCTGCTGCTGTCGCGGGTCGATGTCGTCACCGGCGGCGCCTCGGCCGCATGGGGATCGGACGCCGTCGCCGGCGTCGTCAATTTCGTCCTCGACAAGAAATTCACCGGCCTCACCGGCGTGGCCCAGGCCGGCGTGGCAGAGCAGGGCGACAACGAGAATCAGCGCATCGGCGTCGCCGGCGGCGTCGGCTTCGCCGGCGGGCGCGGCCACATCCTGCTCAGCGGCGAATATTTCAGCAACGAGGGCATGCGGCGCGACGAGCGCGAGAACGGGGACAGCAACTTCGTCTACGTCGGCGCCAATCCGGGCACCGGCCCGGGCGGCACCAACCTCCAGCCCGGTTCGGCCGGCAATCCCTTCGTCATCCGCCCCGACGTCCGCATTTCCGCGATCGCGGCCAACGGCCGGATCACGGCGCGCAACGGCGTTGCGCTGGGCGCGGCCGGCCCGGTGATCAACAATGACGGCAGCCTGCGTTCGTTCAGCCCGGGCACCCCGGTCGGCACGACGGGCTTCCAGCAGGGCGGCGACGGCTACTACATTTCCGCGCGCGGCGCCGCCGTCATCCCGGTCAAGAACTACCAGACCTTCGGGCGGCTCAGCTATGATCTGACCGACAACATCACCGCCTATGTCCAGGGCATCTTCGCGCGCAGCGACTTCAGCTATCCGACCCAGACCAATTCGCTGATCGGCCCCAGCAACGAAGTCAGGATCTTCAACGGCAACCCGTTCCTGTCGCCGGCGATGCGGGCGCTGGTTCCCAACCCCGGCGACAACATCACCGTCCAGCAGCAGGATGCGGGCCAGCCGGCGCCGATCGCGGACGAGCGCACCGATTACTGGATGGCGACGGCCGGCTTCGACGGCAGCTTCGGCAACGGCTGGAAATGGGACGTCGCCTATACCCACGGCCAGTCCGACCACTCGATGGACACGACGGGCCTTTACGAGGCGCAGAAGCTTTACGCGGCCGTCGACGTCGTGCTGGTGAACGGCGTTCCCACCTGCCGCGTCCTGACCGATCCCGCCTTTGCGGCCCAATATTCGGGTTGCGCGCCCTTCAATCCGCTGAACGGCGATCCGTCGCGCTCGACTCCGGTCGGCTATGACTATGTCACCGGCACGTCGAGCTACGACGCCAGGATCAAGCAGGACGGGATCACCGCCAGCCTCAGCGGCAGCATTTTCGAACTGCCTGCCGGTCCCGTCGATTTCGCGCTCGGAGCCGAATATCGCAAACAGACGCTTCGGCTGACCAGCAACGCCGATCCGGCGCGGCTCGACACCGCCGCCGAGCGCAACGCGCAGTTCGGCGGGTTGCGCGGAGTTCCCGCCAACGCGCTCTTCTTCTGGCTGACCAACGTCGGCACGGCAAACGGCAGCGAGGACGTCAAGGAAGCCTTCGCCGAAGTCGCCGTTCCGATCCTCAAGGAGACCCCGGGCTTCCACGAGCTCAGCCTCAACGGCGCCGTGCGCCGCACCGATTATGAAGTGTCGGGGGCGGTGACGACCTGGAAGGTCGGCGCGGTCTGGTCGCCGATCGAAGACGTGTTGCTGCGCGGCACCTATTCCCGCGACATCCGCGCGCCCAATCTGTTCGAGCTGTTCGCCGGCGCGCAATCGGCGATCGGTATCGTCAACGATACGGTGACCGGCATCAACCGCAACGTCTCAAGCGTCATCAGCGGCAACCAGAATCTCAAGCCGGAGGTGGCGAAGACGTTGACCTTCGGCGCGGTGCTGAGACCGACCTTCTTCCCCGGCTTCAGCGCCTCGATCGACTATTATTCGATCAAGATCGACGGTCTCATCGACCAGCTTTCGGCGCAGCAGATCCTGACCAACTGCAACAACAGCAGCGGCTCGGCTCCCGAATGCGACCTGATCGACCGTCCGTCGCCGACGGAGTTCCCGACGCTGATCCGCGTGCAGCCGGCCAACATCGCGTTCCTCAAGACGCGGGGCATCGATTTCGACGCGACCTATCGGACCAACGTCGGCGACGGCAAGCTGTCGCTGCGGCTGTACGCCAACTATCTGGACAAGTTCGAAACGCAGCAGTTCACCGGCGCGCCGACGCTGAACTTCGCGGGCGTCAGCGTGGTCAGCAGCAACCCTGCGGCCTATCCGCGCTGGCGCGGCAACCTGACGGCCGATTACACGAACGGACCGTTCGGGATCACGGTTTCGCAGCAGCTGATCGGCAAGATGCGGCTCGACATCCCGGGCAGCCTCCCGAACGGCGCGCGCTCCTTCTTCGTCGATCCGAAGGTCGGATCCGTATCCTACACGGACCTCACCTTGCGGGCTGAAGTGGAGGGCCATGGCGGGACGATCGAGCCGTTCATCACCGTCAACAACCTGTTCGACAAGAAGCCGCCGCTGATCCCCGGGACCATTCCGGGCGTGAACTTCCCGACCAACCTTGCCGTCTACGATGTCATCGGACGTGCCTACACGGCAGGCGTTCGGTTCAAGTTCTGACGCTTGCGCGAGAGCCTGAGTAGCGGCGGGCAAGGGGAGACATGATTCGAGGGAGGCGGGCGAGCGGGGCGAAGCTGGCGGCGGTAGCAGGCATCTTCGCTTTGCTCCTACCGCAGCCCTTCGCCGCCGCCGCGGCCGCCCCGGCTCAAAAGGTGGTCGGCCGAACCCTGGCCGAATCCTCGCCGCCGGTCTGGCCGCAGCCGGTCCGGGCGCCGGCGGGCGCACCGAACGTCCTGATCATCATGACCGACGACGTCGGCTTCGGCGCCTCGAGCACGTTCGGCGGCCCGATCCCGACGCCGACGCTGGACGCGCTGGCCCGCGAGGGCCTCCGCTACAACCGCTTCCACACCACGGCGATCTGCTCGCCCACCCGGGCCTCCCTGCTGACGGGGCGCGACCCGCAGGCCGTGGAAATGGGCTACGTCTCCAACTGGGCGACGGGCTATGACGGCCACAGCAGCGTCATTCCGAAAAGCGCCGGCACGATGGCCCGGATCCTGCGCGACGCCGGCTACAACACCGCGATGTTCGGCAAGGCGCACGTGACTCCGGAATGGGAGATGAGCCAGGCCGGCCCGTTCGACCGCTGGCCGACGGGCCTCGGCTTCGAATATTATTACGGCTTCCTCGGCGCCGACACGAGCCAGTACGAGCCCAACCTCGTCGAGAATACCCGGCCCGTGACATCGGTGCCGAACAGCCCCGATTATCATCTCGACCGCGACCTGGCGGACCGCGCCATCCAATGGATCGGCGAGCAGCAGGGGGCGGCGCCGGACAAGCCGTTCTTCGTCTATCTCGCGCCCGGTACCGCGCACGCCCCCAATCACGCGCCCGACGAGTGGCTTCGGAAATTCCGCGGGAAATTCGATCGGGGCTGGGAAGCCCTCAGAAGCCAGATCGTCGAGCGGCAGCGGGCGATCGGCGTGATCCCCGAAAACGTGGTCGACGTGCCGAGGCCCGAGACCCTTCCGCGCTGGGACTCGCTGCCGCCCGAGAAGAAGCGGCTCTATGCCCGGCACATGGAAGCCTATGCCGCTTCGCTCGCCTTCGCCGACTTCCAGATCGGGCGGGTGATCGACAGCCTCAAGGCCAGCGGCGACTATGACAACACGCTGATCATCTTCATCCAGGGCGACAACGGCGCCAGCGCCGAAGGCAGCTTCGACGGCAAGCTGTACGAGCAGTCGCCGCTGAGCGGCATTCGCGAGTCGATCGACCACGCTTACGCGCATATCGACGAGATCGGCACCCGCAGCACTTACAGCCTCTATCCCGGCGGCTGGGGCTGGGCGCTCAACGCGCCGTTCAAATGGGCCAAGCGCTACGCGTCCCATTTCGGCGGCGTGCGCAACGGCATGGTGCTGTCATGGCCGGGGCGGGTGCGCGATCCCGGCGCGATCCGCGACCAATTCATGCATGTCAGCGACGTCATGCCGACGGTGCTCGACATTGCCGGCGTCCAGCCGCCGCCGAGCATCGAGGGTGTCGCGCAGCAGCCGATCACCGGCATCAGCATGCGCTACACGATCGCCGAACCGGGGGCGGCTTCGCGGCGCACCATGCAGGTGTCGGCGGTCGGCGAGAATGCCAGCCTCTACCAGGACGGCTGGGTGGTCGCGACGACGCCCGCCGTCACGCCTTGGGAAACGAGTCCGCCACCGCCGGTCGCGTTCGACGACCGCAAATGGGAGCTCTACAACGTCGCCGAGGATTTCAACCAGTCGCGCGACCTTGCCGCCATCGAGCCCCGGCGGCTCGAGCGGATGAAGGCGACGTTCTGGGCCCAGGCGGGGAAGGCCGGGCTATTGCCGATCCACTCGAGCGAAGGGCGCCAGCAGGGACGCCCCGATCTCCATGTCGGGCGCTCGAGCTTCGTCTATACGGCGCCGTTGCGCCAGCTTGCCGAGACTTCGGCTCCGCCGGTGGTCGGCCGCTCGTTCGTGATCACCGCCGACATCGAGGTGCCGGAAGGGGGCGCGAGCGGCGTCCTGGCGGCGCATGGCGGCCGCTTCGGCGGCTACAGCCTTTTCCTGCGGCAAGGCCGCCCCGCCTTCACGTTCAACATCACCCCCGCGCACGTCACCCGGCTGGTCGGCGACCAGCCGCTCGGGTCCGGCCGGCATCGGCTCACGCTGCGCTTCACGCTCGACCAGGAGAAGCCCGCGAGCCCGGCGAACGTCATCCTCGAGGCCGACGGGCGCGTCGTGGGCAGGGCGCGTGTCGAGCGCACCTTTCCGCTTGTCGTGTCGCATACCGAAGGCTTCGACGTCGGGCAGGATTCGATCACCTCCGTCGACGACAGCTACACTTCGGCCGGAAGCGCGTTCACCGGCAAGCTGAACCGGATCGAGGTCGCGACGCGGCCGCATCACTGACCGGCCGGCTGCCCGATCACTGGCCGGGGTTGGTGGTGGCGTTGGCGCCCTCCGCGCCCATGGCGGCGTTGACTTCCGATGGCCGACCGACTTCCGCGGCGCCGCCGGCGTCGGGGCTTTCCACGAGATTTTCGGTGACCGTTTGTTCGCGCTGGTCGCACGCGGCGAGCGCGAAGCACGCAAGCGCCGCGGCGCCCATCCACAGTGTCTGCCTCATCTGACTACCTTCGGCTGGAGCCCGTCATCAACGTGGCTGGCGAGCACGCGTTCCGGAGAGGCGTGTTGACACAGGGTAAATATTGCACTTATGTGCAGGATTGCCAATGAGTGGGCTAGCCACCGGGTAAGGCTGTCGAGAGGGAGCGGGATGAAGGGCATCGGGAAGAAGCTGGCTTCGATTCTTGGTTTCGCAGCGCTGGCGATCAGCGCCGTGGCCTGCTCCAAGAAAGACGATGCCGACCGCACGGCGGCGTTCGCCGAGGATGATGGCGCCAACTGGCAGCATTACGGCCGTACCGCAAGCGAGGACCATTACAGCCCGCTCGACCAGATCAACGACAAGAATATCGAGCGGCTCGGGCTCGCCTGGTCACACGACCTCGACAATTTCGACACCTACACGGCGCCGCTGGCCGTGAACGGCGTCATCTATTTCGGAGTCGGCCACAGCATCCTCCACGCGATCGACGCGCGCAGCGGCAAGCAGCTCTGGCAATATGATCCGCAGGTCGCCAAGCACGCCGGCGACAAGATGCGCGCGGGCTGGGGCATTCGCGGCATCGCCTATGCCGACGGCAAGATCTTCACGGGCACGCGCGACGGCCGCCTGATCGCCGTCGATGCCAAGAACGGGAACCTGCTGTGGAGCGAGCAGACGCTCGACGAGGCCGAAGGCGGATATATTACGGGGCCGCCCTGGGTCGCCGGCGACAAGGTGGTGATCGGCTTCGGCGGCGCCGACTACAACCCCGTGCGCGGCTATGTGACCGCTTACGACATGAACACCGGCAAGCGGGCGTGGCGCTTCTACGTCGTCCCCGGCGACCCCGCCAAGGGCTTCGAGAACAAGGCCATGGAAATGGCCGCCAAGACCTGGACCGGCGAGTGGTGGAAGCACGGCGGAGCGGGCGGCACCGTCTGGCACGCCATGGCCTATGACCCGCGCTTCAACCGCATCTACCTGGGCACCGGCAACGGCGCGCCGTGGAACCAGAAGATCCGCAGCCCGGGCGGCGGCGACAATCTGTTCCTCGCCTCGATCGTCGCGCTCGACGCCGACACCGGCGAATACGCCTGGCATTACCAGGTCAATCCGGGCGAGACCTGGGACTTCAACAACACCATGGATATCCAGCTCGCCGACCTGCCGGTCGGCGGCGAGATCAAGCCGGTGCTGATCCACGCGCCGAAGAACGGCTTCTTCTACGTGATCGACCGTACCAACGGGAAGCTGATCTCGGCCGAGAAGTTCGGCAAGGCGACATGGGCGGAGCGGATCGACCTCAAGTCGGGCCGGCCGGTCGAAACGGCCGACGCGCGCTTCCCGAACGGCAAGCCGGTCGTCATCTATCCGTTCCCGACGGGCGCGCACGGCCCGCAGACGATGTCGTACAACCGCAAGTCGAAGCTGGTCTACATACCGATCGTGGAAGGCGGGCGCGTGTTCGTCGATCCGCCGGCCCTTCCCGATTGGAAGTTCCGGCCGCGCGGCTTCGTCAATACCGGTCTCGGGCCGCCGCCTGCTGACATGACGGTGCCGCCGCCCACCAGCGCGCTGATCGCGTGGGATCCGATCGCGCAGAAGCAGGCGTGGAAGGTCGACCGCAAGAACATCATCAACGGCGGCACGATCACGACCGGAGGCAACCTGGTCTTCCAGGGCCTGAACACGGGCGAGTTCGTCGCGCTCGCGGCGGACACGGGCAAGCAGGTCTGGTCGTTCAACGCGCAGAACGGGATCATCGGCAACGCGATCACCTACCGCGTCGACGGCAAGCAATATGTCACCGTCATCACCGGCTTCCGAAGCAGCTTCCCGAACACGCCCAACTGGGACTACCGCCAGCAGAAGCGCCGGGTGCTGACCTTCGTGCTCGACGGCAAGGCGCAGCTGCCGCCGTTCGAGCAGGTCGACCTGCCGATCCAGGACGATCCCGAGTTCGTGATCGACGAGAAGCAGGCCGCGGTCGGCTCCGCCATCTACAATGGCAGCTGCGTCATCTGCCACGGCGTCGGCATGAATGCGGGCGGCGCGGCGCCGGATCTCAAGAGCGCGGGCGTGCCCCTGGATTCGGAGGCGTTCAAGTCCGTGGTGCATGGCGGGATTCTGATGGAGCGCGGCATGCCCAGCTTCACCGAGTTCACCGATCAGGAGCTGGAGGGGCTGCGCCACTATATCCGCCAGCGCGCGCGCGAGGCCAAGGCGGGGGCTGCATCCAAGGCCGTGGCGGCCAAGTAAGGCTGACCGGCGGCAATGTCCGGCAGAGCGGGAAGGGGAGGAATCCTGATCGCGGCGGCGCTGGCCGCGGCAGGATGCTCCGCGCCGGACAAAGCGCCGCCGCCGACCAACCCCGCCGACTGGCCGGGTTATTCGGGCCATGGCGAGCAGCATTACAGTCCGCTCGACCAGATCAACGCCGGCAACGTGTCGCGGCTGGGCCTGGCCTGGTCCTACGACATCGAGACGGGGCCGAACGCCTATACCGCGCCGATCGCGGTCGGCGGCGTGTTCTACTTCGCGGCCGGCTACAGCGTCGTCCACGCGCTCGACGCCACCACCGGGCGGCTGCTCTGGCGCTATGACCCGAAGGCGCCGCGGGCGGCCGGCGACAAGCTGCGGGCGAGCTGGGGCAGCCGCGGAATCGCCTACGCCAACGGCAAGATCTTCACCGGAACGACCGACGGCCGTCTGATCGCGCTCAGCGCCAGTACGGGCAAGGTGCTGTGGAGCGTCCAGACGATCGATGCCGCCGACGGCAGCTACATCACCGGCCCGCCCTGGATCGCGGGCGACAAGGTGCTGATCGGCTTCGGCGGCGCCGATTTCGCGCCGGTGCGCGGCTATGTCACGGCGTACGATATCGACACCGGCCAGCAGGAATGGCGGTTCTGGACGGTGCCGGGCAACCCGGCGGCCGGGTTCGAGAACAAGGCCATGGAAATGGCCGCCAAGACCTGGACCGGCGAGTGGTGGAAATATGGCGGCGGCGGCACCGTCTGGAACGCCATGGCCTACGACCCCAAGCTCAACCTCGTCTATGTCGGGACGGGCAACGGAGCACCGTGGAACCAGAAGATCCGAAGCCCCGGCGGCGGCGACAACCTGTTCCTCTGCTCGATCATCGCAATCAACGCCGATACCGGCGAATATGTCTGGCACTACCAGGTCAACCCGGCCGAGACGTGGGACTACAACGCCGCGATGGAGATCCTGCTGGCCGACATGAAGGTCGGCGGCGAGGTCCGCCCGGTCATCCTTCACGCGCCCAAGAACGGTTTCTTCTACGTGATCGACCGCGCGACCGGGAAGCTGATCTCGGCCGAGAAGTTCGTGAAGAACGTGACCTGGGCGGAACGTATCGACCTTGCCAGCGGCCGGCCCGTGGAGGTTGCGGAAGCGCGTTTCCCGGACGGCAAGCCGGTCATCGTGTGGCCCTCGCCGGTCGGAGCGCACGCGGCGGAGGCGATGGCGCACAACCCGCGTACCGGCCTCACCTACATTCCGGCGGTCGAGCAGGGCCGGGTCTATGTCGATCCGCCGAGCCTCAAGGATTGGCGCTTCCAGGAAGGGCAGTTCATCAACAACGGCATCGGCGTTCCGCCGGCCGAGATGGTGGTCCCGCCGGGCGGGAACTTCCTGCTCGCCTGGAACCCGGCGACGCAGAAGGCGGCATGGTCGGTGCCGCTGGTGGGCGCCAAGAATGGCGGGCTCCTGACGACCGGCGGCAACCTCGTCGTGCAGGGGAACGTCACCGGCGAGGTCGCCATCTACGCCGGGGATACGGGCCGGAAGATCTGGTCGTTCGACGCGCAGACCGGGATCCTGGCGCAGCCGATCAGCTACGCCGTCAATGGCCGCCAATATATCAGCGTGATGGTGAGCTGGCGCGGCATCGGGCCGAGCGGGCACACGCCGGAGTGGGAGTACCGGACGCAGAAGAAGCGGGTGCTCACCTTCGCGCTCGACGGGCGCCAGACGCTGCCGCCGACCGGCAACATGGTGACTCCGATCGTCGACGATCCTTCGTTCCGGATCGACCCGGCCCGGGCCGAGGCCGGCAAGCCGCTGTTCGCCCGCCACTGCGCGCTCTGCCATGGACCGCAGGGGCTTTCGGGCGGCGCCGCGCCGGACCTGCGCAAGGCGGGCACGCCGCTCGACGCGCAAACTTTCGCGTCGATCGTCGGCGGCGGGATGCTCGTCGACAACGGAATGCCGAGATTTGCCGAGCTCTCAGCCGGGCAGCTGGCGGCGCTGCAACATTACATCCGCGGGCAGGCGCGCGTCGCGCTTGCCGGCAAGCAACCGGAGAACGTCCGTGCCATCCGCTGAAGTGACAAGCTATGAAATGGACCGCGACGTCGCGGTGGTTACGGTGGATTCGCCGCCCGTCAACGCCTTGTCGGCCGCGGTGCGGACCGGCGTCGCCGACGCGATGCGCCGGGCCTATGCCGACGAGGCCGTGGCGGCGATCGTTCTGATCTGCGCAGGGCGCACCTTCTTCGCGGGCGCCGACATCACCGAGTTCGGCAAGCCGCCGGTCGAGCCGACGCTTCGCCAGCTCGCGGAAATCGTCGAGGATTCGCCCAAGCCTTTGGTGGCGGCGATCCACGGCACGGCGCTGGGCGGCGGCCTCGAGCTGGCGCTCGTCGCGCATTTCCGGGTCGCGGTGCCGTCGGCCAGGCTCGGCCTGCCGGAGGTCAAGCTCGGCCTGCTGCCCGGCGCAGGGGGAACGCAGCGGCTGCCCCGGATCGTCGGCGTGCAAAAGGCGCTGGAGATGATCACCAGCGGCGACCCGGTGCCGGCCGGCAAGGCGCAGGCGATGGGGCTGGTCGATGAGCTCGTCGAGGAGGGCAATCTGCGCCAGGGCGCGATCGATTTCGCCCGGCGGGTCGTGGCCGAAGGCCGGCCGCTCACCAGGGTACGCGATCTTGAAGTGACGGCGGAGCCGGAACTGTTCAGTGCTTTCCGGAAAGCGAATGCGCGCAAGTTCCGCGGCTTCCAGGCGCCGGAGAACATCATCCGATCGATCGAGAACGCCGTCCGGCTGCCGTTCGACGAGGGCCTCAAGCGCGAGCGGGAGTTGTTCAACGAGCTGGTCGAAGGACCGCAATCGGCCGCGCAGCGCCACGTCTTCTTCGCCGAGCGACAGGCGGCCAAGGTGGACCGGCTCCCGCCCGACACGCCGACGCTGCCGGTCGAGAAGGTGGGAGTGATCGGCGCCGGCACGATGGGCGGCGGAATCGCGATGAACTTCCTCAACGCCGGCATTCCGGTGACGATCGTCGAAACCTCTCGGGAGGCGCTGGACCGCGGCATCGGCATCATCCGCCGCAACTACGACAACAGCGCGAACAAGGGCCGGATCACGCCGCAACAGGTCGAGGAGCGAATGGCGCTGCTCACCGGCTCGACCCTGATCGAGGATCTCGCCGACCGCGACCTGATCATCGAAGCGGTGTTCGAGCAGATGGATGTGAAGACCGAGGTGTTGCAGCGGCTCGACGCGATCGCCAAGCAGGGCGCGATCCTCGCCAGCAACACCTCCTATCTCGATCTCGACTCGATCGCCGCAATCACGTCGCGCCCGCAAAGCGTGATCGGGCTCCACTTCTTCTCTCCCGCCAACGTCATGCGCCTGCTCGAGATCGTGCGCGGTGAGAAGACCAGCATGGTCGTGCTGGCGACCGCGGTGAAGCTTGCGCGGACGATCGGCAAGGTCGGGGTCGTGGTCGGCAACTGCTTCGGCTTCGTCGGCAACCGAATGCTCGCGGCGCGCCACCGAGAGGCGGAGAAGCTGGTCGTCGAAGGCGCGATGCCGTGGGACGTCGACCGAGTGATCCACGATTTCGGCTTCGCGATGGGGCCGTTCGCGATGCGCGACCTGGTCGGGCTCGATGTCGGCTGGAACCGCGCGACCAGCAGCTCCTCGACGGTGCGCGAGATGCTGAACGAGATGGGGCGCCACGGCCAGAAGACCGGCGGCGGCTTCTACGATTATGACGAGAAGCGCAGCGCCACGCCGTCGCCGGTGGCGGAGAAGGCGGTGCTCGATTTCTCGGCGAAGCAGGGCGTCGTGCGGCGGCAGATATCCGACGAGGAGATTCGCGACCGCTGCATCCTGGCGATGGTCAACGAGGGCGCGAAGATCCTGGAGGAGGGCAAGGCGCAGCGCGCTTCGGACATCGATACCGTCTGGATCAACGGCTATGGCTGGCCCACCTATCGGGGCGGCCCGATGTTCTACGCCGATCAGATCGGGCTACCGAAGGTGCTGGCGCGGCTGAGGGAGCTGCAGGCCGAACATGGCGACGACTTCACGCCGGCGCCGCTGGTCGAGCGCCTCGTGACCGAAGGCAGAGGCTTCAAGGATCTTTGACATGCAGGGCGGCAAAGTCGCGATCACCGGAATCGGCGAGACCGAGTTCCTTCGCAAGGGCACCAAGACGCTGCTCGAGATGGAGGCGGAGGCGTGCCTCGCAGCGATCGCGGATGCGGGGCTGACCGCGGCCGACATCGACGGCTTCGTCGTCAACCGCAACACCCACGGCTCCGACGATCTCGGCTACACGCTCGGCGTGAAGGACCGAGCGTTCAGCGCCGTCACCGACGTGCAGGGCGGGACGGCGGCGGCGGGGCAGGCGCTGATCCTGGCGCAGCTTGCCATCGAGGCCGGGCTCGCGACCCACGTGCTCGTCCCCTACGCGATCTGGTCGACCAAGCCGGGCGGCGTCTATGGCTTCCATGCCCGCGAACCGCAGAAGGCGGCGTTCGAGATGCCGGTCGGGTGGTTCGGACAGCCGACCTATTTTGCGACGATGGCGAACCGCTACGCCTACGAGTTCGGAATGACCGAGGAGGAGCAGGCGTCGGTGCCGATAACCTTCCGGACCTGGGCGACCCTCAATCCGCGCGCGCAGCGCCGCGAGCCGATGGACCTGGAAGCCTACCGCCAGAGCCCGATGATCGCGACTCCGTTCCGGGTCGCCGATTGCTGCCTGACGACCGACGGCGGCGGCGCCTATGTCGTCAGCAGCGTCGATCGTGCGCGCGACATGCCCCATCCGCCCGTGGTCGTGCGCGGCGTCGGCATCGGCACCAACAATTACCCGCACGGCATCCTGTTCACCCAGAGTCCCGACGTGCTGGCGGTGCCCGGGATCGCCTCGGCGAAGAAGGCCTACGAAATGGCGGGAATGGGTCCGCAGGATCTCGACCTCGCGCAGATCTACGACGGCTTCACCATCTCGGCGATCGTCCAGACCGAGATGCTGGGGCTGTGCGAGCGCGGCGAGGGCGCACGCTTCTACCACGCCGGGCACGCCAAACCGGGCGGCAAGATGCCGGTCAACACCAGCGGCGGCCACATGTCGGGCGGCTATGTGCCCGGCATGAACCTGCTGATCGAGGGCGTGCGCCAGCTGCGCGGCCGGGAAGGCGCGCGCCAGGTGCCGGACGCGGAGGTCTGCGCGGTCGCGGGCTTCGGCGGCAATTCCCATTCCACCGCCATCCTGACGCGGGGCTGAGCCATGGGCATTCCGATCTATCCGCCGAAGCTCGAGGGCGACCAGATGAAGCCCTTCTACGAAGGCCTGGCCGCCGGCGAGCTGCGCATCACGGCCGACCCGGAGACGGGCCAGTGGATTTGGTATCCGCCCGAAGTCGTGCCGGGCAAACCGGGGGTGCAACTCGAATGGCGGCGGGTGGGACCCGAAGGAACGGTCTACAGCTTCACCACCGTCGTCCGCAGCCTCCTGCCCGGCGACCACAAGGACGAGGTGCCGTTCACGGTCGTGCTGTTCGAGCCGGATGAGGCGCCGGGCGTGCGCGTGCCGGGCCTGCTCGTCGATGCGGGGGACCGTGCGCCGGCTTGCGGCATGCGCGTGCGGCTGAGCCCGGTGCAGGCGGGCGACCACCTCGTCGCCGGTTTCACGCCGATCGACTGAATGGACCGCCGCGAATTCGTGGGGAGTCTCGCGGCCGCCGCGGCTCTGTGGCCGCTGCCGGCACGCGCGGCACGACCCAAGGCAGGCGCGTTCCGAACGATCCTGCGCGATCTGGAGCGGCCTGAGGGAATCGCCTGCGCCCGCGACGGCCGAACCTTCATTTCAACCGCAAGCGCCGCTTACGTCGTGCTGGGTGCCAATGGGGCGCTGACCCGGGTCGGGGAGAACGTGCACGGCAACGGCGTCGCATTGGACGGCCGGGAAAGGGTGGTGATCGCCACCTTTGGTCTGCTCGCCAACAAGCCCGGCCCGCTGCTCCGGCACGACCCGGTGACGGACCGCTTCGAAACGCTCGCCGACAAGATCGGCGGCCGCCTGCTCGTCGGTTCGAACGCTCCGGCGATCGCCCGCGACGGCACCATCTACTGCACGCATTCGAAATGGTCGGATCCTGCCAATATCGGCAACCGCGCCGCGGAAGGTTTCGTCTATCGCGTCACGCCGGCGGGGGAAGTCACGATGGAGACTTCCGGCATCCGCGGCGCCAACGGCTGCTGCCTCGACCGGGGCGAACGCTACCTCTACGTGGCCGAGACGGCGTCGGGACGGATCAGGAGGATGCGCCGCCGCCGCGACGGC
Organism: Allosphingosinicella sp.; assembly: GCA_036402575.1. Taxonomy (GTDB): domain Bacteria; phylum Pseudomonadota; class Alphaproteobacteria; order Sphingomonadales; family Sphingomonadaceae; genus Allosphingosinicella. The sequence goes on along the minus strand of DASWSP010000084.1, from coordinate 46,251 downwards.
TCGCTCGGCCGCGCCGAGAATTTCGGCCCGCTGCTCGGCGAGGTGATCCCGGACCACGACATCGGCGACATCCGGCGCATGGACGCGGCCGCGCGCGGGCGGCTCGGCTATCCCGATGGCCTCGCGTTCGACGCGCAGGGCAATCTCTGGGTGACGCTGCCTTTCGCCAATGCGATCGTCGCGATCACCCCCGATCAGCGCGTCATCGAAATGGCGCGCGATCCGGCTGGTGAAACCATCAGCATGCCCACCAACATCGCCTGGGGCGGCGCGGACCTACGCGACCTCTATGTGGTGTCGCGAGCGTCCAACAGTATCGCCAGGGCCCGGACGACGGTGGCCGGCCTGCCGCTGTCGCACTGGGTTCAGCGCCCGGCTTCGAAGGCGCGGCGCATCGCGTAATAATCGTCGTCCGGGTAGCGCAGGCTGTGCTGCCCCTCCGGCCATGAGGCATGGAGCGTCTTGGCCGGGACCACGGTCGAGAAGTCGCTGAGGCCGCGGCGCTGGATGATCCGCCATTCGCCGCCGCGCCGCTCGTGGCGGTCGAGATAGCGGCCCTCGAAGAAAGCGTCCTCCTCGCCGCCGCCTTCCTTGGCGGCGCGGCGGTGATGGGCGAAATAATAGCATTCCGAGAAAGCGCGATTGCCGCGCACTTCCACCGAGACGTTCGAGATGTGGTGGGCTGCGTAGCGAAGTCCGCCGATGATCTTGATCGCGAAGCCGGCGAAGTCGCTCGACTTGCCGCTGAACCCGCCATGCTTGTGGGTCGATTCCGGCCAGAAGCAGGAGCGCAGCAGCGCCTCGTCCAGCCGATCGTTGCTCCGCGCATAGGCGTAGAGCACCTCCGTGATCCGGTCCTTCGACTCGAGTATGTCGAGGCGCGTCGCGAGGTTGCCGGCGGGCGCGCGGCGCGCGGGCGCCTGCGCGGCTGCGGCGCCGGCGGCGAGCCCCAGCGGCAGCGCCACCATGGCGCGCAGGGCCTGGCGGCGCAGCGGCACGTAGATATCGTCGTCAGTCATACAAGCTCTCCCTCATGCCGCGCGTGCGGGTCCTTTGACCATCCCCGCCGCCACCAGTCGCGGCAGCACCGATTTCTCGAACAGCCGCAGGCTCTTCCACGAAAGGTCGGGATCGATGCCGCCGAGCAGCGCGTGGAAGGTCAGCTGCGACTCGTTGCCGAGATCCATCGCATATTCGAAGCACTGATCGGGCGTCAGGATCTTGATGTTGGGCAGGTGGCGAAGCTCCTCGTCGGACGCGGACGCCTGGTAGCGGGTCGCGCCCTCGCCACGCTCCTTCGCCCACTCCGCATAGGTATTGGTCGCGTAGGCGATGTGGGGGGCGAGCTGCGGCCAGTCGCGGTCCGGGTCCTCGCTGACGTAGAGGAAGCTCGCGCCCGATTTGAGCAGCGGCTCGGGCGGGGGGAAGCCGGCCTTGGCGCGCTCCTCCTTGTAGATCTCGAACAGGTCGGGATGGCCGGGAAAATACTGATAGCCCGCCTTGGCGGCGCGGATCGCCGACTTGTCGGTCGAGCCGCCCATGTAGATCTTGGGCCCGCCGGGCCGCACCGGCCTGGGCGACACGCGCACCGTTCGCCCCTGATATTCGAACGGCTCGCCGGTCCATGCCTGTTTCAGCACCGCCATCGTCTCGTTCATGATCGCGAGCCGCTTGGTGATGTCCTTGCCGAACATCTCGAATTCATGCGGTCGGTAGCCCATGCCGGCGGTGAACACGATGCGGCCGTTGGAGATGTTGTCGAGCACCGCCAGATCCTCGGCGAGGCGGATGGGATCGTGCATCGTCACGACCAGCGCCGAGAGGTGGACGAGGATCTGCTTGGTGGGCCCGAAGATCGAAGCGGCCTGCACCATCGACGAGGGGCAGTAGCCGTGCTCCGCGCCGTGATGCTCGGCCAGATAGACCTGGTTGAAGCCGAGCTTGTCCGCCCACGTCGCCTGCTCGATCGCGGTCCGATAGAGTATCGGATGCGGCGCGCCGAACGGCGGGCTGTTCATGTCGTATCGAAGGTTGAGTTCCACCGCTGTTCCCCTGCTTTCTTCGTCGCGCTTAGGCCGAGACCAGCCCGGCGCGTTCCTTGGCGTCGGCCGTCACGGCGATCCTGCGCTCCACCAGGTCAGCGATCTCTCCGGGCGAATAGCCGGCCTCGGCCAGGATCTCGCGGCTATGCTCGCCGAGGCGCGGCGCCGGTCCCTTGCGGACGCCGGGGGTCGCGCTCAGGCGGTTCATCAGGCCAAGCTCGCGGATGTGGCCGTACATCGACCCGAACTCCTCGAACACGCGGTTTGACCGCGTCGCCCAGTCCTCGAAGAACACGTCCTGCACCCACGATTTCTCGCGCACGATTTCGCAGGGTGCCCCCGCCGCGTCGAGCCGTTCGAAGGCTTCCGCCGAGCTGAGGCCTGCGAAGAAAGGCGCAAGCAGCTCGCCGAGCGCGGCATCGTTCGCCGAGCGGTCGCGCGGAGTCGCGAACCTCGCATCGCTCGCGATCTCCGGCCGCCCGATCGCTTTGGCCAGCGCGGCGAAACGCTCGTCCTGCCGGCAGCAGATGCACAGCCATCCGTCGCTGGTGCGGTAGATCCGGTCGAGCGCGTCGAAGCCGGTCTGCGCCTGGTCGAGCCTGAGGCCGTAGACGACCTTCCGGTCGGCATCGAGGAAATGCTCGGACGTCGTCCACAGGCTCGAATGGAGCTGCGGGCATTCGACATAGTCGCCTCGGCCGGTGCGGTAGCGATTCTCGATCGCCATCAGCACGGCGGCGGCGCCGAGGAAGCCGTTATTGTAATCCTCGTTGCCGAATACCGAGCGGGTCGGCGGGTTGCCCTCGCCGGCGCCCTCGTAGAGCAGGCCCGTCCAGCCGCTGACCAGGGGCGCGAAGCTCTTGAGCAGCGACTTGGGTCCCTTCGAGCCGTAGCCCGGCAGATAGGCGTAGACGAGGCGCGGGTTGAGCTTCGCCATCGCCTCGTAGCCGATGCCGAGCTTGTCCGCCTTGCCGGGCCGCAGGTTGTGCATCATCACGTCCGCGCCCTCGATCAGCCGATGCGCGGCAGCCAGCCCTTCAGGCGTCTTGAGGTTGAGAACGATGTCGCGCTTGCCGCGCTGGGCGGCGTCGAACACGTCGGGGAGGGGCCGCATCTGGTCGCCCTCCGGGGTCTCGACCTTGATCACGTCGGCGCCGAGGTCGGACATCAGCCGCCCCGCATAGCCGCAGGCGAAGAAGGAGCTGAAATCCAGAATGCGCAGGCCCTCGAGAGCGTGGCTCACCGATCTGCCGCCGGCGTTTGCCGGCGCTGGTTTTGGCCGGGCCAGCAGCGAATCGAGCTCGCCATTGTGGGCCCCGACGGCCGGCGCAGGCTCGGGCATGGCGGGCGGCGCGGCGATGAAGCGAACGGCCGGCGCAGCCTGGTGGATCGTGCCGAAGTCCGGGTCCGCGAGCTCGACCCGCTGCCCGACGAACTCGACCTGGTCGTCGAGGAGCACTTCGGCGGGCTCGAGCACCGGCAGAGCGGCGACGTCGGCTTCGCGGAACAGCCGGATCCACTCCTCCCGCGGCTTCTGCTTGAAGGCCTCGAAGATTTCGACGCGCGCGATCTGATATTCGTCGTCGCTGAGCGGCACCGCCATTTCCGGGCCCTTGATCGCCTTGATGCGGTCGCCGAAGCCGAGGATGTCCATCGCGACCTTGAAGGCGCCGGAGCCGCCGGTGTGGATCTGCAGGAAAAGGCCGTCGCCGCATTCGAACATGGCGGTGACGAGGCGGACCTTGCCGAACCGGTCGATCGCGCCGCTGTCGCCCTTCTTGATGTAGGAAATGCCCTGCTCCTGCCACCAATTGTTCATCGGGGACTGGGCGAGCATCGAATCGAGCAAGGATGCCTCGACCAATTGGCCCTGGCCGGTTTCGCGCCGCGCCTTGATCGCCGCCAGGAGCCCGATCACCGCCAGGAAGGCCTGGCCATAATGGAGGGCGGGGTGGCCGAGATAGATGGGGCCGGGCCGGAACGAGCTGCTCTTGTCGACCATCGTCCCGAGCAGGGCGGCCGCCAGCGACTCCCCATAGGGACGGCCGGCGAAGGGCGTGTCCTTGCCATAGGCCTGGAGCGCGCAGACGATCAGTCCGGGATTGTCGCGGGCGAGCGTGTCGCGATCGAGGCCCAGCCGGGCCGCCTCCTCGTCCTCCAGCGAATGGATGAAGATGTCGGCGGTCGCGATGAGGGCGGCGAGCTTCGCGCGCTCGCCCGGATCGTCATAGTCGAGCTCGACGCTGCGCTTGCCGCGGTCCCAGGACTTGCGTGTCAGGTCGTGGGCGAAGAAGGCGCCGCCATGCGGCTCCGCCTTGATCACGTCCGCGCCATGATCGGCGAGCAGCATGCCGGCGATCGCCCCCGGCATGACCCGCGACGCCTCGACGACGACCAGATGATCCAGCGGTCCAGCCATCCTCACTCCTAATGTATGATGCCGTCTTCCGGGCGATTCTCGCCAGGCGCGGCAATTTGCCGGGTCAAGCAAAGCGGAGGCGGCGGCAAAAGGCAAGCAATTTTGCATTGCAGGTTAGAAATCTATTGTCCTTTCGCGCGACATCGCGAATATGGGCGGCACGGGATTCCGGGGCTTTTGCCGCCGAATTCTACACTGCAGTGCTAAATTGACGCGCGCCGCATATTGGCGAAGATGATCGGGGCACGAATCGCAGTTGGCGCCGGGGGAGGATTCTAGGAAGGCGATGAAGGGCAGGCTCGAATCGCTGCACGAGGCCGCGGCCGGCGACGTCGCCGCGGCGCTGGCGGAGGCGCCGCTGGCCGATCTCGTCGAGGCGGCCGAGCGGCTGACTCTGGACGGCTTCGGCGCGCTCGTCACCTACTCGCGCAAGGTGTTCATTCCGCTCACCCGGCTGTGCCGCGACGTCTGCCACTATTGCACCTTCGCGACGACTCCGCGCCATGCCGTGCCCTATCTGACGCGCGACCAGGTGCTGGCGATCGCCCGGGCCGGCAAGGCGGCCGGCTGCCGCGAGGCGCTGTTCACGCTCGGCGACCGGCCGGAGGCTCGATACGGCGCGGCGCGCGAGGCGCTCGCCGAGCTGGGTCACGAATCCACCCTGTCCTACCTGCGCGAGATGGCGGCCGAGGTGCTCGCCGAGACCGGCCTGCTGCCGCACCTCAACCCCGGTCTGATGGACGATGCCGATTATGCCGCGCTGCGACCGGTGGCGGCGTCGATGGGGCTGATGCTGGAGACTTACGCCGAGCGCCTCTCGCAGCCGGGCGGGCCGCACCACGGATCGCCCGACAAGCTGCCGGCCCGGCGCCTGGCCGCGATCGAGGCCGCGGGGCGGGCGCGGGTGCCGTTCACGACCGGGCTGCTGATCGGCATCGGCGAGACCCGCGGCGAGCGGGTGGAGGCGCTGCTCGCAATCCGCGCGCTCCACCGCCGCTACGGCCACGTCCAGGAAGTCATCGTCCAGAACTTCCGCGCCAAGCCGGGGACTCGGATGGCGGACCATCCGGAGCCGCCGCTCGAAGAGCATCTCTGGACCATCGCCGCGGCCCGGCTCGTGCTGGGGCCGGAGATGACGATCCAGGCGCCGCCCAACCTGCAGAAGATCGAGGCGCTCGCCGACCTGCTTCGGGCGGGGGTCAACGATTGGGGCGGCGTGTCGCCGGTGACTCCGGACCATGTGAACCCGGAAGCGCCGTGGCCGCATCTCGCGGGTCTCGAGCGGGCGACTGCCGGAGCGGGACGCGTGCTGCGCGAGCGGCTCGCGATCGGGCCCGCCTTTGCAAAGGCGCCGGAGCGCTGGCTCGATCCTGCGCTGGTGCCGGTGGTTCGGCGCGCGGTCGACGCCCGCGGCCTGCCCGTGACCGACGGCTGGCATCCTGGAACGGCGGAGGTCATGCCCGTCCATCTGCCGTCGGGCCGGACCGCAAGGTCGCCCTCGATCGAGGCAATCGTCGCCCGCGCCTCGGGCGGGGAACGGCTGAGCGAGGCGGACGTCGTCGCGCTGTTCGAAGCGGACGGACCGGATGTAGCCCTGGTCGCCGGCGCGGCGGACCGGGTGAGGCGGGGCGCGGCGGGGGAGGCCGTGAGCTACGTCGTCAACCGCAACATCAACTACACCAACATTTGCCTCTACAAATGCGGCTTCTGCGCCTTCTCGAAGGGCAGCGTGAAGGCGGTCCGCGGGCCGGCCTACAGGCTCGACCTTGCCGAAGTGGGCCGGCGCGCGGCGGAAGGGGTGGCGCGGGGCGCGACCGAGGTCTGCCTGCAGGGCGGCATCCACCCCGATTATGACGGCGACTTCTACCTGGCGGTGCTTGAGGCGGTGCGCGCCGCGGCGCCGGGCGTGCATATCCACGCCTTCTCGCCGCTCGAGGTGACTCACGGAGCGGCGACACTGGGGCTGCCGCTCGCCGACTATCTGTCGCGCCTCAAGCGCGCGGGACTGGCGAGCCTGCCGGGCACGGCCGCGGAAATCCTCGACGACGAGGTGCGCGCGGTGATCTGCCCCGACAAGGTGAACACGTCGCAGTGGCTCGAGGTGATGCGCACCGCGCACCGGGTGGGGCTGAGGTCGACGGCGACGATCATGTTCGGCCATATCGACCATTACGGCCACTGGGCGCGGCATCTGCTCTCGATCCGGGACCTGCAGGCGGAGACCGGCGGCTTCACCGAATTCGTGCCGCTGCCGTTCGTGCACATGGAGGCGCCGATCTGGCGCAAGGGCGCGGCGCGGTCCGGACCGAGCGCGCGCGAGGCGCTGCTGATGCACGCGGTCGCGCGGCTCGTCCTGCACCCGCTGGTGGCCAATATCCAGGTAAGCTGGGTCAAGCTCGGTCCGGACGGGGCGGCCGCGGCGCTGAGGGCCGGGGCGAACGACCTTGGCGGGATTTTGATGGACGAATCGATCACGCGCGCGGCAGGCGGGGCCAACGGCCAGCTCTGCAGCGCCGAGCGCATGGCCTCGATCGCCGCGGCGGCAGGCCGGTTCGCGCGGCAGCGTACGACCCTCTATCGGCCGGTGGCCCAGGATCCAGGAGAAAAGAATGAGCGAAGCGTCCAGGCGGCCTGACGCCACGATCGGCGTGATCGGCGGCACCGGCAAGCTGGGGGCGGCGATCGCGCGGCGCCTGGCCAAGGCCGGGCGCAAGGTGGTGATCGGATCGCGCTCCGCCGAGAGCGCCGAGGCGGCTGCGCGCGAGCTCGGCTTCGGCCTGAGCGGCATGGCGAATGCCGATGCGGCGCAAGCCGCCGACATCGTCATCGTCACGGTGCCCTTCGCGGCGCAGGACGCGACGCTTCGGGAGATCGCGCCGCATGTCGCGGGCAAGATCGTCGTCGACACGACCGTGCCGCTCATGCCGCCCAAGGTGATGCGGGTGCAGCTCCCCGCCGAAGGAAGCGCCGCGGCGCGCGCCCAGCAGATCCTGGGGGAAGGCGTGACGGTGGTCTCCGGGTTCCACAATGTCGCCGCGCACAAGCTGATCACCGATGCCGACATCGGTTGCGACGTCCTCGTCTTCGGCGACGACAAGGCGGCGCGGGAGGCGGTGGTGGAGATTGCGAACGCGGCGGGGCTGCGCGGGCTGCATGGCGGTGCGCTCGTCAATTCGGCGGCCGCGGAGGCGATGACCTCGATCCTCATCTTCCTCAACAAGACCTATCAGGTTGACGGCGCGGGCATTCGGATCACAGGCGAGTTGATCCCACCTTCGAGCTGAGGCCGATTCATGATCGAGATCGTCGCGCTGACCGGCATTCCCGAGGTTTTGCCGGGGGACGATCTTGCCGCGATCCTCGCCGACGCGGTTGCTGCCGCGGGTGTGGTGCCCATGGCACGGGACGTGCTCGTCGTGACTCAGAAGATAGTGTCGAAGGCGGAGGGGCGTTTCGTCAGCCTCGCCGCCGTCCGGCCGGGTGCGGAAGCGGAGCGGATCGCCGATGCGACCGGCAAGGACGCGCGGCTCGTCGAGCTGGTGCTGGACGAATCGGCGGCGGTGGTGAGGACCGCCCCCAATTTGCTCATCACCCGCCATCGCACCGGCCATGTCATGGCCAATGCCGGCATCGACCGTTCGAACCTCGGCTCGGGCGAGGGCGATCGGGCGCTGCTCTTGCCGGAGGATTCGGACGCGTCGGCGGAGCGGCTGCGCGCCGGCCTGGCCCGGCGATGGCCGGCGCCGCCCGCGATCGTGATCTCCGACAGCTTCGGGCGGCCGTGGCGGATGGGGGTGGTCAACGTCGCGATCGGCGCGAGCGGGCTGCCCGCGCTGATCGATCGGCGCGGCGAGCGGGACCGCGACGGGCGGCTGCTCGAAGTGACGCAGGTCGCCTTCGCCGACATGGTGGCCAGCGCGGCGGGCCTTGCCACGGGCGAGGGGGCCGAGGGCGTGCCTGCGGCCCTGGTGCGCGGGCTTGACTGGAGCGCGCCGGACGCTCCCGCCTCGGCGCTGGTGCGGCCGGTCGAGGAGGATCTGTTCCGGTGACCGGCCCCGTTGCGGTCCTCACCGGCGGGGTCGGCGGCGCCAAGCTGGTGCTGGGCCTGATCCACGCCATGCCCGCCTCCGAAGTGACCGCGATCGTCAATACCGGCGACGATTTCGTGCACCTCGGGCTGCACGTGTCGCCCGATATCGACACCTTGCTCTACACGCTCTCCGGCCGGGCCAACGCCGCGCAGGGATGGGGCCGCGAGGGCGAGAGCTGGAATTTCATGGAAGCGCTGCGTTCGCTCGGCGGTCCCGACTGGTTCCTGCTCGGCGACGGCGACCTCGCGCTCCATGTGCTGCGGTCGATGCGCCGCCGCCAGGGCGATAGCCTGTCGGCGATCACCGCCGACTTCGCCGGCGCCTGGGGCATCGCGGCGCGCATCCTGCCGATGAGTGACGAGCCGATCGAGACCCGGCTGGACACGCAAGAGGGCGAGCTGTCCTTCCAGCGCTACTTCGTCGGGCTGCGCTGCGAACCCGCCGTGCGGTCGATCCGCTTCGCCGGAGTGGAGGAGTCCGCGCCGGCCCCCGGCGTGCTCGAAGCGATCGGGAACCCCGCCAACCGAGCCATCCTGATCGCGCCGTCGAACCCCTTCCTGAGCGTGGATCCCATCCTGGCGGTGCCGGGCATCCGGGAGGCGCTGCGCGACGCGCCGGCGCCCGTCGTCGCGGTGTCGCCGCTGGTCGGCGGAACCGCGGTGAAAGGTCCGACCGGCAAGCTGATGGCGGAGCTCGGCGTGCCGTCCGACGCGGCCGCGATCGCACGCCATTATGGCGACGCGATCGACGGGCTGCTGGTCGACGAGCGCGACCCGCCGGTCGACCTCGGCATCGCTTCGGGGCGGACCGACACCTTGATGCAGAGCCTCGACGATCGGGTCCGGGTGGCGCGCGCCGCGCTCGCGCTCGCCGACAGCCTGCGATGAACTGGACCGTGATCGTTCCGCTGAAGCAGGAAGGCTCGCGCAAGACCCGCCTCAGGGATGTGCTGACCGATGAGGAGCGGGCGCAGCTCGGCGAGCGCTGGTTCAGGCATGTCGCCGGGATGGTGGGGCAGGTGCCGGGGGTCCGGCTGATCATCCTGTCCGACCGCCTGCCGGATGGCTGCGCGGGAGACTGGCGGCCGGACGAAGGCAGAGGGCTCAACGAGGAGCTTCAGGCGGCGCGCCGGGATCTGGGCGCGGCGCCCGTCGCCATCCTGCACGCCGATCTGCCGCATCTCGGCGCCGATGACGTCGCGGCCCTGCTCGAGGCCGCGGAGCGGTCAGGCTGCGCGATCGCGCCCGATCGCCACGGCACCGGCACCAACGGGCTCGCCATTGCCGACGCCCGGCCGTTCCGCTTTGCCTTCGGGCCCGGAAGCTTCGCCTTGCACCGGGCGTCGGCGGGGGCGCCGCATGAGACGGTCGACCGGTTTGGCCTTGCCCTGGACGTCGACACGCCCGACGATCTTGCCGCCGCGTCCGGCGAAGTTGACAGGTTCCGCCCTTGAGTTAATTGTAGTCCACAGTGCAAAATTGGTCGGGAGTGAGCAATGAAGGTCCCGGATCATGTTCCGCCCGAGCTCGTGCGCGATTTCAGCTATTGGAGCGCGCCGGGAATGCCGCCGTCGCGCGGCGGCGACCCGCAGGGCGCGCTGGCTTCGCTGCACGACGGGCCGCCGATCTTCTTCGCGCCGGAAAACAGCTATGACGGCCACGGCACCTGGGTCATCGTGCGCGCCGCCGACCAGCGGCGGGTGCTTCAGGACGCGACCACCTTCTCGAGCCGCCGGCAGCTGTTCGAGAAGGCGCTCGGCGAGGACCTTCCGACCATCCCGCTCGAGATCGATCCGCCGGCGCACGGCGCCTACCGGTCGCTGCTCAACCCGTTGCTGTCGCCCAAGCGCGTGATGGCGATGGAGGCCGCCAATCGCGAGCGTGCGGTCGAGCTCATCGAAGGATTGAAAGGCAAGGGCCGGTGCGAAGTGATGGAGGACTTCGCCTTTCCGTTCGCGGTGGGCGTGTTCCTTCAGTTCCTGGGCCTGCCGCAATCGCGCCGGCAGGAATTCCTCGGCTGGGCCGACAAGCAATTGCACGGCACGCCGGAAGAGCGCGGCGAGGCGATCCGCACCGTCATCGCCTTCATGCGCGAGCTGGTCGAGCTCAGGCGCCGCGAGCCCGCCGAGGATTTCATGACCTTCGTCGTCCAGGCGGAAGTCGACGGACGCAAGCTCGACGACCGCGAGGCCGTGGGAATGGGCGCGCTCCTGTTCATCGCCGGGCTCGACACCGTGGCGGCCGCGATCGGGTTCGACTTGCGCCACCTTGCCGTGCACCAGGAGGCGCAGGCGCAACTGCGGGCCGACCCGGCGGGGATTCCGCTGGCGGTGGAGGAGCTGCTGCGCGCCTTTTCGACGGTGCTGGTGACTCGAGTCGCGGCGCGCGATACGGAATTGAACGGCATCTTCATCAAGGCGGGGGACCGGGTGTCCTGTCCATCGATGGTCGCCAATCGCGATCCCGACGAGTTTCCCGATCCCAACCGCATCGACCTCAGGCGCGAGGACAATCGCCATGTCGCCTTCGCTTACGGTCCGCACCGTTGCCTGGGCTCGCATCTCGCCCGGCGCGAGCTCGTGATCGCGATCGAGGAATGGCTTCGTCGGATACCGACCTTCAGGATCAGCGAAGGGACCGCGCCGCTCACCCATGGCGGCCATGTGTTCGGAATCCAGGATCTCGAACTCGCCTGGAACTGAGGAGGCGACGATGCGGATCAAAGTGCTGAACGAGAAATGCCAGGGCCATGCCCGCTGCGCCGCCCAGTCGCCGGAGATATTCAGGCTCGACGACGACGGCTTCATCCTTCCGGGCGACATCGCGGTGCCGGAGGGCCAGGAGCGAACGGCCTGGCGCGGCGCCAAATCATGTCCCGAGCGCGCGCTGGTGATCGAGGACGACTGAGCCGCGAAACCACATCCACAACGAGGAGAGAGAACCATGTCCGAACATGTCGCCAAGGTCGTGGAGGTCGTCGGAACCTCGGATGAGAGCATCGAGAAAGCGATCTCGACAGCGATTGCCCGCACCGCCGAAACGGTGAGGAATCTCAGGTGGTTCGAAGTCACCGAGCTGCGCGGACACATCGCCGGCAACCGGGTGGATCGGTATCAGGTGATGCTCAAGATCGGCTTCGCATTGGACGAATGAGTCCGGTTGACTTTCGCTCCGACCGGGACCAATTGTAGCCTACGTTGCAGTTTTCACCGGCTGCGGAGCACGAATGGGGGCCCACTTCGGCAGGCGTGGGCGAGCCGAAACCAGGTGCGGGGGATTCCAGGATGGCCGAAGGCGACGCGCAGGAGGGGGAATTCCGGGCGAACGTCCGCGCCTGGATGGATGAGAACTTCCCGCGCTCGCTCGCCTTCAAGAACCCGGTGCCGTACCAGAACGACGCGCCTTATGCGGAGGCCGACCCCGATTTCCGGCTGTGGCGCGCGCGCCTGGCCGAGAAGCGCTGGGGCGCGCCGGGTTGGCCGGTTGAGTTCGGCGGCGCCGGTCTCGATGCCGCCGGGGTCAAGATCATCAACGAGGAGATGGCCCGGATCGGCGCGTTCAGCCCGATGCGGATGACGGGCCTGACGATGCTCGGACCCACCTTGATGGAATATGGCACGCCCGAGCAGCAGGCCCGGCATCTGCCGCCGATCGCGCGCGGCGAGGTGCGATGGTGCCAGGGCTTTTCCGAGCCGGGAGCGGGATCGGACCTCGCGGCCTTGCAGACCAAGTGCATCGACATGGGCGATCATTGGCTGGTCACCGGCCAGAAGATCTGGACCTCGGGCGCGAACCATGCCGAATGGTGCTTCGCGCTGGTCCGCACCGACACCTCGCGCAAGCAGGGCGGCATCAGCTTCCTGCTGATCGACATGAATTCGCCCGGCATCGACACCCGCCCGATCGTGCTGATCAGCGGGTCGAGCCATTTTTGCGAAATGTTCCTGAACGACGTGAAGGTGCCGAAGGAGAATCTCGTCGGCCGGGTCAACGAGGGCTGGGGAGTCGCCAAGCGGCTGCTCCAGTTCGAGCGCGACAGTCTCTCCGAGGGCCGGGGGGAAGGCCCGAGCCTGTTGCCGATCGCCCGGGCGCAGGTCGGTGTCGACGAAGGGGGGCTTATCGCCGACGCCGACCTGCGGACCCGGCTGATCCAGCACGAAATGAGGGCGCGCGCCTACACGCTGACGCTTCAGCGCAAAGCGGCGGAGGCGAAGGCGCAGGGCGCCGGCGACGGCACCGTGCCCGTGATCAAGAATCTGGGCTCCGACGTCGGACAGACGCGCTACGAGCTGGTGGTGGAGATACTGGGCGACCGCGGCCTCGGCTGGGAAGGCGAAGGTTATGCCGCCGGCGAGCTGGAGGCGACCCGCCAGTGGCTGCACAGCAAGGCCTATTCGATCTACGGCGGCAGCTACGAGATCCAGAACAATATCGCGGCGAAACGGGTGCTGAACCTGCCCGATCCCGCCCCGGCCAGATAGCGGAGTGCGGCGATGGCGGTATTGAGCGAAGAGCAGGCCATGCTCAAGGACATGGCCGCCAACTGGGCGCGCCACCGGGCGCCGGTCAGTGCTTTCCGAAAGGCGGCGGAGGGACATAATGGCCTGCGCCACGACCCCCAGCTTTATGCCGAGATGGTGGAGATGGGCTGGGCGGGGATCGTCGTCCCGGAAGCCCATGGCGGCGCCGACTTCGGTCATTTCAGCCTGGGCCTCATCCTGGAGGAGCTCGGGCGCACATTGGTGTCCTCGCCGCTGCTCGGCAGCGCCCTGGTCGGGGTCGCCGCGCTGAGGCTCGGGGGAAGCGAGGAGAAGCAGGCGCGCTGGCTTTCGGCGATCGCATCGGGCGAAGCCATCGTCGGGCTCGCGGTCGATGAAAGCGGGCGGCACGATCCGGGCAACATCGCCTTCGCCGCCCGGTCCGACGGCAACGGCTGGGTGCTCGAAGGCGTCAAGGCGCCGGTGCTGGACGGGATCGCGGCCAACCTCTTCATCGTCGCGGCGCGCGTCGCCGACGGGAGCGGGATCACCCTTTTCCTCGTCGACGCGGACGCCCAAGGGCTGTCGCGCACGCCGCTGCGGCGGGTCGACTGCCGCGACGCCGCCTCGCTTCTCTTCGCGGAGGTGCATGTCGACGGCGACGCGGTGCTCGGCGAGATCGACCGCGGCGGCGCGCTGCTGGAACGCATCCTCGACCGCGGGCGGGCGGGTCTCGCCGCCGAGATGCTGGGCAGCGCCACGCAGGCGTTCGAGACGACGCTCGATTACCTCAAGACCCGGGTCCAGTTCGGCCAGCTGATCGGATCGTTCCAGGCGCTTCAGCATCGCGCGGTGAAGATGCTCGGCGAACTTGAGCTGACTCGTTCGGCGGTCGAGGCGGCGCTCGCGGCGATCGACGAGGATCAGGAGGACGTTCCCGCGCTCGCATCGCTGGCCAAGGCGCTGGCCGGCGATACGCTGCGGCTGGTGGCCGGCGAGATGGTGCAGTTGCACGGCGGTATCGGGATGACCGAGGAGCATGACGCCGGCCTCTACCTCAAGCGCGCGGCGGCGGCGGACGCGACGTGGGGCAACAGCGCCTTCCATCGCGAGCGCTACGGCCGGCTCGCCGGTTACTGAGATGGTGGTCTCACGCGAAATCCGGCTCGAGCGCCGCCCGGTCGGAGCGCCCGTCGCCGGGGATTTCAGCGCCGCGACGGTCGATCTGCCGGAGCCGGGGCCGGGCGAGGTCCAGGTCCGCAACCTGTGGATGACGGTCGACCCGGCGATGCGCGGCCGGATGAGCGAGGCGCGCAGCTACGTGCCGCCGTTCGAGCTCGGCAAGGCGATGGAAGGGCCTGCGGTCGGCGAGGTGGTCGCCTCGAACGATCCCGGCTTCGCGCCGGGCGATCTGGTCTGGTCGCGGCTCGGCTGGCGCGAGGCGTTCAACGCGCCCGCCGCCGCGCTCGAGAAGAAGGAACGGACGCTTCCGCCGCAGGCCTATCTGGGCTTCGCCGGAATGACCGGGCTCACCGCTTATGTCGGCCTGCTCCACGTCGCCGCGCTGAAGCCCGGCGACGTCGTGTTCGTCTCGGCGGCTTCGGGCGGGGTCGGCTCGATCGTCTGCCAGATCGCGAAGCTCAAGGGGCACAAGGTGATCGGCGCCGCCGGCGGAGCGCACAAGACCGCCTTCCTCAAGGAGCGGCTCGGGGTGGACGAGGTAATCGACTACAAGGCCGAGCCCAGCCTCACCAAGGCGCTGGCGCGGGCCGCGCCCGAGGGGATCGACGTCTATTTCGACAATGTCGGCGGCGACCATCTCCAGGCCGCGCTCGCCATCGCCAACCGCCGCGCCCGCTTCGCTTTGTGCGGGATGATCTCGGCCTATAACAGCACCGAGCCGCCGGCGGCGCCGCGCAACCTCACCCAGGCCGTGGTCAAGGAGCTGCGGCTCGAAGGCTTCATCGTCCTCAACCACCTCCATCACCAGCCCCGGTTCCTGGCCGATGTCACCGAGTGGCACCGGGCGGGCACGCTGAGCCAGGCCGACACCGTCTACGAAGGGATCGACCGCGCCCTCGATGCCTTCTCCGCCTTGTTCACCGGCGAGGGGCTCGGCAAGCTCGTCGTTCGGCTGGGCTGACCATGTACGATTTGCTCAGCGGCATGCGCGTGGTGGAAGCTTCGGCGTTCATCGCCGGCCCTTCCGGGGGGATGCATCTTGCGCAGCTCGGCGCCGAGGTGATCCGGATCGATGCGATCGGCGGCGGGCCCGACTATCGCCGATGGCCGCTCGCCCCGTCGGGCGACAGCCTCTATTGGGAAGGCCTGAACAAGGGCAAGAAGTCGGTCACGATCGATCTTTCGCGGCCCGAGGGGCGCGAGCTCGCCGTGGCGCTGGCGGCCGCGCCGGGCGAGGAGGGCGGTCTGTTCCTCACCAACTTCCCAGTGCGCGGCTTCCTTTCCTACGACAAGCTCGCGGAGCGCCGCCCCGACATCATCTGCGTGCGCGTGATGGGCTGGGCCGATGGCTCGCCCGCGGTCGACTATACGGTCAACGCCGCGGTTGGCGTGCCGCTGATGACCGGGCCGGCCGACGACGAGAGGCCCGTCAATCATGTGCTTCCCGCCTGGGACCTGATCGCGGGCATGCAGGCGGCGTTGGCGATGGTCGCGGCCGAGCGGTCGCGGGCGCGCACCGGCAAGGGCGCCGACGTGCGCGTGGCGCTGTCCGACATCGCGGCCGCCAGCCTCGCGCACATCGGCCTGCTCGCCGAGACGCTGGTCGGCGGCGGCGACCGGCCCCGAATGGGCAACGACCTGTTCGGCGCGTTCGGGCGCGACTTCGCGACGGCGGACGGCGAGCGGCTGATGATCGTCGCGATCACGCCCAAGCAGTGGCAGGGGCTCGTCACGACATTGGCATTGTCCGAGAAGATCGCGGCGCTGGAGGGCGAGCTCGGCGTCCGCTTCGCCAAGGACGAAGGCGCTCGGTTCACGCATCGCGCCCGGCTGTTCCCGCTTTTCGAGCAGGCGATCGGCGCACGCCGGGCGGACGAGCTTGGCCGCGCGTTCGACGGCGAGGGCGTGACCTGGTCGGCCTATCAGCCGCTGTCGAAGGCGCTCTCCGACCCGCGCCTGTTCGAGGGCAATCCGATCTTCGAGCGGATCGCCCATCCGAGCGGGCTCAGCTATCCGGCGGCAGGGCCGGCGGCGGTGTTCGCGGACCGGGAGCGCGCGCCGCTCGCGCCGGCGCCGCGGCTCGGCCAGCATAGCGACGAGGTGCTGGCGAGCGTGCTCGGCCTGTCGAGCGGCGAGATCGGGCGGCTGCACGACCAGGGGCTGGTGGCATGAGCGTCGGCGATTCCGATATCGCGCATTGGCAGAGCTGGATCGGGCGCGCCGAGACCCGCGAGGAAGTGATCGAGGGCGAAAGCCTGCGCCGCTTCGCCGCCGCGCTCGGCGAGGATCTGGACGTCGAACGGACGCCGCCTTCGCTGGCGCATTGGGCCTTCTTCCTGCCGGTCGTGCCGCCGGACCAGATCGGCGTCGACGGCCACCCACGGCGCGGCGGCTTCCTGCCGCCGGTCAGCCTGCCGCGCCGCATGTTCGCATCCGGGGAGATGCGTTTCGGAGAACCGCTGCGCGTCGGCGCGCCGGCCGTCCGTACCTCCACGATCCGCGACCTTCGCCACCGCCGCGGCGGCAGCGGCGAGCTGGTGCTGATCGATGTCGAGCACGTCATCGTCCAGGACGGCGCCGAGCGGGTCGTGGAGCGTCAGACCATCGTCTATCGCGACGTTGGGGGACGCGTCGCTGCGGTTGAAGACAAAGGCGAGGCGGTCCAGGGCGAGGTCTGGACGCCGGGCCCCGTCGACCTGTTCCGATTCTCGGCCGTGACCTTCAACAGCCATCGCATCCATTACGACCAGCCTTACGTGACCCGGGAAGAAGGCTATCCGGACCTGGTCGTGCACGGGCCGTTCACCGCGGCGCGGCTGTTCGGCCTCGCCGCGCGGCGCGAGGGCCGGCCGGCCGCTTTCTCTTTCCGAGCGGCGGCGCCGTTGTTCGTTTCGCAGCCGGTGCGCCTTGCCGCCGGGGAAGCGCCCGGAAGCTACCGCGCGATCCGCTGCGACGAAGTGACCGCGATGGAAGCGAAAATTAGCCTGTAGTGCAGTTTTGGTTGACTCCGGGCTTGAGTCGAAGAGATAGAGGCGTACGAGCCGGACGACCGGCCAGGGGATGCTTGCATGGATAGCGAAACCTTCGATCTGCTGCGCTCGACCGTGCGCCGGTTCGTCGAGGAACGGCTGATCCCGGCCGAGGACCGCGTCGAGGAGGAGGACGCGGTTCCGGAGGAGATCGTCGCCGAGATCCGCGAACTGGGCCTGTTCGGCCTGTCGATCCCCGAGGAATATGGCGGGCTCGGCCTGACCATGGCGGAGGAGGCGGCGGTCGTGCGCGAGCTCGCCCGCGCCTCGGTCGCCTTCCGTTCGGTGATCGGCACCACCGTCGGCATCGGCAGCCAGGGCATCGTCATCGACGGCACCGAGGCGCAGAAGCGGGAATGGCTCCCCAGGCTCGCTTCGGGCGAGGCGGTGTCGAGCTTCGCGCTGACCGAGCCCGAGGCAGGTTCGGACGCCGCTTCGCTGCGCACCAGCGCGGTGCTCGAAGGCGATCACTACCGCATCAACGGAACCAAGCGCTTCATCACCAACGCGCCGCGCGCCAAGGTGTACACGCTGATGGCGCGCACCGATCCGGAACAGAAGGGCGCCGCGGGCATCTCCGCGTTCATCGTGCCCGCGGACACGCCCGGGATCAGCCTCGGCGCGCCCGACAAGAAGATGGGCCAGCGCGGCGCCAAGACCTGCGACGTCATCTTCGAGGATGTGCGGGTGCCGGCAGACGCGATCATCGGCGGCAGGCCCGGGCAAGGCTTCAAGACCGCGATGAAGGTGCTCGACCGCGGCCGAATCCACATCGCCGGAGTCGCGCTCGGCATGTGCGACCGGCTGATCGACATGAGCCTCCGCTACGCGATGGAGCGCAGGCAGTTCGGCCAGCCGATCGCCGAGTTCCAGCTCGTCCAGGCGATGCTCGCCGACAGCAAGGTCGACCAGCTCGCGACCGAGGCGCTGATGAACACGACCGCCGCCCGTTTCGACGCGGGCGAGCGGGTGAGCCTCGAGGCCTCGGCGCTCAAATATATGTCGAGCGAGGCGGTCGGCCGGGTCGCCGACCGCGCGGTTCAGATCCACGGCGGCGCCGGCTACATGGCCGAGTACAAGGTGGAACGATTCTATCGCGACGTGCGCCTGCTGCGCATCTACGAGGGCACGTCGCAAATACAGCAACTGATCATCGCCCGGGCGATGCTGCGGGAGGCGAAGTCCTGATGAGTGAATTGCGTCGCGCCGCGATCGTGTCGCCGATCCGAACCGCCGTCGGCAAGTTCGGCGGAAGCCTCGCGGACATTCCCGCCGGCGAGCTCGGCGCGATCGTGCTCAAGGCGCTGATCGACCGCACCGGCATCGATCCCGAGCGGATCGACGACGTCGTCTACGCCCAGGGCTACGGCAACGGCGAAGCGCCGGCGATCGGCCGCTGGTCGGCGCTCGCGGCGGGGCTGCCGATCTCGACGCCCGGCTACCAGCTCGACCGGCGCTGCGGCGGCGGCCTGCAGGCCGTGATCGACGCCGCCATGATGGTCCAGACCGGCGCCGCCGACGTCGTCGTCGCGGGCGGCGTCGAAAGCATGAGCAACGTCGAATATTATTCGGTCGACCATCGCCGCGGCGCCCGTTCGGGGTCGACCACGATGCACGACCGGCTGACCCGGGGACGGGTGATGTCGCAGCCGATCGCCCGCTTCGGCGTGATCAGCGGCATGATCGAAACCGCCAACAACCTCGCCAGCGATTACGGCATCACCCGGGAGGAGTGCGACGAATTCGCGGCGATGAGCCACCGCCGCGCGACGGCCGCGTGGGAGGCAGGCAAGTTCGACGACGAGCTCGTGCCGGTGCCGGTGCCGCAGCGGCGCGGCGATCCGGTGATGTTCGTTCGCGACGAGGGCATCCGCGCCGACGCGACGGCCGAGTCGCTCGCCCAGCTCAAGCCGATCGAGAAGGACGGCGTGGTGACCGCGGGCAATGCCAGCCAGCAGAACGACGCGGGCGCCGCCTGCCTCGTGGTCGCCGAGGACAAGCTTGCCGAGCTCGGGCTCGAGCCGATGGCGTGGTTCCACAGTTGGGCCGCGGCGGGGTGCGAGCCTTCGCGCATGGGGATCGGCCCGGTGCCGGCGGTCGAGCGCCTGTTCGCGCGCACCGGCCTGCGCTGGGACGACATCGGCCTGGTCGAGCTCAACGAGGCGTTCGCGCCGCAGGTGCTTGCGGTGCTCAAGGGCTGGGGCTGGGACGAGCGCGACCGGCTCAACGTCAACGGCTCCGGCATCTCGCTCGGCCATCCGATCGGCGCCACCGGCGGCCGCATCCTGGCGACTTTGGTTCGCGAGCTGCACCGCCGCGACATGCGCTTCGGGCTCGAGACGATGTGCATCGGCGGCGGCCAGGGGCTCGCTGCCGTGTTCGAGCGCGCATGACGATGGCGATGCGGATCGGGGCGATGGCCGCGGCCGCGGCGATGCTGGCGGCCGGCGGCCCGGCGACGGCGGCCGGCAATCCCGCCAGCGGCAAGGCCGCCTTCGCCCGCTGCGTGACCTGCCACGCCATCGCGCCGGGCAGGAACGGCATTGGCCCCTCGCTCGCCGGCGTGGTCGGGCGCAGGGCCGGCGCGCTTCCCGGGTTTGCCTTTTCGCCGGCGATGAAGAAGAGCCGCTTCATCTGGACCCCGGCGGCGCTCGACAAGTATCTGGCCAATCCGCGGACGGCGGTGCCCGGCACCAAGATGGCGTTCGCCGGGGTGCCCAAGCCCGCGGATCGGGCCAACCTGATCGCCTATCTGGCGACGCTGAAGAAGTAGGCGCGCGAATGACGAAGCAAGCAACCGGAGCGCTCGACGGCATCAAGGTGCTCGACCTGTCGCGGGTGCTGGCGGGTCCATGGTGCACGCAGATCCTCGCCGATTTCGGCGCCGACGTGATCAAGATCGAGGTCCCCGGCAAGGGCGACGACACGCGCGCCTGGGGCCCTCCCTATCTGATCGGCGCGGACGGCGAGGAGGATCGCGGCGAGAGCGCTTATTATCTGTCGTGCAACCGCAACAAGCGCTCGGCCGCGATCAACCTCGCCCATCCCGACGGCGCCGCGCTGATCCGCCGCCTCGCCGCCGAGGCGGATGTCGTGGTCGAGAATTTCAAGGTCGGCGGCCTGCGGAAATACGGGCTCGACTATGAGAGCCTGAAGGCGGTCAATCCCCGCCTGGTCTATTGCTCGATCACCGGCTTCGGCCAGACCGGCCCCTACAAGGATCGCGGCGGCTACGATTTCGTCGCCCAGGGGATGGGCGGGCTGATGAGCATCACCGGCGAGCCCGACGGCCCGCCGCTGCGCGTCGGAGTCGCGATGTGCGACCTGTCGACGGGGATGTATGCCGCCGTCAGCACCCTGCTCGCCCTGCGGCACGCGGAGCGGACGGGCATCGGCCAGCATATCGACCTGTCGCTGCTCGACACCCAGATCGCCATGCTCGCCAACCAGTCGCTGAGCTGGCTGGTGGGAGGCGCGCTGCCGAGTCGGCTCGGCAACCGGCATCCCACCGTCGTCCCCTACAAGACGTTCGACGTGGCGGACGGAACGATCATCATCGCGGTCGGCAATGACGGGCAGTTCCGAGTGCTCTGCCACGAGCTCGGCGTGCCCGAGCTCGCGACCGACCCGCGCTTCGCCACCAGCCACGCCCGCCAGGTCAACCGCGACGCGATCGAGGAGAAGGTGCAGGAACTGGTGCGCGGTTTCGAGGGCGGCCCCCTGATCGACCATCTCGTCGCCAAGGGCGTGCCGGCGGGACCGGTCAACACCATCGAGCAGGTGTTCGAGGATCCGTTCGTCGAGGCGCGCGGAACGGTCCACCACTTCGTTCGCGAGGACGGCGTGCGGGTGCCGACCGTCGCCTATCCGGGGAAATTGTCCGAGACGCCGGCCGATTACCGCTGCCGCCCGCCCCATGTCGGCGAGCATACGCAGGAGATACTGGCCGAGTGGCTGGGGCTCGATCCGCGCGAACTCGACGCGCTCGCCGAAAGCGGCGCGATTTCCCAACGCCAAGGAGTGTTGCATGAAGCTTGACGCCAGCGTCTCCGCCGTCGTCACCGGGGGCGCTTCGGGCCTCGGCGAGGCGACCGCCCGCGCGCTTGCCGCCAAGGGCGTCAAGGTCGCGCTGTTCGACCTCAACGCCGAACGCGGCGAGCAGGTCGCGGCGGAAATAGGCGGCGTCTACTGCGCCGTCGACGTGACCAGCGACGCGTCGGTCGATGAGGGCTTCGCGAAGGCGCGCGCCGCGCAGGGCCAGGAGCGGATCTTGGTGAACTGCGCCGGCACGGGCAATGCGGTCAAGACCGCCAGCCGCGACAAGGCGACGGGCGAGATCAGGCATTTCCCGATCGACGCGTTCGACCGGATCATCCAGATCAACCTGGTCGGCAGCTTCCGCTGCCTCGCCAAATCCGCCGCGGGCATGCTGACCCTCGATCCGGATCCGAACGGCGCGCGCGGCGCGATCGTCAACACCGCCAGCGCCGCGGCCGAGGACGGCCAGATCGGCCAGGCCGCTTATTCGGCGTCCAAGGGCGGGATCGTGGCGATGACGCTGCCGGTGGCGCGCGACCTCATGAACGAGGGCATCCGAGTCAACACCATCCTTCCGGGCATCTTCGATACGCCGCTGATGGGCCGGGCGCCGCAGGCGGTGCGCGACGCGCTCGCCGCCAGCGTCCCCTTTCCCAAGCGCTTCGGCCGGCCGGAAGAGTTCGCGCAGCTTGCGCTGACGATGATCGAAAACGACTATCTGAACGGCGAGGACGTGCGCCTGGACGGCGCGATCAGGATGCCGCCGCGCTGACTTGAAATCTGCACCGTAGTGCAGTATTAGCCTCCCACGAGGAGATCGAAGATGGCGACCACGGCACCGGCACAGGACAAGCAGGCCGAGGGCGGCGGCGGCGGTCCGTTCGTCACCTACGAGGTGCGCGACCGCGTCGCCTGGGTGATGCTCGACCGGCCCAAATACAGCAACGCGCAGAATTACGCGCTGCTCAACCAGCTCGACGACTGCTTCCGCCGCGCGATCGACGACGAGAGCGTCAAGGTGATCGTGCTGGGCGGCAACGGCAAGCACTTCTCCGCGGGGCACGATCTCGGCACTCCGGACAAGGATTCGCATCTCGAGCGCGAGCGGCGCGACCTGTGGTGGAACCATAGCGACCTCGAGGGCGCCGAGCGTCAATATGTGCTCGAGCAGGACGCTTATCTGGGTCTCTGCCGGCGCTGGCAGGCGATGCCCAAGCCCGCGATCGCGATGGTGCAGGGCGCCTGCATCGCGGGCGGGCTGATGCTGGCCTGGGTGTGCGACATGATCGTCGCGTCCGACGACGCCTTCTTCCAGGATCCGGTGCTGAGGATGAACCAGCCGGGCGTCGAATATTTCGCCCATCCGTTCGAGCTGCCGCCGCGCATCGCCCGCGAATTCCTCTACCTGGGGCAGCGCATGCCGGCGCAGCGCGCCTACGATCTGGGCATGATCAACCGGGTCGTGCCGCGCGACGCGCTGAAGGCGGAGGTCGAGAAGATCGCCGGCGAGATCGCGCAGCAGCCGCGGCTGGCGCTGGCGCTGACCAAGCAGGCGATCAACCTGGTCGAAGACCTTCGCGGCAAGCGCACGTCGATGGATGCGGTGTTCCACATGCATCATTTCGCGCACGCGCAGAACCAGCTCACCACCGGCAACCTCGTCGGCGGAGTCGACCTCAAGGCGATGGCCGCCGCCAACAAGGCCCAGGCCGACAAGTCCTGATGGTCGCCGCGGGGGAGCTTCCGGGGCTGCTGGCCGAGGCGGCCGATTCGGCCCGCGCGTTCGCCGAAGCGGCGCGCCAGGCGGTTCGGGCCCGGATCGCGCCCGACGGCCGGGTGGACCGTGCCTTGGCCGATGCCGAGCAGCATGTCGTCCACGGCTTCGCCTGGTACGCTTCCTATGCCGAGCTGATGGCCGAGGTTTCCGGCTGGGCGGCGCGGCTCGACGCCGAGAGCTCGTTCGGCGAGATCGAGCGCCTGCTCGCGAGCCTGCTGTTCGCCGAATATGGCGCTCAGCTGCAGGGCGGAATCCCGATGAACCAGGGCGAGGTCATCCGCGCCGGCGAGCTGGTCGACGATCCCGCGGCCCTGGAACGCCTTCGCTCGCCCGCGCTCCAGCGGCTGATCCGCGAGGGAGGCCGGCAGGAGGTCAAGACCCGGCTCGCCCAGGCCCTGGTCGAGGCGCGCGGGCGCGCGACGCTCGAGAATGCCGGGCTCGACGACATGACGGCGATGATCCGCGACCAGTTCCACGCGTTCGCGGCGGAAAGGGTCGCTCCGTTCGCGCATGACTGGCACCTCAAGGACGAGTTCATCCCGCTCGAGCTGATCGAGGAGCTCGGCGAACTCGGCGTGTTCGGGATGACCATGCCCGAACGCTATGGCGGGCTCGAAATGGGCAAGACCGCGATGTGTGTCGTCTCGGAGGAATTGTCGCGGGGCTGGATCGGGGTCGGCTCGCTCGCCACCCGCTCGGAGATCGCCGGGGAGTTGATCCTGGGCGGCGGCACCGAGCAGCAGAAGCAGGACTGGCTGCCGGGCATCGCGACGGGCGCGATCCTTCCCACCGCCGTCTTCACGGAGCCCAACACCGGCTCCGATCTGGGGGCGCTGCGGACCCGCGCGGTGCTCGAAGGCGCCGACTGGCGGATCACCGGCAACAAGACCTGGATCACCCATGCCGCGCGCGCCGATGTGATGATGCTGCTTGCCCGCAGCGACCCCGCCGTGAGCGACCATCGCGGCCTCTCCATGTTCATCGCGCCCAAGCCGCGGGGCGACGATGGCGATCCCTTCCCGGTGGCGGGCATGAGCGGCGGCGAGATCGGGGTGATCGGCTATCGCGGCATGAAGGAATATGAAATCGGCTTCGACGGCTTCGTCGTCGCCGGCGACAACCTGCTCGGCGGGCAGGAGGGGCAGGGCTTCCGCCAGCTGATGGTGACGTTCGAGAGCGCCCGCATCCAGACCGCGGCGAGGGCGATCGGAGTCGGCCAGGCGGCGCTCGACGCCGGCCTTGCCTATGCGATCGACCGCAAGCAGTTCGGCCGCGCGATCATCGAATTCCCGCGCATCGCCAACAAGCTTGCGATGATGGCGGCCGAGCTGATGGGCGTGCGCCAGCTCACTTATTACGCCGCTCGGCAGAAGGACGAGGGAAAGCGCTGCGACCTGGAAGCGGGAATGGCGAAGCTGCTCGCCGCCCGGGTCGCCTGGGCGGCCGCCGACAATGCGCTCCAGATCCACGGCGGCAACGGCTTCGCGATGGAATATCCGGTCAGCCGCCTGCTCGCCGACGCGCGCATCCTCAACATCTTCGAAGGCGCCGGCGAGATCCAGGCGCAGGTGATCGCCCGGCGCCTGCTCGACGGCGGAGCGAACTAAAGCCGCTCGATGATCGTCACGTTGGCCATGCCGCCGGCCTCGCACATCGTCTGCAGGCCGTAGCGGCCGCCGCGGTCGTGAAGCGCCTGGACGAGCGTCGTCATGAGCTTCGCGCCGCTCGCGCCCAGCGGATGGCCGAGCGCGATCGCGCCGCCATTGACGTTGAGCCGCTCCGGATCGGCGCCGCTCGCCTGCGCCCAGGCCAGCGGGACGGGCGCGAAGGCCTCGTTGACCTCGTAAAGATCGATGTCGTCGATCTTCATCCCGGCCTTCCGAAGCGCCCGCTCGGTGGCGGGGATGGGGGCCTCGAGCATGATGATCGGGTCGTGGCCGAGCACGCTCATCTGGTGCACGCGCGCCAGCGGCGTGGCGCCGAGCGCCTTGAGGCCGCGCTCGTTGGCGATGAGCAGAGCCGCCGCGCCGTCGCAGATCTGGCTGGCGTTGGCGGCCGTGATCATGCCGCCCTCCTGGAGCGTCTTCACCGACGCGATCTTCTCGATCGTCGCGTCGCGCCGGATGCCCTCGTCGGCGCGGTGGGTCTCGGTGGTCCCGTCTTCCAGCGTCACTTGCAGCGGCACGATCTCGGCGTCGAACTTGCCGCCTTGCGTCGCGGCCATCGCCTTGCGGTGGCTCTCAAGCGAGAAGGCGTCGAGCTGCTCGCGGTCGAACCCGTATTTGCGGGCGAGCATCTCCGCGCCCGAAAACTGGCTGAAGGGCGTGTCGCCGTAGCGGTCGTTGAGGCCGGGGCTGCGGTAGGTGCCGTAGCCATGCTGGGCGGCGAGCGTCCAGGGCAGGCCCATCGGCACTCGGGTCATCGATTCCACGCCGGCGGCGATGACCACGTCCATCGTTCCCGTCATCACCGTCGCGGCCGCGAAATGCAGCGCCTGCTGCGATGAGCCGCACTGGCGATCGACGGTCGTACCGGGCACCGATTCGGGCAGGCCGGCCGCGAGCGCGGCATAGCGGCCGATGTTGGCGCCCTGCTCGCCGCCGGGGCAGGCGCAGCCCATGATGACGTCTTCGATCGCGGCCGGATCGGCGCCGCTGCGTTCGATCAGGCCCTTGAGGACCGCCCCCGCCAGATCGGTCGGGTGCCATCCCGCCAGCCGACCGCCTTTGCGTCCGCCGGCGCTTCGCGCGACCGCGACGATATATGCCTCTCCCATCCCGTCCTCCGTTCCGCCAGATGGTGGGGTTGCTCAAATTCTGACCATCAGTGCAGTTTTCGTGCTTGCGCTGCCCCTACTCCAAGCGCATATCCGGGGCAAACAAAATAAACGCTGGAGGGGCGGCGCCGCCGTGGTTGATACCAAGGCTCTCGAGGGCTGGATGGACGCCGAAGGCGTTGGCGCGGGGCCGATCCGCGACGTTGCCGCGCTGTCGGGCGGCACGCAGAACATCCTGCTGCGCTTTTGCCGCGGCGATGCGGAATATGTGCTGCGCCATCCGCCCGCGCATCCCAGGCCGGAGTCCAACGAAACGATGCGGCGCGAGGCGCGGGTGCTTGCCGCGCTCGCCGGAAGCGACGTGCCGCACCCGACCCTGGTCGCCGCCTGCGGCGACGAATCGGTGCTCGGCGCCGCTTTCTACCTGATGGTGCCGGTCGACGGCTTCAATCCGGTCGCGGGCCTGCCGCCGCTGCACGCCGGTTCGCCCGCCATCCGCCGCCGCATGGGGCTCGCCATGGCCGAAGGAATCGCCGCGCTCGGCGCCGTCGACCATGCGCGGGTCGGGCTCGGCGATTTCGGCCGGCCCGAAAACTATCTGGAGCGGCAGGTCGCGCGCTGGAAGAAGCAGCTCGACGGCTATGCCGCCATGCCCGGCTGGACGGACGGGCTGCCCGGCGTCGCCCGGGTCGCCGCATGGCTGGACGCAAACCGGCCGGCGCATTTCATTCCGGGGATCATCCACGGCGACTATCACCTCGCCAACGTCATGTTCCGCAACGATGGGCCGGAGCTGGCCGCAATCGTCGATTGGGAGCTGGCGACGATCGGGGACCCGCTGATCGATCTGGGCTGGCTGCTCGCCACCTGGCCGGCGGGCGACGGCGGCGAAAGCACCGTCAGGGTCGAGCCTTGGGAAGGCTTTCCCACCGCCGACGAGCTGGTCGCGCATTATCGCGAACGCAGCGCGCGCGATCTGTCGGCGGTGGATTGGTACAAGGTGCTGGCCTGCTACAAGCTCGGCATATTGCTCGAAGGAACCCACGCCCGCGCCTGCGCCGGCAAAGCGCCCGCGGATGTCGGCGAGCGTCTGCACGGCCGCGCCGTCCGCCTGTTCGAGCGCGCGCAGGAGTGGATCGGATGACAAGCGAGCTTGATTTCAGCGGCAAGACCGCGCTCGTGGTCGGCGGATCGAGCGGCATCGGCAATGCGATCGCGCAGGCGTTCCGGGCGCGCGGCGCCGAGGTCCATGTCTGGGGAACCCGCGCGAGCGCGGCCGACTATGAGGGGGAGGGGGGCTCCGACCTCGCCGGCCTTCATTATGTCTCCGTCGACGTCAGCGATCCCGACGCGATCGCCGCGGCGCAGGCGCCGTTCGAGCGGCTCGACATCCTCGTCCAGTCGCAGGGGGCGGTGCTCTACGGCCGCAAGGAGTTCGAGCGCCAGGGCTGGGACAAGGTGATGGCCGTCAACGTCGACAGCGTCATGCACATCGCCCAGCGCTTCCATCCGCTGCTGAAGGCCGCCAAGGGGTCGGTGATCGTGGTGAGCTCGGTCGCGGCGTTCCGCTCGACCATGGGCAACCCCGCTTATGCCGCGTCCAAGACGGCCGCGGTCGGCCTCGTTCGTACCCTGGGCCAAGCCTGGGCGAAGGACGGCATCCGCGTCAACGGCTTCGCGCCGAGCCTCGTCGACACCAAGATGACCAAGGTCACGATGGAGAGTCCCGAGCGCCGCGAGCGCGCGCTCGCCAAGATCCCGATGGGCCGCTTCGGCACGACCGATGAGATGGCCGGAGTCGCCCTTTTCCTCGCCTCGCCGCTGGCCGGCTACATCTGCGGGCAGACCTTGCTCGTCGACGGCGGACTTACCCTTTGATCCATGGAGACGGCCCGATGAACTTCGAATATTCCGAGAAGGTGAAGGCGCTCCAAGCAAGGCTCCAAGCCTTCATGGACGATCATGTCTATCCGATCGAGCGGGAGCGGCACGACTGGAGCCATGACCACGCCAATCTGTGGAAAGTGTGGCCCGGCCTCGAAGGATTGAAGGCGAAGGCGCGCGAGGCGGGGCTGTGGAACCTGTTCCTGCCGCACGAATATGGCGAATGGAGCCCGGGGCTCACCAACCTCGAATATGCGCCGCTCGCCGAGATCATGGGCCGGGTGTTCGGCGCTTCGGAGATCTTCAACTGCTCCGCGCCCGATACCGGCAACATGGAGGTGCTCGCCAAATACGGCACCCCGGAGCAGCAGGAGCGGTGGCTGAAGCCGCTGCTCGCCGGCGAGATCCGCTCGGCCTATGCGATGACCGAGCCCGACGTCGCCTCTTCCGACGCCACCAACGTCGCCACCAGCATCGTGCGCGACGGCGACGATTATGTGATCAACGGCCGCAAATGGTGGATATCCGGGATGATGGATCCGCGCCTGGCGGTGCTCATCGTGCTCGGGCGCACGCCGAGCGACGCGCCGCGCCATCAGCAGCACACGCAGATCCTGGTGCCGCGCGACACGCCCGGGATCACCATCATCCGCCCGCTGTCGGTGCTCGGCGCGCTCCATTCGCCCGGCGGCCATGTCGAGATGCGCTTCGACGACGTGCGCGTGCCGGCCGGGAACGTCATCCTCGGCGAAGGCCGCGGCTTCGAGATCGCCCAGGGCCGCCTCGGCCCCGGGCGCATCCATCATTGCATGCGGATCGTCGGCCAGGCGCAGCGGGCGCTCGAATATATGGCGCACCGGGTCGAGAACCGGGTCGCCTTCGGCCGCAAGCTCGCCGACCAGGGGAGCATCCGCCAGGATGTCGCCCGATCCTTCTGCGAGATCGAGATGGCGCGGCTGCTGACCCTCAAGGCGGCCGACGCGATGGATCGCTACGGCAACAAGGTCGCCAAGGATCTGATCGCCGCGATCAAGATCGTTGCGCCGCAAATGGGCCAGACCGTCGCCGACCGCGCGATCCAAGCATATGGCGGCATGGGCGTCAGCGACGACACGCCGATCGCCGCCATCTTCGCCACGAGCCGCTACCTGCGCCTCGCCGACGGCCCGGACGAGGTGCACATGGCCCAGCTGGGCAAGCTCAAGATCGCCGAACTCAACGCGAACGGGCCGCTCCGCTAGCGCACGCCTCACGAGAGGAAGTCAGATGACCAGCGTCTACGCCAATCCCGTCAGCGCCCTCCAGGCCGAAGCCAGCCGCACGAGCTGGTGGATGGTGACCGTGCTGTTCGTGATGTACGTCTTCTCCTGGGTCGACCGGCTGATCCTCAGCATGCTGGTGACTCCGATCAAGGCGGACCTGCTGCTCAGCGACGTCCAGATCAGCATGATCACCTCGACCTCGTTCGCGATCTTCTACGCCGTGTTCGGCCTGCCGCTCGGCTGGGCGGCGGACCGCTTCTCGCGCCGCTGGATCATCTTCTTCGGGGTCATCCTCTGGGCGACCGCCACCATTGCCTGCGGCTTCGCGGATTCCTACGAGAGCCTGCTCGGCGCGCGCATCCTGGTCGGAGTGGGCGAGGCGGCTTTGCTGCCGGCGGCCTATTCGCTCATCTCGGACGGCTTCTCGCGCGACAAGCTGACGATCGCCACCTCCTCGTTCCAGATGGCGGGCAAGGTCGGATCGGCGACCGCCTTCGGCCTCGGCGGCCTGGCGATCGCCTACGCCACCACCTTCGAGGGCGTGGATCTGCCGATCCACGGACCGGCGGAACCCTGGCAGCTGGTGTTGATGATGGTCGGCCTGCCGGGCTTCATCCTCGCCCCGTTGCTGTTCACCTTCGCCGATCCGGGCCGCCGCCGCAGCCCGGGCGCCGTCGGTAACGAAGTGCTGCGCGGCGAGGTGATGGCCTTCATCCGCGGCAACTGGAAGCTGATCGTGCTGATGCTGATCGGCACCTCGTGCCTCGCGATCTGCGGCTATTCGATGAGCAACTGGATCCCGGCCTATATCGACCGGCGCTTCGGCTGGGAGCCGGGGGAATATGGGCCGGCGCTGAGCGCGATGAACATCATCGCCGCGGCCTCGCTCGTCGTGAACGGCTGGATCGTCGACCGCTTGTTCGGGCGCGGCATGAAGGACGCGCACCTGCGCTTCTACAGCTGGCTGATCCTCGCGCTGATGCCGGTGGTCGCCTACATGTTCTTCGCCGACAACATCTACGTCTTCCTCGCCTGCTATGCCGTCGCGCAGTTCATCACCGTGCCGTTCATGGTCTACGTCTCCTCGATCATGGCGCTGCTGGCGCCGAGCTCGATCCGCGCCCGGATGCTGGCCATGTTCCTGTTCGTCTTCACCATTCTGGGGCTCGGCGCCGGCCCGGCGATCGTGGGGGCGCTGACCGACTATGTTTTCCGCGACGAGGCCAAGATCGGTTATTCGCTGGCGGTGGTGGTGATCACCGGCACGATCGTAGCGCTGGTCAGCTTCCGGGTGGCGCTGCGCTATCTCGAGCCCGCCATCTCCCGCAACGAACTTGCCGTGAAAACTGCATAGCGGTATAGATTCAATTGTAGGGGAGGGCGTGGATGTCGGTAACGGTGGCGGGTATCGAGCCGGCGCGGCGCGGGGAGCTGGCGCTGGCGGACGAGCGCGTCCGCTACAGCTGGGCCGAACTCGACCCCATCCTCAACCGCGCGATCCACGCGATGCAGGGCCTGTCCGCCGGAGCGGCGCAGCGGGTGGCCGTGTTCGCGCCCAACAGCTCGGAGACGGTGATCGCCTATGTCGCGGCGCTGGAGGCGGGCCTGTCGAGCGTGCCGGTCAGCTTCCATCTCACCCCGGACGAGGTCGCCTATATTCTCCAGTCTTCCGGGGCCGGCGCGCTGTTCGTTGCGGAGGAGACGGCGGAGGCGGGGATGGCCGCGGCGGCCACGGCAGGAATCAAGACGATCGTCGGCTGGCGCTGCAGCCCGCGCGCGGGCCTGACCGCCTGGGAGGAATGGGTCGGGGCCGCCCCTGACTCGGCGCCGCCCACCGACGTCAGGCCCCGGCCGCATCTCCATTACACGTCAGGAACCACGGGTCGGCCGAAGGCGACCGAGACGCCGCCCGGCTATTTCCCGCCGGCCGCCGACATGGCCGAGTTCGGCGCCATCATGCGCACGCGCGCGACTCCGTCGCCGGGCCTCGTCGTCGGGCCGCTCTACCATACCGGCCCGC
Organism: Allosphingosinicella sp.; assembly: GCA_036402575.1. Lineage (GTDB taxonomy): Bacteria > Pseudomonadota > Alphaproteobacteria > Sphingomonadales > Sphingomonadaceae > Allosphingosinicella. The sequence continues at coordinate 15,254 of DASWSP010000084.1, read as the reverse complement.
TGACGATGGTGCGCAGCCTGATGGGCGGCAGCGCGCTGGTGGTGATGAGCGCCTTCGAGCCCGAGGCCGCGCTGGCGACGATCGAGCGCGAGAAGATCGCCGGATCGGTGATGGTGCCCACCCATTTCCAGCGCCTGCTCGCGCTTCCGGCGCAGGTGCGGGAGAAATACGACGTGTCGAGCATGAGGCGGCTCGCCCATACCGGCGCCGCCTGTCCGCGCGAGGTCAAGCGCGCGATGATCGACTGGTTCGGTCCGGTGCTGTTCGAGGCCTATGGCGGGACCGAGGCGGGCACGACCCACGCCATCGCTTCGGAGGAATGGCTGCGCAAGCCGGGCTCGGTCGGCAAGGCGGTGCCGCCGCTCGAGACGGTGGTGGTCGGCGAGGATGGCGAGCCGCTCGCGCCGAACCAGGTCGGCCAGCTCTATGTGCGCGATCCGAGCGGGCGCGGCATCGTCTATCATGGCGATCCCGAAAAGACGGCCGCCGCGCACATCGCGCCGGGCGTCTTCACCCTGGGCGAAATGGGGTTCGTCGACGAAGACGGCTACGTGTTCATCACCGATCGGGTGTCGGACATGATCGTCTCGGGCGGCGTCAACATCTACCCGGCCGAGGCCGAACAGGTCCTGTTGACTCATCCGCAGGTCGCCGACGTCGCGGTGATCGGCGCTCCCAACGCCGAAATGGGCGAGGAGGCCAAGGCGCTAATCGTCGCCGCCGATCCGGCCGATCCGCCGGACCAGGACACGCTCAACCGTCATTGCCGCGCCTCGCTTGCGGGCTACAAATGTCCGCGATCCTATGAATTCGTCGAGGACCTCGGCCGAAATCCGATGGGGAAGATCAACAAGCGCGAATTGCGGCGCCGTTACTGGCCGACCGAACGGACGATCGGTGGCTGATCTTGGGTTGACGTACAAACAGCGCAACCGATAAGATATTTGGATCATGTTATTGTGAAGGACATCGATTGAGCGACAAAGGCGACAAGTCGCTGACTTATTCAAGCCCAGCTATTCGGGACCGGCGCCGCCGGATTCTCGAGGAGACCCGGAACCTGATCGCTGAACAGGGGATCGGGGATTTCAGCATGCATGAATTGTGCAAGCGCGCGGGCGTCGCCAAACGTACGCTCTACAATGCGTTCCAGACCCGCGAGCGGCTGATCGCCGTCGCCATCCAGGAATATTTCAGCGAATATCTGGCGCGCATCAACTACCGCAGTCCGGTCGGAACGCTCCAGCGCAACGTCGAGCGGATCGTCGCCGTCACCCGGCGCAACCGCAAGATCCGCAATTATATCCGCGCGATCATGGCGATCTACTTCAGCGCCGAGGTGAACCCGGACCTGTGGCAGACGATGCACCGCATGGGCACCGACCCCAATCTGGAATGGATCCGGCGGCTGCAGGCCCGCCGTCAGCTCCAGCCGTGGGTGGATGCAGGCCAGCTCGCCGACGACCTTGTGCGCTTCGAATATGCCACCATCAACGAATGGGCGCGCGGCCAGATTTCCGACGAGGATATCATCCCCCGACTGCTGATGAGCTATCTGACCTTCATGGCCGGCGCCACGCGCGGTACCGCCCGCACCGAGATCCTGGCGATGATCCACGCCGGCATGGAGGATGGAGTCGACAGTCTCGTCGCCCAGGCGCAGCATCCGCCGCGGATGGTGCGCGAGAAGGTAGCCTGATGTAATTCTGCTCCCTCGTGCAGTTTTAAGTTGTCCTGCTCCCGATGCCTGAGGCATGGAAGCAGGGACAGAGGGAGAGGAAAATGGCAGACGCCGGCCGCCAGGACGAGAACGCGCCGCCCCTGCTGGTCGAGCGCCATCCCGGCGACGTCGTCATGCTGACCCTCAACCGGCGCCATGCGCTGAATTCGGTTTCTTTCGAACTGTGGGAATCGTTCGCCGCCGCGCTCGACGAGATCGAGCGCGACACGCCGGTGCGCGGCCTCGTGCTGACCGGGGCAGGGGGCTTCTTCAGCACCGGCGGCGACGTGAAGCTGCCGCCGGCGCGCGGCGCGGGCGCGCTGGCGCCGGCCGCCCGGCTCGAGCTCGGCCAGCGCATCATCGCCCGGCTGCGCCGCCTTCCCGTTCCGGTCATCGCCGCGGTCGAAGGCGGGGCCTACGGCATGGGCTGGGGCCTGGCGCTGGCCGCAGACCTGATCTTCGCCGCCGAGGACGCCAAGTTCGGAGCGCCGTTCCTCGATTACGGCACCGTCCCCGATGGCGGCACGGCCTGGTTCCTCGAGCGGCAGGTGGGGCGTTTGCGGGCCGCCGAGCTCATCTTCTCCGGCCGCTCGATCGACGCGCCGGAGGCGCTCGCGCTGGGGCTGGCGAGCCGCCTCTGTCCGCGCGGCGAGACGGCCGCGGCGGCGCTCGCCTTCGCGGCGCATATCGGCAAGGGCAACCGCCACGCCGCCGAGCTGGCGAAGCGGCTGCTCCAGCAGGCGTCCGAAACCAGCCTGGACGCGAGCCTGGCGCTCGAGCTGGCTCACTGCGCGATCTGCCAGAGCGGCGAGGAAGCGGCCCGGGCGCGCGAGCAGTTCAAGGCGCGCGCGGCCGCCCGCAACGCCGCCAAGGCGGGCGGCTGACGGGGGACGTATGCAATTTGATATGCCCAGCCTGTCGTTCATGTCGCGCTACAAGATCATGAACTCGACCGTGACGCCTCGGCCGATCGCCTGGGTGACCACGCTCTCGGCGGACGGCGTGCCGAATTGCGGCCCGCACAGCTTCTTCAACGCGATGGGCAGCGAGCCGCCGCTGATCGTGCTCGGCCTGATGAAGACTCCAAAGGCGCTGGGCGACAAGGACACCGCCGCCAACATCCGCGCGACCGGCGAGTTCACCATCGGGCTTGTCGCCGAAGCCGACGCCGAGCGGATGAACCTGACCGCCACCGATGCGCCGCCCGAGGTCGACGAGCTGGCGCTCGCCGGCATCGAGACGCTGCCGTCGACGCGCGTCAAGCCGCCGATCATCGCCTCGTGCCCGGTGAGCTTCGAGTGCCGGCGCGACGCGGTGCTGGACTATGCGGGACAGACGATCATCGTCGGCGAAGTGCTCGTCACCCACATCCGGGACGAATTCGTCCTCGATGCCGAGCGGATGCATCTCGACACCCCGGCGATGAAGCTGATCGCCCGCACTCACGGCGCGGGCTGGTACGCGCGCAGCACGGATCAATTCCAGATGCTCCGCCCGGCCTACGCCTCGATCGCCGCCGCCGCCGCGCCCGAAAGGGAATGACCGCACTGGTCCGCCGCGAGGGCCGCGAATGCACCGCCGCCTTCGATGAAATCGTCCATCCAATCTGAAAGATAATCGGGCCGCCGGTTAGACGAAACGGAACTCATCAACAGTTCCCGAGCCGCAGCCCGCCCGCGGGTTCGGTGCGAACTTTGAACGGCTAATCCGGCGTCTCGGCGACGTCGGGGACCTTTTGCGAGCGCCAGAGCCAGAGGCCGCCGGCGATGATCAGTGCGGCGCCGGCGATGGTCGTCAGGTCGGGCCGATCATCGAACCACCACCAGCCGATCGCCGCCGCCACGAGCAGCTGGACATAGGTCATCGGCGCGACGACCGCGGCCGTGGCGCGGACCGTGGCGGTGTAGATCAGCAGGTGGCCGGTGGTCGCCGTCAGCGCGACGGTGGCGCATTTGGCGACGACCTCCAGGCTCGGCGCCGGCACCGCGAAGGCCGGTAGCCGCGACAGCAGCGCGGCGGCGACCAGCAGCAGCGGCGCGGCGATGGCGGCGAGCACGAACTGCATCACCAGCGCCGGCGCCGCGCCCGCGGCCTTGCGGTTGAAGATCATGAGCCATGCCATGCCGAACGCGGCGGCGATCGGATAGAAAGCGGCCGCGCCGAGCTCGAGGACGTTGGGGCGCAGCACCACGAGCACGCCCGCGAAGGCCAGCGCGATCGCCAGGAAGGCGGCGCGCGGCGTCCGTTCGCCGAGCACCCAGGGCGCCAGCACGGCGGTGATCATCGGGCTGCTGAACTGGATTGCGGTCGCGTCGGCGAGCGGCATCGCCATCGCTCCGATGAAGAAGCAGATCGTGGCCAGCGCCACCGCGGCGCCGCGGCCGAGCTGCAGCGCCGGGCGCGGCAGGACGAAGCCGGCGCGCCCGTGGCGGATCGCCACCACCGCGGCAAGCCCGATCGCGCCGATCCAGTAGCGCAGCGCCGACACGGCAGGGGCCGGCCATTCTCCCGCCATCGACTTCACGATCCCGTCGCCGACCGACAGCAGCGAAAAGCCGACCAGCGCGAGCAGCAGCGCGCGTCCAACATTCTGCCGCGTCTCATGCATCAAGGAAGCGGCCCGAACGTTGAGGATGTCATCAGCCATTGCAGCTAAACCATGCGTCTGTCGATCTTGCTCCTCGTCCTTGCCGGTTGCGCCGCCGTCGATAGCGGTGAGCCGACGCGCGAGCAGGAGGCGTTGCGGCGCGAGCTTGCCGGCCGGATCGCCGGTCCGCCCGAAAGCTGCGTGCCCACGAACGGCGCCTCTTCCCTTCGGATCGTCGACCGGCGCACGATCACCTACGAGCGCGGCCGAACGCTCTGGGTCAATGCGCTGCCCGACGATTGCCCCGGGCTTCGGCCGCTGGACCCACTGATCGTCATCATGGACCGCAGCGCCTATTGCCGCGGCGACCGGATCCGGTCCCTGGCCCCGTACAGCACGATCCCCGGCCCGACCTGCATGCTGGGCCGGTTCACTCCCTACCGACGGCCTTAGCTGTGCCCGATTGCCGAGCCGCAGGCCGCGCGGCGGCCGTGGCGGCCAGGCTGCGACAGCGCGCCTTCGCTGTAAGCGCTCGTCCCTGAGGGTCGTTCAGGCGCAGACGATCCTGAACACGGTTTCCATTCGCCCGCCCGCCGGGATCGGGTTCGGACGCCGCTGTTCGAGCGGAATGGCGTCGGCGCGGATGACCCTGCCGCGGGCATCATATTCGACCACGGCGAAGATGCTGAAGGTCCGGCGCTCACAGCTGATCGACCATTGGTCGCGGCTGTACTTGATGCCGTCCGCGCGCTTTTTCCTGTATTCGTGGGTGATCCACACGATCCGCTCGCTGCCGCGCCGGTCGCCCTGTTCGACATCGAGATAGGAGGTCTCGGCCTCGTCTTCGAACAGCTTGACCGACATGCCGGGCGCGGCGGCGGCGAGGAGCGGTATCGCGGAAAGCAAGAGCATCATCCCGGGTCCATAACGCGCCCGCGAAAATTTTTCTTGTCGCGACTCGGCCGGGCGTGTCCAACTGCCGGCAACGCCGCCCCCGTCTGCCAGGTCGAGCGCGCGGTGCTGGGGGAGGACTGCAATGTCCGCGAGGCTGGTGGTGCTGCTGGCAGGCTTGAGCCTGATGATGATCCTGTGCGCTGCCATACTCGTGGAGCAGGCGAGCGTCGCCACCGCCTCCCATTCGCTAGACGAGTTCAGCGCCCTTTCGGGACGATGAAGTCCAGCCAGAGACCCGGACCAAACCATACCGATCGAAGCAGGCGGACGGCGGGGCGGGCAGGGGCCGGCGGCGATCGGCCGCTTGAATGCTCCCATGGCGCGCGCAGGCTCGCCACCGGCCGGGCGGGCGGGTAAGCTAGCGCATGGCCGCCGACATGAGAGCAATTCTTCCACTCGCGCTTCTCCTCGCCTCGGCGTGCCAGGAAGCGCCGGAACCGGGCGAGAGCCGCGGCTCGACCACGCCGCGCTACGAGCGGGGGCAAGTCGAGGCCTCGCCGCTCGAAAGCGCGATCCGGCCGGTTCGGATCGGCGAGCTTGGCCCCAACTTCGCCGCCTGCAGCGCCAGCGGCACGACCCGGCGCGGCGCCCCCGGGGCGGGCGCGCTGGCGGTGCGCGCCGCGCCGTACGAGGCGGCGGGCGAGACCGACCGGCTCCCCGCCGGCGCCAGCTTCTTCGTCTGCTCGCGCTCGCTCGACCAGAAATGGTTCGGGATCGTCTACGACGACGGCGGCACCGCGTCGGAGCGGTGCGCCGTGTCGCGGCCGGTGCCGGCGCGGCGCGACTATCGCGGCCTGTGCCGCTCGGGCTGGGTCGCCAGCGCCTTCGTCAAGCTGTCCGGCCGCCCCGCCTAACCCGTTCTTAACGCTCTGTGTCTACCCTGCGCCGGCGCTCGAGGACGGTGGGGGTCTGGCCGAGTGCCGAGCGCCCCGTTGCCGACGGCAACTGGGCGCTCGCCTCGAAAGGGCAGCCCATGGACATGAGCTTCAAGATAGACTCCGCCCAGGCTGCTCCGCTCGCCCCTCTATGGACGGGGTTCGACGACCGAGTATCGCCCTGGCTCGTCGCGGAAATCCTGGCCGATCTCGCCGAAACGGCCGGCCAGCGTGGAACATCGGCACAGGCCACCCGCTAAGTTACTGAAAAAACGGTGGATTGCACAGGGTTCCTCAAGCCACCGTGTGACTGCAACGGCTTGACCCCCTTTTATCCACAGGCTGTTGCGCCGAATCGATTAAACCGTCAGACGCCTCCCAGCACTTGATTGCGAGAGCGGGGGCCGCCCGGAGCTGTAAAGCCGGCGGCCACGGCAAGACGGGGGAAGATCGGGACGCAGTCTGCGTCCGGGGGATCGACAACCGCACAGACAAGAGATTTGATGAACAAGAATGTTCGTGCCGGCGGCTTTGCCGCGGCAGTGCTGGCGTTTGTCGCGGCTGCAACCTTCGCTGATCCTTCGATGGCGCTCGACGCCGATGCCGCTCCGGCGGTGTCGTACCTCGAGCATGCCGACGCCGCGATCGACACCGAGGCGGGCGCCGACCCGACCCAAGTCGCTGCCATCGCCGACCGGGTCGCGAAGGTCGCCTATGCCGCGGTCCCGCGGCCGCGCTCGCTGGGCGAACTGGTCGACGTCTACGAAGCCGGCGACGTTTCCGAAAAGCAGCAGGCCTGCCTCGCCAAGGCGGTCTATTTCGAAGCCCGCGGCGAGCCGATCGAAGGCCAGCTCGCGGTCGCCGACGTCGTCCTGAACCGCGCCGCCTCCGGCAAATATCCTTCCACCATCTGCGAAGTGGTCACCCAGAAGGCGCAGTTCTCGTTCATCGAGGACGGCCGCTTCCCGGAGCCCAACAAGGACAGCAAGGCGTGGCGCAAGGCCGTCGCGGTCGCCCGGCTCGCGCGCAACGAGATCGCCGAGGCGGTGCCCCAGGACGTGCTTTGGTACCACGCCGACTATGTCGCCCCGGTATGGCGGCACGGCCTCGCCAAATCCGACCAGATCGGCGCCCACATTTTCTACGGACCCCGCGCCAAGGGATAAATCCGGCGTCAACCACGTTATTGGCGGGCGGCGGTGCGCCAACCGAGGTCTGCGTTGATGATCAGGAATCTGTTTTTCAAGAACGGCGCGGCGTCCCGGGCGCCCGACGAAGTGCTCGCCCAGCAGGCGCGGCAGCGTTACCAGGATCTGCTCCAGTCCTGCTCCGAGCTCAAGCAGCGCGGCTACCAGGTCCAGCTGTGCTTCTCGCACCTCGACCGCAGCAAGTCGTTCCGCCCGGAAGACCTCGTCCGCATCGACATCGAAGTCAGCGGCACCAAGCACCTCTAGCCCGCCGGCACGGCCGGGCCGTCACGCCAGACAAGCTCAGCCTAGGGGTCGGCGGCGTGCCGGCCGGCGATGAAATTCCTGAACGTGATCGAATAGCGCAGCGCGTCGACCGCGGGGATGCTGTGCTCCCATTCGTGCCGCGCCGGCCCGGTCAGCAGATAGGCTGAGCGCGGTTCGGCGACGATCGCCGCCCGCTCCCACCTGCCGCCGCGCTTGCGCCGGAAGCGCAGCCGCGCCGGCGCCAGCAGCGAGATCCCGGCGACCTCGCCGAAAACGTCGCGGTCGCGGTGCCAGCCGATACCCGCGCCCGGCGCATATTCGGTGAGCAGGACGTGCTGGAACGCCTCGGCCTCCAGCCCCGCCAGCCGTGCCGCCCGCGCCCGCAGCTCCAGCAGGAAGTCCGGCATGTCTTCCGCCTTCCTGAGGCCGCTGCCGTCGAACACATATTGCCAGCCGAACGAGACCACGCGGCGCCTGCCGAGGAAGCCGTGGAACTCGAACGCCTTGAACGGCAGCGCCGCGATCCGGGCGGCAAGCGCACGTTCCTCCCCGGCCTCGATGAAGCCCGGATGATACTGAAATCCGTCGGGATTGGCCGGTCCGGCGCCGAAGAGGCCGAGTTGATCCGCTGCGCCTGCGCTCATTCTTGGCCCTGTACCGTACCTTCCAACCGCGGCTTAACGTCTTGATAACCACCATGGCTGCATCGTCCTCGAGCCCAGTAAGGGAGCGAGAGATGGAGTCGAACCACCGCTACTATGTCCGGCGCGCGGCGCAGGAAGCGAGCGCGGCGATGCGGGCGATCACGCCGCAGGCGCGCGAGCGGCATCTGATGCTGGCGGAAGGCTTCCATCGCAAGGCAGCGGAGCATGCCGGCCTGGCCGTCGCTTACTGACGCGCAGAAATGCGCTGCAAAAGTAGGGTTTCGGTAATGAATTCCGATGCATTCTCGGCCGCACGCCGCCGAGGGGGATTCTCGATCGCGTAGCAGGTGCAGGCCCGACGATCGTCTGGTTCGGACGGTTCGCGCAGGCCCAGTGGCTCAGTGGATGAGGGGTGTCGATGGAACCGAACCAAAGGTATTACGAGCGCAGGGCACTGGAGGAGACCAAGGCGGCCGCGCGCGCGGTCACGCCTGAAGGCAAGGAGCGGCACCGCCAGCTCGCGGAGGGGTTCCGCAAGCGGGCGCAGGAATGTTCCCAGGTCGCGCAATCCTGGCCGTATCGGGGAAACGCGGCACCGGCGCTGGACGCGCTGTCGAAATAGAAGGACCTTCGGGTCCTTTTTTGATGCCCGCGGCAGCCGAACGTCCGCTCCTGGATGGAGCGGACGCGGCCTGCATTGAATTCAAATCGAGCGGCTAGCAGCTGCGCCCGATCTCGCGGCCGACCAGCGCGCCGACGGCGCCGCCGAGGATCGCGCCGGTGGTGCCGCCGCCGCGGCGGTGACGATAATAGCCGTAGCGGCTCCCGCCGCCGCGACCGACCTCGCGGCCGAGCAGGGCGCCGGCTGCGCCGCCGATGATGGCGCCGGTGGTGCCGCTGCCGCAACGGCGGTGACGGCGGCCGTAATAGCGGTCGTCATAGCCGCGGTCGTAATGGCCGTATTGGCGCTTGCGATACTGCTTGCGATAGTGCCGGGGATAATAGTCCCGGTCGTAATAGCCTCGATCATAATAGCCGCGGTCGTAATAGCCGCTGTCGTAATAGCCGCTGTCGTAATAGCCGCTGTCGTACGAACGCCGGCCGCCGGCCTCGGCCGTGGCGGGCAGCGTCACCAGGGCGGCGAAGAACGCCGCAAAGCTGAGAAAAACCTTCTTGAGCATGGCACAAGTCTCCCTGAACACTGGGGAAAGGTCGGCTGCTCCGAGCCCAGGACTCGGCCGCATCCTAAGCAATTGTTTACCACGTTCTCTGACCGCCAGATGAACGGCGACGCCCTTTCCGAGTCTTTTCAATCGCTTCGGGCCGCGCGCGGTGAACGGATCGCGCCGTGGAGCGTTTTGGTTGATGCGGGTCGGGCGAGGAGTGACGCTTATGACCAGCTTCATCAAAAAGAGCATTCTCGGTTTGACGGCCGCCGCCACCCTGGCGACCGTCGCGGCGCCGGCGGAAGCGCGGCGCTGGCGAGGCGACGGCGACGACGACGCCGCCTGGGCGATCGGTGCCGGTATCCTGGGCATCGGGATCGGCGCGGCGATCGCTTCGTCGGGCCGCAGCCGCTATCACGATCGCTATTATGGCGGCGGTTATTACGATCCTTATTATGATCGTGGGTATGGCCATTACGATCGCGGCTACGGCGATTACGATCGTGGCTATTATGAAGACCGCTATTACCGGCGTCATCATCGCTACAGCTATCGCGACCGCTGCTATACGCGCCGGGTGTGGGATCCCTATTGGGGCCGCCGCGTGAAGGTCCGGTACTGCAACCAATATTGACGGCTGACCGGCCGGGCCCACCCGGCCGGCCTTTCCGGCCGCGTTCGGACGGGGGAACCTCCTCCCGCCGCGCTTGAGCCCGCCCATTGAGAATCCCGGACGGAGCGGGGTAGAGCCTCCCGGCAAGGAGGCTGCCATGCGGATACCGGCATTCATCATCGGCCTGGCCGTGCTGGCCAGCGCGGGCGCGGCGGCGGCGCAGTCGGACCATGCCGCGCGGCTCAGCGAAGGCGACGTCGTGCTCCGGAACTTCCGCTTCGCCACCGGCGAGCGGATGGCTGAGCTGCGGATGCATTACGCGACGCTGGGGACGCCGCGGCGGGGCCCCGACGGAAGCATCGCCAATGCCGTGATGGTGCTGCACGGCACCGGCGGCAGCGGCCGCCAGTTCCTTGCCCCGCAATTCGCGAACGAGCTGTTCGGCCCCGGCCAGCCGCTCGACATCGAGCGCTACTACGTCATCCTTCCCGACAATATCGGCCACGGCAGATCGTCCAAGCCGAGCGACGGCCTGCGCATGAGCTTCCCGCGCTACGACTATGACGACATGGTCGAGGCGCAGCGGCGGATGCTGGTCGAAGGCCTCGGCGTGCGCGGGCTCCGGCTGCTGATGGGCACGTCGATGGGCTGCATGCACGGCTTCGTCTGGGCGCAGCGGCACCCCGGCTTCGTGCAGGCGATGATGCCGATGGCGTGCCTGCCGGTCGAGATCGCCGGTCACAACCGCATGTGGCGCAAGGCCGCGGTGGAGGGGATCCGGCAGGATCCCGCCTGGCGCGGCGGCGATTACACCGCGCAGCCGCTGCAGGGTCTGCGCACCGCCGTCAGCATCCTGCAGATCGCCGGCTTCGCGCCGCTCCATCTGCAGAAGGCCTATGCCACGCGCGAGGCGGCCGACGCCTACATCACCGAGCGTATCGACAGGGACATGCCGACGCGCGACGCCAACGACCTGATCTACCAGCTGGAGGCGTCGCGGACCTACAATCCCTGGCCGAAGCTGGAGCGGATCACGGTGCCGATGACGTGGGTGAACTCGAGCGACGACTTCATCAACCCGGCCGACTACGGCATCGCCGAGGATGCGGCGCGCCGGATGAAGACCGTCCGCTACATCCTCATCCGCGGCACCAGCGACACGCGCGGGCACGGCACCCACACCTGGGCCAGGTTCTGGCGGCAGGAGCTGATCGACCTGCTGGTGGCGCGGGACGCGGTCAGAACTGCCGGCGCTGGGCGCCGATGAGCATCCGGAGCAGCATCCCGACGGGACGAGGCACTCCGACCTTGCCCTCCAGCCAGAGGCTGACGGTCGAGCGGCTTACGCCGATCGCGCCGGCAAGATCGTTCTGGGTGCGGTAGCCGAGCGTTCGCATCGCCGCGCGAAGCTCGTCGGGAGACATTGAGGCGAGGCGAGAATCTTCCACGGCGACGCTTTAGCGCCAACTCGCGGCCGTGCACCACTAGATGGCGTCGGACCCTCTTTCGCCGGTGCGGATGCGCAGCGCCTCCTCGACGGTCGAGACGAAGATCTTGCCGTCGCCGATCCGTCCCGTGCGCGCCGCGTTAGCGATCGCCTCGACGACGCGCTCGGCCAGCCCGTCCTCCACGACCACCTCGAGCTTCACCTTGGGCAGGAAATCGACGACATATTCGGCGCCGCGGTAAAGCTCGGTATGGCCCTTCTGGCGGCCGAACCCCTTGGCCTCGGTGACGGTGATGCCGGAGACGCCGACGTCGTGCAGCGCTTCCTTCACCTCGTCCAGCTTGAACGGCTTGATCACCGCTTCGATCTTCTTCACGCGCTCATCCCTTTCGCTGCTGCGGTGCACATACGCTGCCGGAAGGGGGGCGCAAGCATCGGCTGACGCCGGTCGGCAGGCGGCTGCTCCTGTAGAAAGCGGAAGCGCCGGCGATCGGGGTCGCGGCGGGCGGCCCGCTCGCGCCCATTCAGTAAGGCGGCTTGTCCAAGCCTTTGGGGCTTTTGGTGAAGATTTCGCAGCCGTCTTCGGTGATTCCGATCGAATGCTCGAACTGGGCGGAAAGGCTGCGATCGCGGGTGACGGCGGTCCAGCCGTCGTCGAGCACCTTGGTGGCGGCCTTTCCGGCATTGATCATCGGCTCGACCGTGAAGAACATGCCCGGGCGCAGCTCGGGGCCGGTGCCCGGGCGGCCGACATGCACGACCTCGGGCGAGTCGTGGAAGAGCTGGCCGAGGCCGTGGCCGCAGAAATCGCGCACCACCCCGTAGCGGTGACGCTCGGCATGGCTCTGGATGGCGTGGCTGATGTCGCCGAGATGGTTGCCCGGGCGGGCGGCGGCGAGGCCGAGCATCAGGCATTCGTAGGTGACGTCGACCAGCCGGCACGCCTTCACCGATACGTCTCCGACCAGGTACATGCGGCTGGAATCGCCGTGCCAGCCGTCGAGCACCGGCGTCACGTCGATGTTGACGATGTCGCCGTCCTTGAGCACCCGGTCGCCGGGTATGCCGTGGCACACGACGTGGTTGATCGAGGTGCAGCTGCTCTTGGTATAGCCGCGATACCCCAGGGTGGCGGGCACCGCGCCGGCCGCGCGCATGTGGGCGTGGATGATGTCGTCGATCGACTGGGTGGTGACGCCCGGGACGACGTGGGGGACGAGCGCGTCGAGGATCTCCGCGGCAAGTCGGCCGGCGGCGCGCATCCCGGCGAATCCCTCCGGACCGTGCAGCTTGATCGCGCCGGAACGGGCGGTCGGGATGTCCTCGTAGCGCACGATGGTTTCGTATTCGGTCATGGGAGGCCGATATAGGCCGCTCGGCCGGCCTTTGCGAGCCTCGTCGCGGCGTGCCGGGTCCAACCGGCGCGGCGGGCGCCCGCCCGGGCGGCGTCCTGCGGCTTGGCGAGCGCGGCCCGTCCGCGTTATGGCGGCGTCATGGCGAGCGAGCGGATCTGGACGGCGGGGCTGGTGATCATCGGCGATGAAATCCTGTCCGGGCGAACGCAGGACCAGAATGTCGCGCAGATCGGGGCCTGGCTGAACCTTCAGGGGATCAGGCTCAGCGAGGTCAGGGTGGTGCCGGATACGATCGCTCGAATCGCCGGCGCTGTGACGGAGCTGAGGGCACAGAACGACTATCTGTTCACCACCGGGGGCATCGGGCCCACCCACGACGACATCACCGTCGACGCGATCGCGCAGGCGCTGGGGGTGCCGGTCGAGGTGCATCCGCGGGCGCGGGCGATCCTGGAGCGCTATTATGAGACGAGGGGCGGGATCAGCGAGGCGCGCCTGCGCATGGCGCGCGTGCCGGCGGGGGCTGAACTGATCGAGAACCGCATGTCGGGCGCGCCCGGCATCCGCTTCGGCAACATCTTCATCCTCGCCGGGGTGCCGCATATCGCGACCTTGATGCTGGAGGCGCTGTCGGGGACGCTCGAGGGCGGCAAGCCGCTGCTGTCGCGCACGATCGGCTGCTGGGTGCCGGAGAGCGAGGTCGCCGGGATCCTGGGCGACACCGAGCGCGCGCACGAGGGGGTGCAGATCGGCTCCTATCCCTTCTTCCGCGACGGCCGCGTCGGCGCCAACTTCGTCGTTCGAAGCACCGATCAGGCTTTGCTCGATGCGTGCAGCGCCGATCTCGTCGCCCGGCTCGAGGCGGCGGGGCGCGACGTCGCGCCCGAGGTGACCTAGGCTGGCCCATATCCTGATCGGCTGGGAGCTGGGCGGCAACCGCGGCCATGCGGTGCGGATGACCCAGATCGCCAACGTGCTGAAGGAGCGGGGCCACCGGGTAAGCTTCGCGGTGCAGCGGGTCGACGCGCTCGGCGCGGAGGATGCCGGCGGATCGGCGGTGTGGCCGGCGCCGGTGACTCCGCGGCTGCTGGTCAACACCGCTCGGCCGAAGAGCGCCCATCCCAACAGCATGGGCGACATCATGGCCCGCCTCGGCTGCGACGATGCCGGGCTCGTCGCGGCGATGGTGCGGGCGTGGCTGCAGCTGTTCGATGCGGTGCGGCCGGATCTGGTGATCGCCGAGTTCGCGCCCTTCCTGCTGCTGGCCTCGCGCGGGCGGTTGCCGAGCGTGGCGGGTGGCACCGGGTTCGATACGCCGCCCTCGGGGATGCCCGCCTTCCCGAGCCTGACCGGACAGCCGCCGGTGTTCGCCGAGGCCGAGACGCTGGGCCGCGTCAACGAGGCGCTGCGCGCGACGGAGACGGCGCCGCTGTCGGCCCTGCCCGAGATGTTCCGCGCCGATCGCGAGCTGGCGGGGACGTACCGCGAGCTCGACGGCTATCATGCGTGGCGCGAGCAGCCGCTGGTGATGCCCGCGCTGGCGCCGCCGCCGCCGATGATCGCGCCCGGCGGGGGCGAGGAGGTGTTCGTCTACGCGCCCGAGCTGCTCAGCGTCGATTCCGAGCTGTGGCAGGGGCTGGCAGGATCGAAGCTGCCGGTGCGCGTGCACATCCCCAAGGTGCCGGAGAGCTACCGGGAGGCGCTGCGCGGACTGGGCTTCATCGTCGAGCCCGAGCCCTTGCCGTTCCCGCTGATCGCCGAGCGGTCGCGGCTGCTGGTGTCGCACGGCGGGCATGGCTTCGTCTGTTCGGGGCTGCTCGCCGGGCTGCCGCAGGTGATCTGCCATTACGATCTTGAGAAGATCATGCACGCCCACGCGGTCACGAAGCTCGGCGTCGGCGGGTTCGTGCCGATGATGCACATCGATGCGGCGGCGTTCGCGGCCTCGCTGGTCAGGCTCTACGGGGACGACGCGCTCCACGCCCGCGCCCAGTCGGCGGCCCCGGCCTTCCACGCCCGCTACGCCGAGCCGATGGAGCAATCGATGGCGAAAGCGGCGGAAAGCCTGTTGTGAGGCGCTGGATCAGGCGGCTGGGGCGAGCGAGCTCCCGCGGGCGACGCAGTCGGAGCTCACCGCCTTGCCGAACAGGTGGTCGCTGATATATTCCGGCTCCTCGCGCTACTTCGGCAGGATCCTCGACAAGATACGGCTGCAATCTCCGGACCAGGCGGAGGAAGCGGTCGAGTTGCAGGCGATCAAGGTGCTGCCCGCCGAATGACAGGCCGGGCGCCAAGGTCGAATATTTCATCAGCGCGCCGGCGGCGGCCTCAACCTTCGCGTCAGCGCCTCGATGAAGGCGTGGACCTTGGGCGGGATCAGCCGAGCGGTCGGGTAGACCGCCCAGATGGCGAGCTCCTCGGGCTCGGCATCGGTGAGGG
>DASWSP010000083.1:0-2228 GCA_036402575.1 Allosphingosinicella sp. | reverse complement strand
CCCGCAGAACGACCTCTCCTACACCGGCAACTTCCTGCGCATGACGTTCGGAGTCCCGGCCGAGCCCTATCACGTCAACCCGATCGTCGAGCAGGCGATGCGGCGGATCTTCATCCTCCACGCCGACCATGAGCAGAACGCCTCGACCTCGACGGTCCGGCTGGCGGGATCGTCGGGCGCCAACCCGTTCGCCTGCATCGCCGCCGGCATCGCCTGCCTGTGGGGCCCGGCGCACGGCGGCGCCAACGAGGCCGCCCTGAACATGCTGCGCGAGATCGGGCGGCCGGAGCGGATCCCGGAATATATCGCCCGCGCCAAGGACAAGGACGATCCGTTCCGGCTGATGGGCTTCGGCCACCGGGTCTACAAGAATTTCGATCCGCGCGCGAAGGTGATGCGGGCGACCGCGGAGGCGGTGCTGAACGAGCTCGGAGTCACCGACCCGATCTTCGACGTCGCCCGCGAGCTCGAGCAGATCGCGCTCAAGGACGAATATTTCATCGAGAAGAAGCTCTATCCCAACGTCGATTTCTATTCGGGCGTGATCCTTTCGGCGATCGGCTTCCCGACCTCGATGTTCACCGCTTTGTTCGCGCTTGCACGCACCGTCGGATGGGTGGCGCAGTGGAACGAGATGATCTCCGACCCCGAGCAGAAGATCGGCCGCCCCCGCCAGCTCTACACCGGCCATGCGCGGCGCGACTACGTGCGGGTGGACCAGCGGTAGGCGCCAGCCGTCCGGGCAGGCGGGCCATCCCTCCCCGCTCGTTCGACGGCAGCGGCGCCGCCGTTAGGGAGGCGGCGCTGTGACCGAGATGCCTTCGATCGGCGAGGCGGCGCGGGTGTGGGCCCGGATCGCGCTGCTGAGCTTCGGCGGGCCGGCCGGCCAGATCGCCGTCATGCACCGCATCCTCGTCGAGGAGAAGAAGTGGATCGGCGAGGATAGATTCCTCCACGCGCTCAATTACTGCATGCTGCTGCCGGGGCCCGAGGCGCAGCAGCTCGCGACCTACATAGGCTGGCTGCTTCACAAGACCCGGGGCGGGCTGATCGCCGGCACCCTGTTCGTGCTGCCCGGCGCCGCCACGATCATGGTGCTGTCGTGGCTCTACGCCGTCTATGAGGATCTGCGGGCGGTCGAGGCCTTGTTCTTCGGGCTCAAGGCGGCGGTGCTGGCGATCGTGCTCGACGCCGTCCGGCGCGTCGGCAGCCGGGCGCTCAAGAGCAATGCCGCCCGGGCGCTCGCGGCGGCGGCGTTCGTCGCCATCTTCTTCTTCGCCGTGCCCTTCCCGCTGATCGTGCTTGCCGCGGGCCTGGTGGGATTCGCGGCGGGACGCGCGGGCGCGGCCGCCTTCGCCGCGGGCGGCGGTCACGGCCCCGGCGGCAAAGGCGTTCCGGACGAGGAGACGGCGCTGGGCGCCGAGCTTCCCGACCATGCCCGCCCCAGCGCGCGCTGGTCGATCGGCATCGGCGCCGTGTTCCTGATCCTGTGGCTGGGGCCGGTGGCGGCGCTGCTGGCGCTGCTGGGGCCGGGCAACGTCTATTCGGACATCGCGGTCTTCTTCTCCCAGATGGCGGTGGTCACCTTCGGCGGCGCTTATGCGGTGCTGGCCTATGTCGCTCAGCAGGCGGTGGAGACCTATCACTGGCTGGAGCCGGGCGAGATGCTCGACGGCCTCGGCATGGCGGAGACGACTCCGGGGCCGCTGATCATGGTGACCCAGTTCGTCGGCTTCCTCGCCGCTTACCGGGAGGCGACGGGCCTCCACCCGGTCCTGGCCGGGACGCTCGGCGGCCTGCTCACCACCTGGGTGACCTTCGTCCCCTGCTTCCTGTGGATATTCCTCGGCGCCCCGTTCGTCGAGCGGCTGCGCGGCAACCGCGCGCTGGCCGGCGCGCTGGCGGCGATCACGGCGGCGGTGGTGGGCGTGATCCTGAACCTTGCCCTTTGGTTCGGGCTGCACACGCTGTTCCGCGACACGCGCCAGATCGATGCCGGCCCGCTGCGCTTCGATGCGCCGATCGCGGCGAGCATCGACATCCCCGCGCTGCTGCTCACGCTGGCGGCGCTGGTGGCGGTGTTCCGCTTCAGGGCCGGGATATTGTGGGTGATCGCCGGCTGCGCGGCGGCGGGGCTCGGCTGGGGGCTGCTCAGTCCCGTGCCGGCAGCGTCAGGGTGAAGCGGGCGCCCTGACCGGGGGCGCTGTCGACCGAGATGTCGCCGCCCA
>DASWSP010000082.1:0-9859 GCA_036402575.1 Allosphingosinicella sp. | reverse complement strand
GTGATGTCGATGTCGTTGCCCGCCAGGCTGATGCTTTCGCTGCCGACGAGCGTGTCGGCGGCGCCCGTCTCGTCGACCGGGTCCTCGCCGCCGACGCTCGTTCCGCTGGTAAGGTCGGCGGTGGAAACCGCCCCGCCGGCGCGGATCGCGATGTCGTCGCGGGCGCGGACCTCCTGGGTCGTCACCGTCCCGCCCGCCTTGAGCGCGACGTCGCGCGCTTCGGCGATTTCGGTGAGGAGGATGTCGCCGTCCGCGTCCAGATCGAGGTCGGACCCGCTCGCGGCGAACGGCGCGCGCAGGCGGATGTCTGAGCCGCTGCCGTTGGCGCGCGCCCGGCCGAGGTTGAGGCTGGCGCCGTCGACATCGATGTCGTGACCCGCAAGGCTGACGCCGCTTCCGACCAGCGCGTCCGCGCAGCCCGCTTCGTCCGCCGCCCGATCCGCCCCGCTGGCGAGGGCGCCGGTGGCCACCATCGTCGCGGCACGGATGGCGATATCGTCGCGGGCGCCGATCGCGCCCGCCACAACCGAGCCGCCCAGCGCGTTCAGCGCGACGTCGCGGCCGGTGGCGGTGCCGGCGATGGCGATCCCGCCATCGGCGGTGAAGTTGACGTCGCCGCTCGCCATGACGTCGCCGACCGCGATCTCGCCGCCGGAGCCGACGTCCGCGTTGCCGGCGGTGACCGTCAGCGCGTCGGAGATCGACACGCTGCCGCCGATGCTCGCCGTGTCCGCATCGGTCGTCTGGCCGTTTGAATCGAGCGTCGCCAGGTTCGCCGCGCTCAGCGCCTCGAGCGTGAGATCGCCCGCGACCCCGAACCCGACCGCCCGGTCCCCGCTGATCCGCGCTCCGGCGCCGATCACGTCGTCGCCGGCGACGATCTGCGCGACCTGCGAGGCGTTGCTGGTGCCGTCGCCGACCGTGACGGTGAGATCGCCGCGCAGCAAGATCGATCCCGCGGCCGCCCGCAGGTCGAACTGATAGTCGCCGGGCGTGGTGTCCGCCCGCTCGCCGGTCAGGGTCGCCGGGCTGATCGTGATCGCGCTGCTGGCGCCAGCGCGGCCGAGGCGGATGTCGCGATTGGCGTGGACGGCCGTGAAGACCGCATCGAACCCGCCGTCGACGCTCACGTCATTGGGCCGGTTGATCCCATCGACGGTTCCTATCGCGAGCACCCGGAACAGGCCCGTCAGCTCGCCGAGGCAGACGTTTCCAGCGACGCAGTCGGCGCGAAGCTGCCCGCCGTCGTCGGAGGCGGCATCGGTCAGCGCGGGCGCGCCGTAGATGTCCACCACTACCGAGCGCGCGTCGATCGCGCCCGCATCGGCCTGGACCGCGCCCGCGGCGATGATCAGCGGCCGCCGCGGCGCGGCGATCGCGCCATCGACGATCAGCGAGGCGACGTTGCCGGCGGCCGGCGTGTAGCCGAGCGCAAGCCGGCCGGCGTGGAGCAGCAGCGTGTCGACGCCCGCGGCCCCCGCGGGGGCGGCATCGAGATCGGTGAAGTCGGGGATCGGCGCGGCCGCCGCCCGGATCGAGCCGCCGGACCGGACGAGGATGTCGTCGCCCGCCTGGACCCGGATCAGATTGTCCGAAGTCACCAGCGCGCCGCTCTCGACGACGACGTCGCGTCCGGCGGTCAGCATGACCCGGCCGGACGCATCGACGAGGTTGGTCACGGTCAGGTCGGCGTCGCCGTAGGTCTGCGTCGCCGGATCGAAGCCCGCGGTCAGCGTGACGAGGCTGCCGGCCGGGTCGCGGGGATTGCCCGGGCCGGGCACGACCGGGCCGTCCGCCACGGCGGTCCCGATCGTCATGTTGCCGCCGCTGCCGGCTGTGACGGCGGTGATTCCGCGAAGCTCGACGGCGCTCAGCGTCCCGCCCGCGTCCGCCGTGACGCTGCTGCCGGAAAGGCGTGTGGTGACGGCGATATCGCCGCTGGCGTCGATGTCGGCGGTCGTGCCCGCGCTGCCCGTGCCGAGCGTCAGGTCGCCGGCGTCGGCGGTCAGGGCTAGCGCGCCGTTCGTCGCGGTCGCGGAGACGATGCCGATCGCGTCGGCGGTGCCGGTCAGCGCATTGCCCGCGGTGGCGGTGCCGCCGATCAGGCTGGTCGCGGGGGCGAGCACGATGTCGTTGCCCGCGCTCAGCGTCCGGCCGGTGAAATCGATCGACGGGGCGCTGATGCTGAGATCGCCCGGGCCGGCCGCGACATCGCCGGTGACCGTCAGCGCCGTGCTGTCGACCAGGCTGAACCCGCCCGATCCGCTGTTGGTGAACCCGCCGAGGTTCGCGATCGCGTTGTCGGCGGCGGTCAGCGCGGTGCCGCCGACGGATTGGCCGGTGAGGGTCGCCGCGCTGATCCGTCCGCCCGTCTGGGCGATCGATCCGGAAAGCGCGTCGAGATCCGCCGTGCCTGCGGCGGTGAGGTCTGCAGCCAGCGTCAGCGCGCCGGAATCGACGCGCAGCGCAAGATCGCCGCCGCCCGCGTCGACGATGCCGTCGACGGTGAGACCGCCGCCGCCGTCGCGCAGCGCGAAGCCTTCGGCGCTGAAGTCGCCGAGGCTCGCAATCTGGTTGGCGGCATCGGCCAGCGCCGTCGCTCCGCCCGATTGGCCGGTCAGCGTGCCGGCGGTGATGACGCCGGCGGCGCCCTGTCCGATCGTTTCCGTCGCGATCAGCGCGACGGTGCCGGTGCCGGCGTTCACCGCCTGGTTGATCCTGATGTCGGCGTCCGTTGCCGAAGCCGACAGGCTGATGCCGGCGTCGCCGGCGCTGATTGCGGCGTCCACCGCAAGATCGCCCGAAGTGACCAGGACGACTCCGTCCTCGCCGTCGACCGCGCCGGCGACGGTCAGGCCGCCGGCATCGTTGAGCGCGAACGATCCGGCGTCGAACGCGCCGAGCCTGGCGATTTCGTTGGCTCCGCCGAGCAGCACCGCACCCACCGCCGAGCCGGTGAGGGTGTCGGCGACGATCGCCGCAGCCATGTCCTGGCCGATCGCGCCCGCGCTCACCAGCGTCACCGTATCGCCGGCGGCGGCGCCGGCGATCACGTCGGCGTTGAGCGCGATGCCGTTGCCGGCGCCGGTGGTGGTGAGGCTGATGTCGTTCCCCGCCGTCACGGTGTCGCTGACGGTGAGTCCGCCGTTCTGGGCGGTCACGCTGAGGTTGCGCGCCGCGCCGACCAGGCCGATGTCGAGTCCGCCGACGGTGTCGGTGATCGAGAGATCGCGGCCGACGCCGCTGCCGCCGAGCGTCCCGCCCGCGAAATCCGCGGCGGTGACGCTGAGGTCGCGGACCGATACCGAAGTCAGCGTGAGCACGCCGCCGGAAGTGATCGCCGCGTCTCCCGCCGAACCGTCTTCGGCCGCGCTGAGGGTGGCGATGGCGAGATCGCCGCCCGCGCTGGCGGTCGCGTCGCCATCGGTGGCCTCGAGCGTGCCGATGGCGAGCGGCGCCGTCCCGGTCACGGTCACGGTTGCGGATTCGCCCGATACTCTCGTGAGCGCGGCGGAGCTGCCCAGGTCCACGACCGCATCGCCGCCGCTCGAAAGCACCTGGGCCGTGACCGGGCCGGTGGCGGCAGGCCCGACCGAGAAGCTGCTGCCGGAGCCCGAGCCGAGCGTCGCTCCGGCAACGCCGCTGACCCGCAGCACCCGCCCGTCGTCCGCCGTGTCTCCGGCGCCGGAGCTGGCATCGGTCCCGGTTCCGCTGAGCGTCGCCGAGCCGAGCGCGGCGGTGCTGCCGGTGGAGGTGAGCTTGATGTCGTCGCCGGCGGTGGCCGACAGCAGGCTCAGCGGCCCGGCGGTGGTGACGATGACATCGACGGCGGCGTTGGCTTCTCCGGCAAGGGCGGCGCTGGCGCCGCTCACCCGCACCGATCCGCTGCTCGAGGTCGCGTTCGTCCCCGTCGCCGCACCCGATCCGCTGTTCAGG
The DNA here is from genome assembly GCA_036402575.1 of Allosphingosinicella sp. GTDB lineage: Bacteria > Pseudomonadota > Alphaproteobacteria > Sphingomonadales > Sphingomonadaceae > Allosphingosinicella. The sequence continues at coordinate 5,923 of DASWSP010000082.1, read as the reverse complement.
GTCACGTCGTTGACGGCGCCGAGGTCCGTGAAGCCGAGGCCGTTGGCGGTGACGGCGAGCGCGTTCAGCCCGCTTGCGGTGGCGGCAAATCCGACCGCGCCGTCGGTGTCCGCGCTGAGGTCGAAGGCGCCGCCGACCGTTCCGCCGAACGCGAGGTTCCCGGCCGCGCCCGTGCCGCTGCTCGTCAGCGCCGTGTTCCCGGTCAGGGTGACGGCGTCGCCATAGGCCTGCGTCCCGGTCGTTGCGATCGCCCCGCTGAGCTCGGTGCTGCCGCCATTGCCGGTGGAAAGGTTGCGGATTCCGGTGAAGTCGGCGTCGAGCGCGGTCGTGCCGGAGAAGTTCAGCGCCAGATCGAAGCCGTTGCCGGCCAGGGTGGCGCCGAAAGTCCCGGTCCCGCCGGTGAGGATCGTGTTGGCGCCGAGCGAGACGGCGTCGCCATAGGTCTGGGCGCCGGTCGTGGTGACGGCGCCGCCGTCGATCGCGGTCGTGCCGCCGGCGTCGGTTTCGAGCTGCGAGAGCGCGCCCGACGCGCCGACGGCGCCCTTGAACACTGTCGCGCCGGCGACGTTGACCTGGAGCCCGCCGACCCCGGCGGCGGCGGCGTCGATCGCCTGGAACTCGGCGTTGCCGGCATTGACCTGGCTGACGCCGGGCCCCTGCAGCGTGAGCGAATTCCCGAACAGGACCTGGTCCTGCGCGGACACGTTGCCGGCCAGGCTCGTCGCGCCATTGAACGTGACGTCGCCGTCGGTCCCGTCGGCCGTCACATTGCCGCCCAGCACGATCCGGCCGCCGCTCTGCGTGCTCAGGATCACGTCTTCGGCGGTCGACGCCAGATCGCCGGTGGCGCTGAGATCGCCGCCGTTCAGCACGTTGATCGTCAGCGTGCCGGGCGCGCCGAGCGTCGACAGCGAAAGGCCGCCGGCGGTGTCGGTGACGGTGAAGTCGTTGCCGCTGCCCGTGAACGTGGGGGCGAGGCTGTTGCCGGAGAAGTTGGCGGCGGTAATCGTATAATGGCGACCTACGGTCGTGCTGGCGAGAGCGAGATCTCCCGCGGCCGCGATCGTCGTGTCGCTGCCCGACGTGGTCGCGCCGTCGTAATCGACGGCGCCCATGCTGCTCGACATGAACACGCTGTCCGATGCCGTGATGGCCCCGGTGCCGGTGACGTCGTTGCGGGCGCGCACCTCGACATTGGCGGTGTTGGCGGCAGTGCCGCCGTCGCTCGCCGTCACGGTGCCGGTGATCGTGATGCCCGCATTGCCGCCGGTCTCGGCGTTCGTGCCGGACGGTTCGACGGTGACGCCGCTGGCATCCGCGCCGGCGGCCAGGACGACGCCTCGATCGGTCTCGGCGGCCGTGGTCGCGGTCAGCACGCCGCTGACGTTCAGGATCGCGTCGGTGACGCTGTTCTTGCTCGCCATCGCCAGGTAGATGTTGCGGCCGTTGACCGTGCCGGCGACCACCATCGGGTTCGCCACGGCGGTGCCCTGGTCGATCTTCAGCGACAGCGGGCTGTCGGGCGACAGGGTGACGCTGACGTCGCTTGCCGCCACCACCGCGACGTCGCCGGCAGCGGTCACGGTCGAGTTCGCCCTGATGTCGGCGAAGGCGCCGATCAGGACGACGTCGCCAGCGGCGGCAAGGCCCGCTCCGGAGCCCGGACCGGTGTCGACCGTCACTCCGTTGACGGTCGCTCCCGTGAACCGGAACGTGCTGTCGTCGCTGCCGAGGAAGTCGTCGTGGTCGAGACCGAGCGTGCTCGCCACCAGCGCGCCCACGTTCACCACCGCGCCGTTGCCGAACAGGATGCCCGACGGATTGATCAGGTAGACCGAGATATTGGCGTCGGAATCGAGCGTTCCGAGGATCTGCGAGCTCTGGATCGGGCCGCCTTCGGGACCGACGACCCGGTTGAGCACGGCCGATGCGGTGGTGGCGGCATCGGTGAAGGTCACCCGGTTGGCGGCATCGATCCCGAACGTGGTCCAGTTGATCACCGACTTGGGATCGGCCAGCGTCACCGTCAGCACGTTGGCCGTGCCGCGATCGAAGGTGGCGGTGCCCGCGACCATCGCCTCGCCGGTCGGCAGCGGCGGAGCCACCTGGGCGTCGAGCGGCGTTTCGGTAGCGAGCACACCCCCGGCCAGGGCCGTCGACACGAACAGCTTCCGGCGAAGCATCGTGGCCTGGAACTGGGTCATGCTCTTACTCCTCGGCGATCAGCGACCGCCCTTTGGAAATTGCAGCGTCAGCGAAACCAGAAAGCGGTCGGGCGCGCGGCGCGCGTTCGGCACCAGCAGCGCGATGTCCCTGGGCCGGGCGTACATCGCCTCGAACACGGCAAAGCCGGGCAGGATCGCCCGCGCGCCGGCGCCGTAGGAGGCGAGCGTTCGGTTGGTCTCGGTGGTGCCGGGATCGAGGTTCTTGATCCGGACGCGGTCGTAGAAGCCGAAGACGTGGGCCCTGAACGGGGTGGCCGGGAACAGCCGCTCGGTTCCAGGGATCCGCGCCCGCGGCTCCAGCCGGAAGGCCGTCGCACGGTCGGCGCTGTTCGACCCGGGGTCGTAGCCCCGGCCGATCGTCAGGTTGCCGATGGAGAATTCCTCGAGGTTGAGCAGCGGCCGGTTGGCGTATTGGTAGCGGGCGGCCGCGTGCAGGCTGAAGATGCCGCCGATGGGGATGCTGGTGTCGAGGTCGGCGCGGAACACGAACGCCTTGGGATCGCCGTCGAAGCGGCTGGGCGCGAAGCCGTTGGGGGTGATCTCGCGCCGCTTGCTGGCGTCGAGGATGCTGAGGCCCTTGCGGACCTCCGCGCCCCAGCTGATCGAGAAGCCTTCGCTGCCGGCGCCGCCCAGAAAGGGATCGCGGTAATCTCCGTCGGCGCGCAGGTAGGCGACGCGCAGCTTGTCGCGGTTGAGCGGAGTGCCGTCGCCGTCCTCGAAGACGCGGGTGCGCTGCTCGATGATCTCGAGGCCGGTGCTGAGCCGGATATTGCGCAGCAGCGAGCGATAGAGCGGCGCCACCAGCTCGACTGCGCCGATCAGCGATTCCGATCGCAGGTCGAGCTCGCCGACGTCGGGCCGCGACCAGGCGTAGCTGAAGCTGCCGCCCAGCGTCATGCCCTGGTTGCCGAGCCCCATGATGTGGCCGGCCTGGACGATGCGCTGCTCTTCGAAGTCGAAGGTGCTCGACCCGCCGATATAGGTCACGTCGGCGAAGCCGGTCAGGCCGTACACTTCGCCGCGGACATAGGCGGCCTCGCGGCCGAGCTGGCGCGAGCCGTAATTCTGGATGTTGGCGAGGACCGAATAGGGCCGGTAGTCGACATTGAGCTCGCCGATCACCTCGCCGGGCCGGGTGTCGGCGGGCCGGAGCGCGAGCTGGACGTCGAGCCCCGGTATGTCGCCGGCCAGCAGCAGCACGCGCTCGGCGTCGTGCTCGTTGAGCGGATCGAGCGCCTTGAGCTGCTCCACCCGCGCCGTCAGCGTGTCGCGGTAGGGCGCGGCGTCGCCGGTCACGCGGACGTTGACGATGCGGGCGGTCACGACTTCGAGCCGCAGCGTCCCCGTCTCCACCGTCTGCGGCGGGATCTGCACCGAGGCGACGTAGCCGGCGCGGCGCAGCGCCGCCGTCGCCCGGTCGCGGATCTCGCAGACCACCGAGATCGCCTGCGCGTCGGCGGGGGGCGGCGGAACGCTTGCCAGCAGATCGCTGATCTCCGGCGCGAGCGGGCCGCCGCCGACACCGCTGTAGGCGACGGTGTTGATCGTGACCTTGATGTCGAAGCGGTCGAGCGGACAGGGCGCGGCCTCGATCGCACGGTCCGCATCGATCCTGACCCGCGGCCGCTGCGGCTGGCGGTCCGGGGTCGGCAGCTCGACCTGTTCGCGACTGGGTTCGGCGGGGGTGGATTGGGCTAATGCCGCTCCCGGCAACGCCGATGCCGTGACCAGCAGCGCGACCTTTGCCGAGCTAAAACGATCAACGGCACGATCCTGCATCAAAGCCCCCCCTGCTTCGATTCAACCGTCTACTTTACCGTTACTGGCAGCTAAGCCCCCGCTGCTGGGGAATCGAGACGACTCAACCAGTCTATGCTGAAAGCAGTCTGAATCAAAGCTTTGGTTTTTAGGGAGAAAGTAATAGCGGCCCGAGCGGCGCAAGTTGAGGCGTCGTTCGGCCTAGATCGGGCGCAAGTCGCGCCGGTGGGATCAACTGCGCTCCTTGGTCGCGGTGAAGCGCAGCCCGGGGTTGCGGTTCTCGTGATAATTGAGCTCCCAAAGGTCCTTTGCCATGAACACCGGCGCGCCGTCGCGATCGGTGGCGATGGCGCCGCGGTGGGCGGCGATGAACGCCTTGAGGTCGGCCTCGTCGTCCGATGCGATCCAGCGCGCGGTGTCCCACGGCGACGCCTCGAAACGCGCGTCGACCTTGTATTCGGCCTCAAGCCTCGAGATCAGCACTTCGAGCTGGAGCTGGCCGACGACGCCGACGATCCAGTTGGCGCCGATCGCGGGATGGAAGACCTGCGTCACCCCCTCCTCCGCCATGTCGTCGAGCGCCTTGCGCAGCTGCTTGGTCTTGCTCGGGTCGGCGAGCACGACTCGGCGCAATATCTCGGGCGCGAAGTTCGGAAGGCCGGTGAACTGGATCGCCTCGTCCTCGGTCAGCGTGTCGCCGACCCTGAGCGTGCCGTGGTTGGGGATACCGATGATGTCGCCGGGAAAGGCCTCGTCGGCGAGCTCGCGGTTCTGGGCGAAGAACAGGATCGGGCTGTGCACCGCGATCGACTTTCCGGTCGAGGGCTGGAGCAGCTTCATGCCGCGCCGGAAGCGGCCCGAGCACAGCCGCATGAACGCGACCCGGTCGCGGTGCTGCGGGTTCATGTTGGCCTGGACCTTGAAGATGAAGCCGCTGACCAAGGCGTGGTCGGGATCGACCGGGCCCGCAGCGGCGGGCTGCGGCAGCGGCGACGGCGCGATCTCCGCCAGCGCGGCGATCAGCTCGCCGACGCCGAATTCCTTGAGCGCCGATCCGAAGAAGACCGGCGTCAGGTCGCCGTTGAGATAGGCATCGGAATCGAACGCCGGATAAGCCGCCACCGCGAGCCCCGCCTCCTCGCGCAGCCTCGCCAGGCCCTCGGCCGAGAGGATGCCGGCAAGCTTCGGGTCTTCAAGGCCGGAGAGCTGCTCCGTCTCCCCTTCGAAATGGCCGCCATCGTGGCGCGCGGGCAGGTGCAGCCTGTGCTGCGACAGATCGTAGACCCCCTCGAAGGTGCCGCCCATGCCGACCGGCCAGCTCATCGGAGCGACGTCGAGCGCCAGCACCTCGGCGATCTCGTCGAGCAGCGCGAACGGCTCCTTGCCCTCGCGGTCGACCTTGTTGACGAAGGTCATGATCGGGACGTTCCTGAGCCGGCACACCTCGAACAGCTTGCGCGTCTGCGCCTCGATGCCGCGGGCGGCGTCGATCACCATCACCGCCGAATCGACCGCGGTCAGGGTCCGATAGGTGTCCTCCGAAAAGTCCTCGTGGCCCGGCGTGTCGAGCAGGTTGAAGGTCACCCCCTCATGCTCGAACGTCATCACCGAGCTGGTGACCGAGATGCCGCGCTGCTGCTCGATCTTCATCCAGTCCGATCGCGCCCGCCGGTTCGCCCCGCGCGCCTTGACCTCGCCGGCGAGGTGGATGGCGCCGCCGAACAGCAGCAGCTTCTCGGTGAGGGTCGTCTTGCCCGCATCGGGATGCGAGATGATGGCGAAGGTGCGCCGGTCGGGACGGCCGGTGGGACGGTTCAGCATGTCGGGGGATCCAGCAATTTCGGCGGCCATATCAATCCGCGCCCCCCAAGGCCACTCCAAGCTGGTGTCCGCGGCTCCCCTTGCCCATGCCCCGCCCGAGCGGAGGAAATGGCGGCCTC
>DASWSP010000081.1:0-13309 GCA_036402575.1 Allosphingosinicella sp. | reverse complement strand
GGCGGCTTCACCACCTTTTCGGCTTTCAGCCTCGACGCCGCGCTGATGTGGCAACGGAGCGAATGGCCGGCGCTCGTGGCCTATGTCCTTGGATCAGTCATCTTTTCTATCGGAGCGCTGTTCGCCGGAATGGCGGCCGTGCGCGCCTTGACCTAGCGGGTTCCTAAACTCCATAATCGCCGCAAATAGGCATGAATAGGCGTTTCCAGGCATTTGTGCTGGCCGCTTGCGCGGTGCCGGCCGCCGCCGCGAGGCCTCCGGAGGCGCACCGCTCGGTCAAGCCTTGGGTGCTCGATTACGGCGCGACCGCCTGCACGGCCTTCAAGCCCTATGGCAGCGACTCGGCGCCGGTCTCATTGGCCTTTCGCCCCTCCGCCAACGGTCAGGTCGTGCGCCTGGTGATCGCGCGGCCGGGCCGGTTCGCGCCCGCCTCCCAGTTCGACGTCGCGGTCAAGGTGGCGGGCGAGGCGCTGAAGACGTCGGGACTTCGCTTTGGAACGAAGGAAAAGAGAGAGATCGTCTGGATCAACGTCCCGAACGCGCATCTTGCGGGACTTCGGGGCACCGGCGAGATCACGATCAGCGGCGGACCGCTGAACGAGCTTTTTTCCCTGCCGAAGATCGGCGCGGTGCTTGACGGGCTGGAGAAGTGCAACGCGGATTTGCGCCGTCACTGGAATGTCGGAGACGCCGCGGCGTTGGCGAGGACGGCGGAGCCGGAGCAGCCGCTCTTCCACTATTTCACGACCGGGGATTACCCGATGGACGCGTTTGAGGAGGGGGCGTCGGGCGTCAGCCGGGTGATGATGATGGTCGACGAAACCGGAGCGCTCGCGGATTGCCTCGTCGAGGAGACGAGCGGCGTCGCCTCGCTGGATGCGATGGCGTGCTTCGTGCTGCAGAAGCGGGCGAAGTTCAGGCCGGCGATCGATGCCGCCGGCAAGCCTGCGCGCAGCGTGCTCACCCAGTCGGTCACCTGGGGAATGCCGCCGCCGCCCTAGCTCTGGTTCGAGTGCACGAGGAGGCCCATGAGGCGGCCGCCGCTTCGCCGGCGCGGCTGCTTTCCTCGCTTTTAACCCTTGTCTGCTATCAGCGGCGGCATGAGGTACGCATCCGCCCCGCTCCCGCTCGCGCTGGCCGCGCTGCTGACGCTCGCCGCCTGCGGCAACGCCAATTCGTCGGCGCCCACTCCCAACGTCGCGCCGCTGCTCGACGGCCGCGCCGAATTGCAGCCGGAGCCGCTTGCCGACCTCGCCTACAAGCGCGCCCTGCTCGGCGGGCGCTGGCTCGCCGGCGCGATCCGCAAGGACGGATCCTTTTATTACGAATATGCGCCGCAGTCGGACTCCTACGAGAAGGACGAATATAACGAGGTCCGCCACGCCGGCGCGACCTACTCGCTTTGGCAGCTGTACGGCGCCACCCGCTCGGCCCAGGGCGGCGACGAGGCGATCCGCGAGGCCGCGGAGGCGGCTTCCGGCTGGATCGAAGCCAATTCGGTCGATCTCGGCGCTCGCGGCCGCGCCTTCGTCTGGGGCGGCCGGATGAAGCTCGGCGGCCAGGCGCTGGCGCTGGTGGCGCTGCTCGAGCGGCGGCGGGTGACGGGCGACACGGCCTATGACAAGCTGATCGACGGCCTTGCCCGCTTCATGCTGGCGATGGAGCTGCCGCAGGATCGCGGCCGCTACTTCCAGAGCTTCGATGCGCGCCGCAACGAGCTTCTGCTGACCCCGGACTCCGACTTCTATCCGGGCGAAGCCTTGCTTGCCCTCACCCGCCTCGCCCAGCAGGACTTCAACGACGGCCCGTGGCTGGAGGCCGCCAGGCGCGCCGCCCAATATCTGGTCTACCGCAAGGACGGCGACATCCCGGCGGCGGGCAAGGTGCCGCGGCACGATCATTGGCTGACCATGGCGCTGGCCGAGCTCCACCGGCTCCACCGCGACGATTCCTACCGCAAGGTCGTCTACCTTCAGGCCGACGACATGATCGAGCGCCAGTTCGGCGCGGACGCCGAGCATCCGCAGCGGATCGGCGCGGCCCAGCCGAGGAAGATGATCAGCTACACCTCGACCGCGACCAAGGGCGAGGCGCTCGCCGCAGCGTGGGCGCTGGCCCGCGCGATCGGCGACGAGGCGGCCGCGGACCGCTTCGCGCTGGGCGCCCGGCGCAACGGCCAGTTCCGGATGCGGGTCCAGTGGCTGCCGGACAATGCCGGCCTCTATCCCAACCCGCAGCGCCTGTACGGCGGGTGGGGCGGCAGCCCGGCCAAGCCGACCGTCCGGATCGACTTCGTCCAGCACAATGTCTCCGCCCTGATCGGCCTGTGGTCGATCACCCGCAACGGCGACCTGGCCCTGGCCGGCGCCAAGGGCGGCTCGGGCGATCCGCCGGCGGCGCGCCCGGTGGCGGGCGGCGGGACCGCCCGCACCGGCTCCTAGCGCATCAGGCCCGCGGCCCGAAGCGCGTCCTCGATGATCTTCTGGACGTCGGACACCGGCGTCGGCAGGAGCTTCGGGCGCCGCGCGGGCCGGCGCGGGGCCGCCCGCTTGGCCGCTGGTTCCTGGGCCGCCGCTTGCTTGGCCTTGGCCGCGGCCTTGCGCGGCTTGGCCGCCGCCGCGGGCGGGGCGATGCCCCAGAAGGCCGCGATCCGGTCGGTCGAGCTCAGCCCCACGTCCAGCATGTGCGCGCCGGCCTTGCCCGACTGGCCGGGATCGCTGCCCGGCGCGAGCGGGGCGCCGTGCGCCATTCCGCCGATCACATATTCCTCGATCAGCTCGGCGCCGTCGGCGCCGCGCCAGACCCGGCGGGGATAGCCGTCGACCGTGTCGGTGGCGCTCGGCTCGGCCGGAAGGCCGTGGACCTCCGCCCATTGCTGGACGATCGCCTCGGCGTTGCTCGGCACCACCGTCTGGTCGGCGCCGCCCTGCCAGATCGAGATCCTCGGCCACGGGCCCTGGTGGGCCGAGGCCGCGCGCACCCGGGCGCCGAGCTCGGCGCGGCTGGTTTTGTCGCGGCCGCCCATGCAGCCGAACGCCTGGGAGACGCTGGCCGCGCAGCCGTAGGGCAGGCCGGCGATGATCGCTCCGCCCGCGAACAGTTCGGGATAAGAGGCGAGCATCACCGACGCCATCGCGCCGCCGGCCGACAATCCGGTGATGAAGATGCGCGATTCGTCGATCGCGTGCGCGGCGCCCATCACCGCGATCATGTCGCGGATCGAGGCCGCCTCGCCCTGGCCGCGGGCGGTGTCGCCGCGATCGAACCAGTTGAAGCACAGGTTGGCGTTGTTCGAGCGCTGCTGCTCGGGGAAGAGCAATGCGAAGCCGTGCCGGTCCGCCAGCCGCGACCAGCCGGAGCCGTGGTCGTACACCGCCGCATTCTGCGTGCATCCGTGCAGTACCACCACCAGCGCCGCCCCCCCTTCCAATCCCTCGGGGACATAGAAGCGGCCGCGCAGGTTGCCGGGATTGTCGGTGAGGCCGGTGAGATCGGACAGCCGCTCGACGGCGGGTTCGGCAGGGGTGAAGGCCTCGAGGCTCTTTCGCACCTTGTTGAGCCGGCTGATCGTCTTGGATACGCGCATACATCTCCTGGCTCGGCGCGGGGCCGATTGGCGGCGCCGAAATGGTCAAACCGACATGTAGGAACGATGTTGCTGCAGTGCAGCATTTATTTGCACAAGCCGCGGTTGCTTAGCCTGCACTCGGCCCGTCAACGCACCGATTTGGCGGCTCGCGCGTTGAAGAGTAGGTTAGTCGCGTTGATTTTGAAGGACAGGTCCATGAAACCCTTGCATCTGACGCTGGGAGCGTTCGCCGCCGCCGCGGCCGTGCTGGCGCTGGGCGGCTGGGCGCCCGCGCTCGCGCAGAAGGGCGGCAAGAACGGCGCGAAGACGCCGGAGACCTTCTCCTACGAGATCCGCAACGGCCGCCGCGTGCCCCGCGGGAACCGCGTCGCCAGCCCCGACGGATCGTGGAAGGAGGAGGTCAAGGACGGCCCCTGCGTCACGGTCCGCGAGCAGACCGCTCCCGGCGAGTATCGCGAAGTCAGGAAGTGCGACTGACCAAGCGGCAGGCGGGCAGGCCGAGCGTCGCCAGGTCCGCGCAGCCGCGCACCTGGACGTCGCCATTGGGCGCGATGAACACCGCCCAGTCGTTGCCGTCGGAGCAGCGCGCGGTCCACATCGACATGTTCTTGTAGTCCTCCTGGAAGCCCGAGACGTCGACGCGCTTGCAGGTGCCGCCGGTGTCCAGGATCGCGCGCCGCAGCGCGAGGCCCCGGTTCATCTCGCTCAGCCCCTTGAGCTTCTCGACATAGGGGCTGGTCGGCTGGACGCTCCTGGTCGCCTGCTCCTCACCGCCGCCGCAGCCGGCCAGCGCGGCCAGCAGCGCCGCGCCCGTGCAGAGTCTCAGCATGTTCGCCTCCATCATGATGGAGCGCGAGATATGCCGCGCCGGCGCGCGCGGCAACCGGCTTAGGCGGTGAGGCGGCTCGGCGCGCCGTGGACGAGCTCGGTGGCGCGCTCGTAGCTCATCGGCCGGCCGAACAGATAGCCCTGGATCTGGTGGCAGCCCAGGTCGCGCATGCGGGTGAAGTCGTCGGCGGTCTCGACCCCTTCGGCGGTGATCGTCATCCGGAAGCTCTTGGCGAGCTGCACGATCGACTGGATGATCGCCACCGTCTCCTTGTTGACCGCCGCCTCGCGAACGAACGAGCCGTCGATCTTCAATTTGTGGAACACCGCCTTGTTCAGATAGCCGAGCGAGGAATAGCCGGTGCCGAAATCGTCGAGCGCGATTCCGACGCCGAGCGCGCGGAGCCGCTTGAGCACGTCGAGCGAGCCTTCCGAATCCTCGAGGAACACGGTCTCGGTCACTTCCAGCTCGAGCCGGTTGGCCTGCACCCGGAAGCGGGAGAGGGCGTTGCTGACCGTCGCCGGCAGCGCCCTGGTCACCAGCTGGCGGGCCGAGATGTTGACCGCGACGGTGATGTTCTCGGGCCAGGTGGAGGCGGCGCGGCACGCCTCCTCGATCACCCAGTCGCCGAGCTGGATGATGAGTCCGGTCTCTTCGGCGAGCGGGATGAAGTCGTTGGGCGGCACGATTCCGCGGGTCGGGTGGTGCCACCGGATCAGCGCCTCGAAGCCGACCAGGCTCTGGTCCGCCGCGCTGATCAGCGGCTGGTAGAGCAGCCGCAGCTGGTTCGAGGTGATCGCGTTGGCGAGGTCCTGCTCGAGCTTCAGCTTGTGCTCGGCCACGCTCTGCATGTCGGCGTTGAAATAGCAGCAGGTGCCGCGGCCCTGGTTCTTGGCCTGGTAGAGCGCGAGGTCGGCCTTCTGGATGAGGTCGTCGACGCTCTGGCCGTCGAACGGCCCGAACGCGCAGCCGATCGACACGCCGATCTTGATCTCGATCTTGTCGATCAAATAGGGCTCGGCGACCGAATCGATCAGGCGCTGGGCGAGGTTCTCGACCGTCTTGCGGCCCTGCGCGTCGCGGATCACGATCGCGAACTCGTCGCCGCCCATTCGGCCGACATGGCCGGAATCGCCGACCTCCTTGACGAGGCGCTGGGCCACGCTCTTGAGCACCGCGTCGCCCTTGGGGTGGCCGAACGTGTCGTTGACCGGCTTGAAGCCGTCGAGGTCGAGGAACATGATCGCGCAGGGCACATTGCTCCCCTGGGCGGTGGAAAGCGCTTCGCCGAGCAGCTGGCGGACGCGGCCGCGGTTGGGAAGGCCGGAAAGCACGTCCATGTTGGCAAGGTTGGTCAGGCGCTCCTGCGTCTTCCTGACCTCGGTGATGTCGGATCCGACGCCGCGGAAGCCCTGGAACTGGCCGGCCATGTCGATGATCGGATCGCCGGCCAGGCTGATCCAGCGGGTGCCGCGGCGGGTGCGCAGCTCCATCTCGAGGTTCGAAAAGGGCTGGCGGGCGAGCAGGGTGCGGCCGAGCGCGCTGTTGCCGCCCAATGAGGCGGGCAGCGAATGGCCCATCAGCTGGCTGACCGAGCGGCCGAGCAAGGCGGTCATCCGCGACGAGATGTAGACGACTCGGTTCTCGCTATCGACCTGCCACAGCCAGCCGACTCCGCGATGCTCGTATTCGCGCAGCAGCAGGCGGACGGATTCGGCCTGGGTGCGCACCTTCGCCATCGACTGGAGCTGGCCGTAGGTCCAGCGCGTCAGCCGCGCGACTCCGAAGATCGCGATCGCGGCGACTCCGATGATGGTGACGGCGAGCTTGGGATCGAGCGTCGGGCTGCCGTAATAATAAGCGACGCAGAGCGCCGCCGTGAGGGTTGCGATCCACGCCATCGCCGCCTTGGGAACGGCCGACAGCGCGATCGCTGCGATGATCATCGCTCCCATCGCGCCGCCGATCACGACCTGGACGTCGCTGGTCTGGGTGGCGAAGGCGTAGGTCGGCAGCGACGACCAGATCATGGCGAGGCCGACCGCCTCGCCGATCGGCTGCCATTGCGGGCGCAGCTTGGCGCTGCGGCTGCCGGCGGACGAACCGGCGTCGAGCGCTCGGCGGCAGGTGAACCAGTGGAGGGCGCCGACGACGGCGATCCAGCCGATCAGCAGCGGCAGCAGGACGTTGCCGAACAGGCCCCAGGCGACGAGCAGCGACGAGCCGATGCCGGCGGCCGCGAAATAGGGGGCGAACAGCGCCGAAACCTCGGCCTGGCCATTCTGGAGATGAGCCTCGCGAAGACGATGGTTACCGTCGTCATAGGCAATGTCGACGACGTCCTCCTCCGGCACCTCCGCGTGGGGAGCCTCCTGCGCGGGCGGGTCTACGGTAACGGGAGACTGATACATCGCCATCCAATGCCAGCTGGTCGTGACGAACCTTCCTAGCCGCAGAGTTTTGATGGATAGTTAAGAGCGTGTCGAATGGCGGCCGTCGCCGCCTCTCCATCGATCGCTCGAAAGGGCGGACTCAGCTGCCCTTGAGCGTCTTGTCGACCGTGCCGGTGGTGACGGCATGGTAGCTCGGCCGGGCGCGGGCGTAGACCCGCGTCGCGATCGGGCGGCCCCATTCGCCTTCGGCGACCAGCGACTTGAACAGGGGATCGACGAACTTGCGGCGGCCCATGCTGGTGAGGAAGCGCTCGACGGCCGGCACCGCCGGTTCGTAGCGGTTGGCGATCGCGAGCTGAAGCCAGGCGAACAGCACCTCGCTGTTGCGGATGTCCGACAGGCCGAAGCTGCGGTCGAGCTCGGCCAGCTTCGCCGCCGGCAGCTCGCGCGGCAGCCCGTTGAGGAAGCGCAGCCGCTCCGACGTCGTCCATTGCCCGAACGGCACGGCCGACAGCGGACCGCCGGCGGCATAGCCGCGAAGCGCCGCGTCGACGGCGGCGAAGGCCTCGGTCGGCGGCGGGGCGACATTGGCCGGGATGCCGGGCCGGTAGACCCATTCGTCGAGCGACAGTTTCTGCTCGAGCGCCTGGTCCCCCTTGATCAGGTTCTGGCGCAGGTCGGCCAGGAAGAGCCGCGCCGTCATCGGCTGGAAGGCGTGGCGCTCGAAATAGGATTTGAGATAGGCGTCGAACCGATCGCGCCCCACCGCTTGCTCGATCGTGCGCAGGAAGGCGGCGCCCTTTTCATAGGCGATGTCGTTCATGCCGTCGTCGGGGTTCTGCCCGGCCAGGTCGAGGTGCAGCGCCGTGCGCGGATCGGCGGCTCCGCCCTGCGCCGCGACGGTGGACTGAAGGCTGTCCCAACCGAGCGAGATCTCGCGGTCGGTCGCTTCCTTGCCGTAGAGCTTCTCCATGATCCGGCTCTGGAAGTAGGTCGTGAAGCCCTCGTTGAGCCAGAAATCGGCCCAGTTCGCGTTGGTGACGAGGTTGCCCGACCAGCTGTGCGCGAGTTCGTGCGCGATCAGGCTGACGAGGCTCCGGTCGCCGGCGATCATGGTCGGCGTCAGGAAGGTCAGCATCGGGTTTTCCATGCCGCCGAATGGAAAGGCGGGCGGCAGCACGATCATGTCGTAGCGCCCCCAGCGGTAGGGGCCGTAAAGCTGCTCCGCCGCCGTCACCATCTTCTCGGTGTCGGCAAGCTCGAACGCGGCCGCCTTCAGCACCGATGGTTCGGCATAGACCCCGGTGCGCGGCCCGAGCGGCTGGAAGGCAAGGTCGCCCGCCGCCAGCGCGATAAGATAGGGCGCGACGGGCTTGTCCATCCGGAAGCGGAAGGCGCGGCCGCCGTCGACCTTCTCGCCCTCGGGCGTCAGGTTCTCCGCGCTCATCACCGCCTTCAGCGGCTCCGGCACCACGATCCGCGCCTCCCAGGTCTGGCGCACGCCCGGGCTGTCCTGGGTCGGGATCCAGGTGCGGTTGAGGATCGCCTGGCCCTGGCTGAACAGGAACGGGTGGCGCTTGCCGGCGGTCTGCGCGGGGCTCAGCCACTGCAGCGCCTCGGCGTTCGGCGCGCTCTTGTAGGCGATCTTGATCTGCTCGGCGCCGTCGAGCTGGACGGTCAGCGGCTGGCCCAGGTTGGGATCGGCCTGCCCAAGCGCCCATTGCAGCTTCTGCCCCGCGGAATTGGTGACGGACTGGATTTCCAGCCCCTTGCTGTCGAGCACGATCGCGGCCGCGTTCGGCGCCGCCTGCAGGTCGAGCGTCGCGGTCCCGCCGATGCGCTTGGCGGCGAAGTCGGTGACGAGGTCGAGCGCGACATGGGTGACCCGCGCCAGCTCCGGCCGAGCGAAGCTGTGCACGTCCTTCGCGTCCTCGGTCAGCAGCACCGGCGCCACCGTCCGCTCGCCCGACGCGCTTTGCGTCTTGGCGTCATTTCCAGAGCAGGCGGCGAGGAGAAGGACGAGCGCCGCCACGGCGGCACGCGGGATCGGGAAAAGAGGCACGGGCACCTTCCGGCGATACTGGAACATGCCTTGCCCTAGACCCGCCCCCCTGCCGCGGCAAGTTTGCCCGTCGGCCCGGCCCGGCCCGGCCCGGCCCTTCGTGGCGCCAGGCGCTGTTCGATGCTAAACCCGCGCGAGGAGCCCCAATGCGGTCCTCCAGGAACGACGGAACCGGGCTTCAGCGTTGTCGTGCACCCTTTTCCTGCTTCTGCTTGGCAGCGCATCGGCGGCCGACGCCGGCGCGGGCGACGTCGCGGAGCCGGGCACGATCCTGATCACCGCCGCCCCTGCCGAGGATCGCGTGCTGCCGCCCGCGACCGGGCTCCAGGCGGAGGCGCTGGCCGAGCGCCAGCCGCGCAGCGTCGCGGAGGCTTTGCGCGGCCTCCCCGGAGTCTCGGCCCGCACCAACTCGCGCGGCGAGACGATCGCCCGGGTGCGCGGCGCCGACGAGCGCCAGACCCAGATCTTCCTCGACGGCGCGCCGCTCGCGGTGCCGTGGGACGGCCGCGCCGACATCGGCATCGTCCCCGCCGGGCTGTTCGGCGAGGTGCTGGTCGTCAAGGGCGCGGCGCCGATCGAATATGGGCCCAACGCCGTCGCCGGGGTCGTCGACCTCCGGACCCGCAGCGGCGAGGAGCCGCTGCTCGAGGCGACGGCGCGGGCCGGCACGCTGGGGCTGCGCGAGGGCTCGTTCGTCGCCGGCGGCCCGGTCGGCGATTTTGCCCTGGTCGGCGCCGCCGCCGGCTTCACCCGCGACGCGGAATCGGCCAGCGGCCTCTCCGGCCTCGGCGGCTCGGATCGCCGAACCAACACCGATGCCGATGCCGGCGCGCTGTTCGGCGCGGTCGGCTACGCGAGCGGTCCCTTCACCGGCCGCGCCCTGCTGCTCCATCACGCCGCCCGCCGCGGGATCGCTCCGGAAAGCCCGGCCGATGCGTCGCTCGTCAGCCCCCGCTACTGGCGCTATCCAAACATCGCGCTGACCCAGCTCATCCTCGCTTCCAACCTGGCATTGGGCGGCAAGTCGGCGCTTCGGCTGGTCGGCTGGCGGCAATGGTTCGGGCAGACGATCGACCAATATTCGGACCCGAGCTACACCCGCCGCACCGCGCGCCAGGAGGATGAGGACGACACGTTCGGCGGCCGGGCGACGCTGTCGGCGCCGCTCGCTCCGCTGACGCTGCGCCTCAGCGCCACCGCCCAGACCAGCCGTCACGCCCAGGCCGACACGCCATTGCCGTCGGCCGCGCCCGGGCCGGAGCTGCTTTACCGCCAGAACCTGTTCAGCCTCGGCGCCGAGGCGGACCTGCCGCTCGGCCCCGCCGACGCCACCGTCGGGCTCGCCTACGACCGCTCGGAGACTCCGCTGACCGGAGACAAGCCGGCCCAGGCGGCGCTTGCCGCGATCGCCTTCTCCGCAGCCGTTCGGACGAGGCTCGGCCGCGGGCTGGACCTCACCCTATCGGGCGGCCGCCGCACCCGCTTCCCCACCCCGCGCGAGCTGTACGGCGAAGCGCTCGGCCGTTTCCTGCTCAACCCCGATCTGGCGCCGGAGACCGCCTGGCTCGCCGATGCCGAGCTCGGCTGGGCGCTCCCGGGGCTTCGCGTGGTGGTCAACCCGTTCCTCGCGCGCAGCGACGACACGCTCAGCCAGCGCGTCGTCCAGGCCGGCGGCCGGTCGCTGCGCCAGCGCTTCAACCTGCCCGGCTCGTGGAGCTACGGAGTCGACGCCGCGCTTACCGCAGCGCTGGCGCGGGGCTTCGCGCTGGAGCTGTTCGGCACCTTTTTGAGGGCGCGTTCGGACGAGGCGGGCGGCGCCCCGCGCCGGTTGATCCAGCGGCCTTCGTACGAGGCTGGGGGCGCGATCGAATACGAGCCGTCCGACGCCTTTTCCCTGCGCGCCGAGGTGCGCCGCTCCGGCCCCGCCATCGATCTTGCCGGCGACGGCAGCATCGTCCGGCTGCCGCCGGGCACCCATCTCGATCTTCGCGCCCGCCACCGCCTCGCCCGGCTCGGCAACGGCCGCCGGCTGTCGGTCACCGCGGCCGCCGACAATCTGCTCGGCGGGACCATCACGCCCCAGCTCGGCCTGCCGCTCGCCGGCCGATCCTTGCGCATCGGGCTGCGCCTCGACTGAACGGGCCGGTGTCCGTCTCCGCCTCCGCACAGTCTGGCCGACGCGCCGGAACATGCCCGCTGACGCGCCGTTGGCCTGATGGGGATCCCACGGAAATTGCAGGCAGGAGTAGCCCGATGAACATCTGGAAGCATATCGAGCACGACCATGCCGAGCTTCACTCGCTCGGCCAGGACATCTTGAAGAGCAGCGACGGCGGCGACCCGGGCGGGCGCGACAACCAGTTCGACCTCTACGACCTCCAGGTCCGCCGCCACCTCGCGGTGATCGAGGACGTGCTGCTGCCCCCGCTCCGGAAGGAGGAGCGCAGCCGCACCATCGTCAGCGACCTCCAGTCGCGCCACAAGGAGCTCAGGAAGACGCTGTCCTGGCTCGATCGTCCCGCCAAGGGCACGAGCGAATGGACGGCCGAGTTCCGCGACTTCATCGATCTGTTCGAAGGCGCCTGCGCCCAGCACGAGACGCTGGTCAAGCAGGCCAAGCTGATCTTCAGCGACTTCGAGGCGGCCGATCTGGGCGAGCAGTATCAGAAAGCCAAGCTCAGCCGGATCCGCGGCCGCTTCAGCTGGAACCGGGTCGGGATCGGAGTCGCCGGCGCCGCGGTCGCCGCCGGCGCGGCCTTCGCCGCCAACCGCTATTTCTCCTCCGGCCGGCGCCGCACCGGCCGGGCCGAGGACGATTTCGAGCTTCGCCTCGAGACCGACGAGAACCTCCGCCTGATCGCTTCCAGCAAAGTCGAGGGCACGCCCGTCGTCGGCCGCAACGGCGAGAGCCTCGGCCGGATCGAGAACTTCATGGTCGACAAATATACCGGCCGAGTCGCTTATGCGGTGATGTCGTTCGGCGGCGCCCTCGGCTTCGGCCGGAGCCTGTTCCCGCTGCCCTGGCCGCTGCTGGAATATGACGAGCAGCAGGACGGCTACGCGCTCGACATCTCCAAGGAGGAGCTCGCCAACGCGCCGCGCTTCCAGCCCGAGAACCATCCGGAGTTCACCCCCGAATATCGCCGCCAGATCCTGGTCTTCTACACGCCGGGCGAAAGCGCGGGCGCGCGCGGCGGCAGCGAAGGCTCGGACAGCGTGGTCAACAGCGCCGCGGCCAGCCGCCCGGCGATCGGCGGCGCAAGCCGGACCTCGGCGCCGCAGGCCGCGCCGAGCTTCGAGCCCGCCCCCGCGGGCAAGTGAGCCGCTAGCCGCGCGCCGCTAAAGCTGGTCGACCAGCCGGAACAGCCGGTCGACCAGCGCCTCGGCGGCGATCCCGACCGCCAGCCCCGAACCGACGTCGGTCGGGTAATGGGCGCAGCGCGGGATCTGGGCGAGCGCGATCGCCCCCGCCGCCGCATAGGCGGCCGTCCGGTGCTCCGGATATTCGCGGACGAACGCGCGCGCCACCGCCGCCGCCCCGGCGCTGTGGCCGGAGGGGAAGCTGGTCTCCTCCTTCTCCTGGCTTCGCCCCGGCTTCAGCCCGTGGATCCGGTCGGCGCGCGGCCGCGTCCGGTCGATCCGCCGCTTGACGAAGTTCTTGGCGCCGGTCGCGACCAGGTGCGCCGCCGCCATCCGCGCCCCGGCGCGCGCCAGCCGGGCGTCGCGCCGCGCCAGCCCGGCCGCGAACGTGCCCGCGCACAGCCCCAGCATCTGCGGCTGGTCGCCAAGCTCGGAGAGCAGCGCCACCGTCCGCACCAGCCGCGTCTCGCGATAGGGCTCGACCGCCGCCGCCACCGCGCCGTCGGCCTCGACCAAAGCCGCGCCCACCTGCTTCACCCGCTTGCCCGCGGTCTTTCCGTTGTTCTTAGCCATCCCCGCACAACGCCGCGTCCGCGCGGTTGGTGCCGCTCGCCGCGCTACGAAAAAAGGCGCCCCGCATTCGGTCCGGCGGAGCGCCCGTAAAGCGGGGATGTTGCCTGTCTCAGGCGCGGGGAGGAACGCCCCGGCGGCCGGCGGGTTACCGCGGCCCGGCGCGGCTCACTTGAACAGCCCGGTCCCGACCTTGCGCTCGGGCTTCCTGGTCGGCAGCGGCTTGCGCGCGGCGGCCCGCGCCGCGTCCTCGCCGACATTGGCCGCCAGCCGCAGGTAGACGCCCCGCGCCCGCCTGAGCCGGACCCGTTCGCCCTCGCTCTTGGCCTCGCCGAGCTGCACGAGCGCCTCGGCGGCCTTGGCCTCATAATCCTCGGCGGTGCTCATCGCGGCTTCCTTTGCGGGAGTGATCCGGCGCGTCGCCGGACCCGTCCGGGTTGGACCCATTATCGCGCTGCGGCAAGGATTGATTCGGCGCGCTGCGGGGGCGGGGCTTCCAATGTAGG
>DASWSP010000080.1:0-33947 GCA_036402575.1 Allosphingosinicella sp. | reverse complement strand
GCGGTGCCGCCGCTCCAGAAAAGGATCGTCGAGGCGGCGCGGCGGATCGGCCGGCCGGTGGTGGTCGCCACCCAGATGCTCGAATCGATGATCACCTCGCCCTCGCCCACCCGGGCCGAGGTGTCGGACGTCGCCACCGCGGTCTATGACGGCGCCGACGCGATCATGCTGTCCGCGGAAAGCGCGTCGGGCCAGTTCCCGCTCGAATCGGTGTCGATCATGAACCGCATCGCGACCAGCGTGGAATCCGACCCGAGCCATTACGCCCGGGTCCACTTCACCGAGACGCTTCCGGACGCGACCACCAACGACGCGATCGCGCGCGCGGCCAGCGACATCGTCCGCACCGTCGGCGCGACCGCGATCGTCTGCTTCACCAATTCGGGCTCGACCGCGCGCCGGGTCGCGCGCGAACGGCCGACCGTTTCGCTGCTGGTGCTGACGCCCTCGCTCAAGACGGCGCGGCGGCTCGGCCTGCTGTGGGGCGCGCACGCGGTCCGCACGCGCGACGTCGCGAGCTTCGAGGAGATGATCGCCAAGGCCAAGCGGATGGCGCTGCGCCACAGCATCGCCAAAGCGGGCGACCGGGTGATCATCACCGCCGGCGTGCCGTTCGGGATGACCGGATCGACCAACGTCGTCCATATCGTGCGGCTGGCCGGCGACGAGCTCGACCGGCACAAGGCCGCCCAGTCCTCGGAGTTCAGGAAGGGCTAGCCGCGCCCTTCCATCAGCAGGGGGATGGGATCGAGCAGCTCCCGCGCCAGGAACCCGACCCGGCCGACCTGCCAGCCGAGCCTGCGCCCCGACTCGCCGTGCAGGTAGACGCCCCAGAGCGTGGCGGTGAGCGGATCGGCGCCGCGCGCGGCGAGGCCGCCGACGATCCCCGCGAGCGTATCGCCCGAACCCGAGGTGGCGAGGCCGATGCCGCCGCCATGATAGCGGAAGCTGCGCCCGTCCGGAGCGGCGATGTAGCTATACTCGCCCTTGACCAGCACGACCGCCGCGAAGGTCTGCGAAGCGCGGCGGGCGCAGCCGAGCGGGTCGGCCTCGACCTCTTCCTTGGCGCAGCCCAGCAGCCGCGCCATCTCGCCCCGGTGCGGCAGCAGCATCGCTCCGCCCGTCCAGCCGCGCAGCGCCTCGGCCAGCGGCGGCAGCACCGGCAGCGCCGCCGCGTCCAGCACCAGCGGATAATCGCCGCCGCTCGCAAGCACCGTCCGGACCAGGTCGGCCAGCGCCTCGCCGTCCTGCATGCCGGGCCCGATCGTCAGCGAATCGACGCCCTCGCATTTCTTCACCAGCGCCTCGATCGCGCCGTGATCGATGCAGCCCTCCTCATTCTCGCTGAACGCGATCACCCGCGCCTCGGGAATGGCGACTCCGAGGCCGAGCGCGATGCTCTGCGCGGTCGCGATCCGGAGCCGCCCCGCGCCCGCCCGGAGCGCCGCCGTCCCCGCCAGCAGGGCCGCGCCCGAAAGCTCGCGGCTGCCGGCGATGAACAGCGCCAGGCCGCGCTCGTTCTTGTCGCCGTCGTCGGGGTGGTGCGGCAGCGGCAGGCCGCGCAGCAGCCCGGCGTCCAGCTCCTCCACGCCGCTCGGGAGCGGCACCGGCGGCCCGCTCATCGCGCGGCCACCATCGCGTCCGGCTCGGACGTGATCGGAGCGTCCTCCTCGATCAGCGGAGCGGCGAAATTGTAGCGCACCAGCGCGGCGCGCAGCCGCCCGGATCGTCGGGCTCGAACTCATATTCGCACACGCCGCAGTTGAGCACCTCGCCCTGCCGGTCGATCGCCATCACGCCCGCCTCGTCCATCTCCTCGAGGATGTAGCGAAGGCACAGGACGACCACCTGGTGGCAGACGATCAGCACGCGCTTGTCGGCATGGTGGAGGCTGACGGTGTCGACGGCGCTGCGCAGCCGAAGGATCACGTCGGCCCAGCTCTCGCCGCCGGGCGCGCGGTGGTAGAATTTGCCGAGCAAAGCGCGGTGCGCGGCATGATCCGGGTGGCGCTCGGCGATGCCGGCGGTGGTGAGGCGGTCGAAGATGCCGAACTCGCGCTCGCGCAGCCGCTCGTCGGTCACCGGCCCGCGGGTCCCGCACAGGCCGCCGATCGCCGCGCACACCGCCTCGGCGGTCTGCTGCGCCCGCACGTAGGGCGAGGAGATGATCACCTCCGGCCGCTCGTCCTCCGGCATCGCCGCGAACCAGTGCGCCACCGCCCGCGCCTGCTGGTGGCCGAGCGCGCTCAGCGGCACGTCGACATCGCGCAGCTGGATGTCGATCACGCTGTGTCCCGCCGAATCGGCGAGGTCGCGGGCGACGTTGCCCGCGCTTTGCCCGTGGCGGACGATCCACAGCCGTGCCGGCCATCTTTGTCTCATGACCGAAACAAAAGCGCGACGCCGCGTAAAGTTCAGAGCAGGCGCTCGGCCTCCAGCCGCTGCCGCAAATCGCCGGCGCTCGTGAACAGGTGCGCGCGCATCCCGACCGCGAGCGCGCCCTCGACGTTGATCTCGCGATCGTCGACGAACAGCGCCTCCGCCGGCTTCAGGCCGAAGCGCTGAAGCGCCAGATAGTAGATCGCCGGATCGGGCTTCAGCAGCTTCTCCTCGCCCGACACGACGATGCTCCGGAAGCGGCTGAAGAAGGCGCGCTCCCTCTCATGGAACGGCTTCCAGAACTCGGCGGAGAAGTTGGTGATCAGGAACAGCGGAACGCCGCGGGCGTCGAGCTCCTCGACGATCGCGTGGGTGCCCGGCACCGGGTCGCTGATCGTCTCGCCGAAGCGCTCGCCCCAGGCGGAGATCAGATCGGCGTAAGCGGGGAATTTCTCGGACAGCTCGGCCGCGGCCTCATCGAACGGGCGGCCGCCGTCGAGCGTGTCGTGCCACGCCCACAGGTCGACGTCTTCGATGAACCTGAGCCGCGCCGCGTCGTCGGCGATCTGGCGGACGAGGAAGCTGTCGGGATCCCACCCGTAGAGGACGTTGCCGCAGTCGAAGACGACGGCGGTGGCCTGGGAGACGCTCACGATCCGTTCGTCCGACGAACGGGGTTACAGCCCTGCCCGGGTCAGCCCTGGCGCGCCTTGAAGCGGCGGTTGGTCTTGTTGATCACGTAGGTGCGGCCCCGGCGGCGGATCACGCGGCAGTCGCGGTGGCGCGACTTCAAGGATTTCAACGAGTTGCGGATCTTCATGGCCGTAACGCCTGCCTGTTCTGACGAATGCGGGAAATCGAAGGCGCCCACCTATGGGCGGCGGCCGCGCAAGTCAAGCTTTGCGGCGCCTGCTAGTCGTCGAGAAACAGGGTCAGCAACGCCAGCCCGACGCCCGCCGAAAGGAGAATTCCCAAAGTCGTCATCGATTCCAACCCGATCCGTGGCCGAGCGGCGGGCGATTACCAGATTTGCGGGGCCTGTAAACGCGCCTTCCCGCCAGGCGCGGTCAGCCGGGGCCGGCGCCGAACGAGTCGATGGCCTCGAAGATCGCGGTGACGCCCCGCCTCTCCTCCTCGCTCAGCTCCGGCCGCCACACGTCGAACAGCAGGATCACGCGCGGTTGGTCGCTGCCGTTCATCGCTTCATGCTCGAAGCTGTCGTCGAAGATCAGCAGCCGCCCCTCCTCCCACGCCCGCCTCTCGTTGCCGACCCGCAGCCAGCAGCCGGGCGGCACGATCAGCGGCAGGTGGCAGATCAGCCGCGTGTTGAGCATGCCGTTGTGCGGCGGGATGTGCGCGCCGGGGCGCAGCAGCGAGAACAGGATCGAGGGGCAGCGGGTGCGGATGCGGGTGATCGGCGCGGCTTCCAGCGCGGCCAGCGTTTCGGGGCAGCGCGCCGCATTGTCCCCCACCCGGTCGCCGTCCTTCCACAGATAGAAGGCGCTCCAGCTCGGATCGCCGAGCATGCCGTGGAAATCCTGGTGCGGGCGGTCGGCCTCGGCTTCGACATAGGGGCTGAACGCGCCCTCGTCCGCCAGCACCGCGAGCAATTCGGAGCGGATCGCGGACGTGGCCGCCTCCACCGCCCCGGCCCAGGCGAACGCCTCGCGGTCGTAGAACTGGATCTGCGGCAGCCGCGGAAAATAGAAAGCGCTCGGCTGCTGGAAATAGACCTGCTTCTTCTGGAACAGGATGTCGACCGCCTCCTGCAGGCGCTCGCCGCGCGATTCTTCGCCGAACCCGGCCCGGGCCAGCGCGGCCTCGAGATGCGCGACGTAGCCGCTCCCCGCCTGCCGGGTCAGCGCCTCGGCGCGCTCGAGATCGGCCTGAAGCCCCGGCGGCAGCGGACCGGCCTTCGCCGCCGCCTGCAGCGCCGCCTGGTAGAAACTGGTCGCCGCGCGCGTGTCGCCGGCCCGGCCGAAGGCGTCGCCCTTCATCAGCAGCGCGCGCAGGTTGCGCGGCTCCAGCGCCAGCACCTGCTCGACCGCCCGCGCCTCCGCCGCCTCGTCGCCGCCGAGCCGGCACGCCTGCGCGAGCAGCAGCCACAGCGCGGCGCTGCGATGCCCGCCGTCGACCACCTTCTGGAACGCTGCCCGCGCCTCGGCCGCCCGGCCGGCCTGCAGCGCGGCCATTCCCGACCGCGCGATCGCCTCAGCCTCTGCCCTGCCCAGCTGCACCGGCGGCTCCTCGACCAGCGGAGCGCATCCTACGGGAGCCGGCGGACAAAGTCAGTGGCTAGCGCTCGGCGAGCTTGCGTTCCCAGGCCAGAGCGTCGGCGACGATGGTGTCGAGATCGGCGCGGCGGGGCCGCCAGGGCAGGGTGGCGAGGATTCGGGCGTTGTCGGCGACGAGCGCGGGCGGATCGCCGGCGCGGCGGGGCTCCAGTCGGCGCTCGATCCTGACGTTGGTGACCCGATCGACGCTGTCGAGCACCTCGAGCACCGAGAAGCCGCGGCTGTAGCCGCAGTTCATGACGTGGCTCGTCTCCGGGTCCTCGATCAGCTTTTCGAGCGCGTCGACATGGGCAGCGGCGAGATCGCTGACGTGGATGTAATCGCGGATACCGGTGCCGTCGGGCGTGTCGTAGTCGGTGCCGTAGACCGAGACGTGGCCGCGCTTGCCCGTCGCCGCCTCGACCGCGACCTTGATCAGGTGGGTGGCGCCGGCGGTCGACTGGCCCGAGCGGCCCTTGGGGTCCGCCCCGGCGACGTTGAAATAGCGCAGCGCGCAATAATTGAGCGGATGCGCGAAGGCGGTGTCGGCGAGCATCCGCTCGGTCATCAGCTTCGACCAGCCGTAGGGGTTGATCGGCTGGGTCCGCGCGTCCTCGGTGACCGGCACCTTTTCGGGGATTCCGTAGGTCGCGGCCGTCGAGGAGAAAATGAAGTGGCGCACGCCGCCCTTGACGGCGCTTTCGATCAGCGAGCGGCTCCTGACCGTGTTGTTGTCGTAATATTTGAGCGGATCCTCGACCGATTCAGGCACCACGATCGATCCCGCGAAATGGATGATCGCGCCGATCCCGTGCTCGGCGATCAGCCGCGCCACCAGCGCCTGATCGGCGATGTCGCCCTCAACCAACGCCGCCGCCTCGGGCACCGCCCAGCGAAAGCCCGTGACGAGATTGTCGATCACCACCACCGGCCAGCCGGAGTCGAGCAGCGCCAGCACCGCGTGGCTGCCGATATAGCCGGCGCCCCCCGTCACCAGCACGGTGGGCTTGTTCTGCGTCGTCATTCAGGAAGATCCTCTCAACCAGGATGCAGCGAAAGCGCATCGAAATCGTTACAGGGGCAGCACGAAACCGCCCCTGGATACGAGGTACCGGAATGAAAGCAGCTTTCTCAAGCGCCTGCGCGATTTTTATGGCCGTGGCGCTGGCCGGCTGCTCGACGCTCGGGATCGGCGGCGGCCGCGAGGGCGGCGGTATCGAGGTTACCCGCACCCACCTCGGCCAGGCCGTGGCGCGCGGCCAGATCGCGATCGAGGCTTTCGATCCCGCCGACGCCAACGCGGCCGAATTCGGCAGCTACGCCGCCTCGGTGCAGCGCCAGCTCGGCCGCCTCGGCTGGACCGTTGCCGATTCGGTCGGCCAGAGCGAGCAGGTGGCGCTCGTCGACGTGCAGCAGACCGCGACCGGGCTGACGCTGGACGTGCGCATCAAGCGCCGCTCCGACGGAAGCGTCTTCTGGGAAGGCAAGGCGGCCGGCGCGGGGCTTGCGGCGGGCAGCGCAGCGGAGCGGACGGCGGCGGTCGAAAGACTGGCCGAGGCGCTGTTTCGGGACTTCCCCGGAGAGTCGGGCCGCACTATCAGGATCCGATGAATTTATCCGTGAGTAGCGCCTTCGATGGCGGCAACATCTGCGTCGTCGCCATCGAGGGCAGCCGCGTCGATCTCGAGATCGAACGCGACAACAAGTCCAACTTCTACCAGTGGTTCTTCTTCCGCCTGACCGGCGCCGGCGGACGGCCGGTCGAGCTGCGCATCCTCAACTGCGCCGAAAGCGCCTACCCGCACGGCTGGCCCGGCTACCGCGCCTGCATGAGCCACGACCGCGATTATTGGGAGCGGGTCGAGACGAGCTACGAGGGCGGCATCCTGACGATCCGCGCCACGCCGGCCGCGAACAGCGCCTGGTTCGCCTATTTCGCGCCGTACACGATGGAGCGGCACCACGATTTCGTCGCCTCGGTGGCGGCGCATCCGGCGGTCGAATACCGATCGCTCGGCAAGACTCTGGACGGCCAGGAGCTCGACTATTTCAAGATCGGCGACGGGCCGGTCCAGACCTGGCTCTACGCGCGCCAGCATCCCGGCGAGACGATGGCCGAATATTGGATGGAGGGCGCGCTCGAGAAGCTGCTCGACGATGCCGACCCGGTAAGCCGCCGGCTCCGCCAGAAGGCGACCTTCCACGTCGTGCCCAACATGAACCCGGACGGATCGCGGCGCGGGCACCTCAGGACCAACGCCGTCGGCATCAACCTCAACCGCGAGTGGCACCAGCCCACCCCGGAGCGCAGCCCGGAAGTGCTCTACGTCCGCGACGAGATGGACCGGACCGGAGTCCATTTCGCGATGGACATCCACGGCGACGAGGCGATCGCCGCCAACTTCCTCGCCGGCTTCGAGGGGATTCCGAGCTGGTCCGAAGGCCAGGGCGCGCTGTTCAGCCGCTTCAGCCGTGAGCTGGTGCGGATCTCGCCCGACTTCCAGACCGAGAAGGGCTACCAGATCCCGCCGCCGGGAAAGGCCAATTTGTCGATGTCCACTGCCCAGCTCGCCGAGCGTTTCGGGGCGATCTCGATGACCTTGGAAATGCCTTTCAAGGACAATGACGACCTGCCGGACCCGGACGAAGGCTGGTCGCCCGACCGCAGCCGCCTGCTCGGCCGCGCCTGCCTCGACGCGCTCCACGCGATCGTCGACGAACTGCCGTTCCGCCGCTGATGCCCCGCCTCGTCCTCATCCGCCACGGCCAGTCGGTCTGGAACCTCGAGAACCGCTTCACCGGCTGGTGGGACGTCGACCTGACCGAGCTCGGCGCCGAGGAGGCGCGGCAGGCCGGCGAGCTGATGGCGGCACGCGGGCTCGATTTCGACCTCTGCTTCACCAGCCTGCAGGCGCGCGCGATCAAGACGCTCAACATCGCGCTGGAGGCGATGGGGCGGCTGTGGCTGCCGGTCGAGAAGAACTGGCACCTCAACGAACGCCATTATGGCGGCCTCACCGGCCTCAACAAGGCCGAGATGACGGCCAAGGTCGGCGAGGAGCAGGTGCGGATCTGGCGCCGCTCGTTCGACATCCCCCCGCCCGCGCTCGATCCGCAGAGCGACTTCGACCTCAGCGGCGACCGGCGCTACGCCGGCATCGACATCCCGCAGACCGAGAGCCTGAAGGACACGATCGCTCGGGTGCTGCCTTATTGGGAGGAGCGGATCGCCCCTGCGCTGCGTGCGGGCGAGCGGGTCCTGATCTCCGCCCACGGCAATTCGCTGAGGGCGCTGGTCAAGCACCTCTCGGCGATCCCGGACTCGGAGATCACCGGGCTCGAGATCCCGACCGGGCAGCCGATCGTCTACGAGCTCGACGAGGCGCTGAACGCGACCGACCGCTATTATCTGAAGGACCGGCACCCCGAAACGGGAGCGGCCTAGTCCCCGCTCTTCGCCCTGAAGACGTTGCGCTCGGCGCGGCGGAGGATGTCTTCGACCCCGTCGCCCTTGAGGATCGCGGCGGTGCCGATCGAGACCTCGAGCGCCACTTGGGCGCCGCCAAGGTCGAGCGGGGCGCCGGCGATGCATTTCGCGATCCGTTCAGACGTCTCGATCGCGCTGTTGTGGTCGAGATGGTCGAGGATCAGGCCGAACTCGTCGCCGCCGATGCGGGCCGCGATGTCGCTCGCCCGGATCAGCCCCGCCAGCAGCCGGGCGACGTGGATGAGGGCGACGTCGCCGGCGAAATGGCCGTGGCGGTCGTTGATCGCCTTCAGATTCTCGACGTCGATGTAGAGCACCGCGGCCGGCGTGCCGTGGCGCTCGACGCCCGCCGCCACCCGCTCGAGCTCGCGCAGGAAACGGCGGCGGTTGGGGAGCGGGGTCAGCGTGTCGGCATCGGCGAGCTGCTCGAGCTCCGCCACGCGATCGCGCAACGCCGCGATCGAGGCGCGCAGCAGCGCATTCTCGTCCGCCAGCGCGCTCGCCTCAAGGTTCGACTGTTCGGGCACCTCAAGCATCCTTCCGCTTCAGGCGGTCCTTCTAGCCCCGCACCCGTTAACACACTGCGAATTGCGCGCTGCAAAGGGCGCGGTTAAGAGGTGCTGCTTCGCCGGGCAAAAGGTTCTCAAATGGCAGACGAAGCGGCTCCTGTCGGCATCATCATGGGCAGCCAGTCCGACTGGCAGACGATGCGCCACGCCGGCGAGATGCTGGACGCGCTCGGGGTGGCGTACGAGACCCGAATCGTCTCCGCCCACCGCACGCCCGAGCGGCTTTACGAATATGCCAAATCGGCCGTCGACCGGGGCCTCAAGGTGATCATCGCCGGCGCGGGCGGCGCGGCGCACCTGCCCGGCATGACCGCTTCGCTCACCCGCCTCCCGGTGCTCGGCGTGCCGGTCGAATCCAAGGCCCTGTCCGGCCTCGACAGCCTGCTTTCGATCGTCCAGATGCCCGCCGGCGTGCCGGTGGGGACACTCGCGATCGGCAAGGCCGGCGCCGCCAATGCCGGGCTGATGGCGGCGGCGATCCTGGCGACGGGCGATCCGGCGCTCGCGGGGCGGCTCGAAAGCTGGCGGCGCGAGCAGAGCGACGGCGTCGCCGAAACGCCTGAATGACGGTCCCGCCGGGCTCCACGATCGGCATCGTCGGCGGCGGCCAGCTCGGGCGCATGCTGGCGCTGGCGGCGGCGCAGCTCGGCTACAGATGCCACATCTACGCCCCCGACGAAGCGCCGCCCGCGGCCGAGGTCTCGGCCTGCTTCACGCGCGGCGAATATGACGACGCGCAGGCGCTCGCCCGCTTCGGCGACAGCGTCGACGTCGCCACCTACGAATTCGAGAACATCGCCGCCGATCCGCTCCACGCGCTGGCCGACACGGTGAAGCTGTTCCCGCCGCCGGCGGCGCTGGAGATCGCCCAGGACCGGCTGAGCGAGAAGGAGTTCGTCGAGCGGCTCGGCGGCCGCCCCGCCCGCTTCGCGCCGGTCGCGAGCCGCGAGGAGCTGGACGCCGCGCTGGCGCGGATCGGCGCCCCGGCCATCCTCAAGACGCGCCGCTTCGGCTACGACGGCAAGGGCCAGGCGCGGATCATGGCGCCCGCCGACGCCGGGGCGGCGTGGGAATCGATGCGCGGCGCGCCCTCGATCCTGGAAGGCCTGGTCGATTTCGGCGCCGAATTCTCGATCCTGCTGTGCCGCTCGGCTTCGGGCGAGGTCGTCGTCTGGGATGCGCCGCGAAACCACCATTCGGGCGGGATCCTCGCGCTCAGCGAAGTGCCCGCGGGACCGGAGCTGCGCCCCGCGCTGATCGAGGCCGAAGCGCTCGCCCGCAAGGTCGCCGACGCTCTTTCTTACGTCGGCGTGCTGACGCTGGAGTTCTTCGCCGCGGCCGAGGGCGCGGTGTTCAACGAGATGGCGCCGCGGGTCCACAATAGCGGCCACTGGACGATCGAAGGCGCGCTGACCTCGCAGTTCGAGAACCATATCCGGGCGATCTGCGGCTTGCCGCTCGGCGAAACCGCCCTGGTCGTCCCGCGGGTCGAGATGCGCAACCTGATCGGCGACGACGTCGACCGGTGGCGCGAGCTATTCGCCGACCGAGCCGCCCACGTCCACCTCTACGGCAAGGGCGAGGCGCGCCCCGGTCGCAAGATGGGCCACGTCACCCGACTGATCGCCTGATCCTCCCCCGGCCCGGCCGGAGGAGGGGGATCAGCGCAGCGTCATCGTCTCGATCGGCAGCCCGAGCCCCTGCAGCTGCGGGCGCACCTTGGCGGCATCGCCGACGACCACCCAGGTCAGCTGCCGCGGATCGATCACCCGCCGAGCCGACTGGTCGAGCACCTGCGCGGTCATGCCGCGGTAGCGGTCGGCGATCGTCTCGTAATAATCGTCCGGCCGGTCGAGCAGCTCGATCGTGCGAAGCGCGCCAAGGATGCTTCCCGAGGTCTCGAAGCTGCCGGCGAGCTGGCGGGTATTGCCGTTGATCAGCCGCTGGAGCTCGGCCGGAGTGACTCCGCGGTTGGTGGTGAAGCCCCTGATCTGGTCCATCAGCGCCTGGATCGCGGGGCCCGTCTTGTCGCCCTGCACCGGCGCGGTGATGATGTACGGCACCTGGTTCTCGAGCAGGTTCAGGCTGCTGCGCGAGCCGTAGGACCAGCCCTTGGTCTCGCGAAGGTCCATGTTGATCCGCGACAGGAAGTTGCCGCCGAGCACCTCGTTCGCCGCCTGCAGCGTCAATATGTCCTCGGTGCCGCGCACCGGCAGGACGGCGCCCGCGAGGATCACCGACTGCGGCGACTGCGGCCGATCGATCAGCACGATCCGCGGTCGCGGCGCGGGCGGCGCGGCGGCGAAGTTCTTGGCGCCCTTCGGCACCGCCGGGGCGGTCCAGCCGCCGAACCGCGCCTCAAGCTGCGGCAGCAGCTCGGCGAGCGGCTGATCGCTGACCACGAAGATCTGCGCATTGTCGGGGCGGATCCACGCCTGGTGGAAGTTGACCAGATCCTCGCGGGTCACCGCCTGCACCGCGTCGGCGTTGCCGGAGCCGGTGAACGGCTTGCCGTAAGGATGGCCGGGGCCATAGATCAGCGGCGGCAGCGCCCGAAGCGCCATCGCATTGGGCTGGGTAAGCTCGCTGGCGATGCCGGCCAGCTGCTGCGCGCGCAGCCGCTCGATCTCCGACGGTTCGAACGCCGGGTTCTTGACGACGTCGGCGAGCAGGTCGAGCGACGGCGCCAGGTTCGGAGTCAGCGCCGACAAGGTCACCGCCGTGCGATCGAGCGAGGCGCCCGCGCTGATGCTCGCGCCGAGCCGCTCCTGCGCCTCCGCCAGCTGGATGGAGTTGAGGCTGGTCGTGCCCTCTTCGAGCAGGTTGAGCATCAGCGTCTGAGTGCCGAGCCTGCTCGCCGGGTCGGCCGCGATGCCCGCATCGAACTCGACCGCCACCCGGGTCACCGGCACCGCATCGCGGCGCGCGTAGACGACCGCAATCCCGTTCGACAGCTGGCTCCGCTCGATGTCCGGGAAGTCGAGATTGGCGATCTCGCCGACCTGCGGCATCGGCCGCTGCTGGTAGGGTAGCGGCGCCATCGGCTGCTCGCCGGGTTCGGGCTGGCGGTAGTAACGCGGCCGCTGGCTGGCGGCGCCGCCCTGCGAGGCCTTCGCCTCCTCATAGGCCGAGCGGTCGCCGGGAACGACGCGCAGCGCGTAGACCGGCCGGGTCAGCCACTTCTGCATCGCCGCGCGCACCTGCTCCGGAGTCACCCGGCCCAGCGCGAGCAGCTGCTTCTTATAATATTCGGGATCGTCGGCGTAGAGCGCGCCCTCGGCCAGGGCGACGGCCTTGCCGCCGAAGCCGCCGACCAGCTCCAGCCCCTGGATGCGCCCGGAAACGTCGCGCATCACCACCCGCTGAACCTCGTCGTCGGTCGGGCCTTCCTGGATGAAGTTGGCGATGATCTCGTCCAGCCGGCGCGCCACGGAATCGGCGTCGACTCCGGGCTTAACGTCGACCTGCACCTCGAACAGGCTGACCCGGTGGAACGCCTGGACGCCGGCCGAGACGCGCACCGCCGTCTGCTCCTTGCGGACCAGCTCGTTGTCGAGACGCGAGCTCGACAGGCCGCCGAGCACGGTCGCGGCGACGTCGAGCGGCACGATCTCGGGGTCGAGCATGCCCGGCACCACCCAGTTGCGGTAGAGCCGCGTATTGGCGACCCGGTCCTTCATCTCCTCGGACTTG
Organism: Allosphingosinicella sp.; assembly: GCA_036402575.1. GTDB lineage: Bacteria > Pseudomonadota > Alphaproteobacteria > Sphingomonadales > Sphingomonadaceae > Allosphingosinicella. Next base: position 21,546 of record DASWSP010000080.1, on the reverse strand, counting down.
GGCGCCGGCAGGGTCGGCACGCTCGCCGAGGCCGGCTGGTTCACCGGCCCGCGCGGGATCCCGCCGAAATATTTCTCGACCAGCGGCCGCGCCTCGGCCGCCGAAACGTCGCCGGCAAGCACCAGCACCGCATTGTTGGGACCGTATTTGTCGCGGAACCACTGCTTCACGTCCTCGAGGCTGGCGGAATCGAGATCCGCCATCGATCCGATGGTCGAGTGGCGATAGGGGTGGCGATCGGGGAACAGCGCCTCGAGCTGGGCATATTCGACGAGGCCGAACGGCTCGTTGTCGCCCTGGCGCTTCTCGTTTTGGACGACTCCGATCTGGTTGGTGAGCTTTTCCTGGGTCACCGCGCCGAGCAGGTGGCCCATCCGGTCGCTCTCGAGGAACAGCGCCCGCTCCAGCGCCGGCGTCGGCACGGTCTGGAAATAGTTGGTGCGGTCGAACCAGGTGGTGCCGTTGAAGTCGGTCGCGCCGATCTCGCGCAGCGGCTCGAAATAGTCGCCCCGAGCGTTCTCCGAACCGTTGAACATGAGGTGCTCGAACAGGTGCGCGAAGCCGGTCTTACCCGGCGGCTCGTCCTTCGACCCCACATTATACCAGATCGAAACCGCCACCACCGGCGCCTTGCGATCCTCATGGACGATGACTCGAAGGCCGTTGTCGAGGGTGAAGCTCTGGTAGGGAATGTCGACCTTCTGCACGAGCTGCTGCACCGGCGCCGTGGTGGCGGCGGCCGGCGCGGCCGGCGCGGCGGCGGTCGCGGGCGCGTCGGCGGGGGCGGCGGTCATGCAGCCCGGCAGCGTCATGGCGGCGAGAAGCGCAAACGGAAGCAGCAAACGCATGAAAAATCTCCGAGTCCCGGTCGGAGCGCACCATAACGAGGCGGTTTAGCCACGCAATACGCCGGAAGCGGCGCAGGAGAGGTTCGGCGCCGCCGCACTTTAGTCCGGCCTCATCTTGTGTTGCAGGAGAGCAACACTACATCGCGTGAAGGCAGTTTAGAGGGCGATATGAACCTTGAGAAATTCACTGAGCGGGCGCGCGGGTTCCTGCAGTCGGCGCAGACGGTCGCGGTGCGGATGGACCATCAGCGGATCGCGCCGGTCCATTTGCTGAAGGCTCTGCTCGAGGACGAGCAGGGGATGGCGGCGGGCCTGATCGCGCGCGCCGGCGGAAGCGCCGAAGCCGCGCGGCGGGAGACCGACGAGGCGCTCGCGAAGATCCCGGCGGTGTCGGGGAGCGGCGCCGCCTCCGCGCCCGCGCTCGACGGCGACACCATCCGGGTGCTCGACCAGGCCGAGCAGATCGCCCAGAAGGCGGGCGACAGCTTCGTCACCGTCGAGCGGCTGCTGCTCGCGCTGACGATGGCCAGGGGCGATGCCGGCAAGGCGCTGCAGGACGCCGGCGTGAAGCCCGAGGCGCTCAACGCCGCGATCAACGAGCTGCGCGGCGGGCGGACCGCGGACACCCAGTCCGCCGAGAACCGCTACGACGCGCTCAAGAAGTTCGCCCGCGACCTCACCGACGCGGCGCGCGAGGGCAAGCTCGATCCGGTGATCGGCCGCGACGAGGAGATCCGCCGAACCGTCCAGATCCTCGCCCGGCGCACCAAGAACAATCCGGTGCTGATCGGCGATCCGGGCGTCGGCAAGACCGCCATCGCCGAGGGGCTGGCGCTGCGCATCGCCAACGGCGACGTGCCCGACAGCCTCAAGGACCGGCGCCTGCTCGCGCTCGACATGGGCTCGCTGATCGCCGGCGCGAAGTATCGCGGCGAGTTCGAGGAGCGGCTGAAGGGCGTGCTCGACGAGGTTCGCCAGGCCGAGGGCGACATCATCCTGTTCATCGACGAGATGCACACGCTGGTCGGCGCCGGCAAGGGCGAGGGCGCGATGGACGCGTCGAACCTGCTGAAGCCCGCCCTCGCCCGCGGCGAGCTGCACTGCATCGGCGCGACCACGCTCGACGAATACCGCAAGCATGTCGAGAAGGACCCGGCGCTGCAGCGGCGCTTCCAGCCGGTGTTCGTCGGCGAGCCGACGGTGGAGGACACGATCTCGATCCTGCGCGGCCTCAAGGAGAAATACGAGCTCCACCATGGCGTGCGGATCACCGACGGCGCGATCGTCTCGGCAGCGACGCTGTCGAACCGCTACATCACCGACCGCTTCCTGCCCGACAAGGCGATCGACCTGATGGACGAGGCGGCGAGCCGCCTACGCATGGAGGTGGAGAGCAAGCCGGAGGAGATCGAGACGCTCGACCGGCGCATCATCCAGCTCAAGATCGAGCGGGAAGCGCTGAAGAAGGAGAAGGACCGCGCCTCGCAGGACCGGCTCGCCGCGCTCGAGGAGGAGCTTGCCAATCTCGAGCAGCAGTCGTCGGAGCTGACCCAGCGCTGGCAGTCCGAGAAGGAGAAGCTCGCCGGCGAAGCCAAGATCAAGGAGGAGCTCGACCGCGCCCGGCTGGAGCTGGAGCAGGCGCAGCGCGCCGGCGACCTCGCCAAGGCCGGCGAGCTTGCCTACGGCACCATCCCCAACCTCGAGAAGAGACTGGCCGAAGCCGAGGCCGCGACCGAGAGCGCGATGCTTCGCGAGGAAGTGACGGCCGAGGACATCGCCTCGGTGGTCGCGCGCTGGACGGGCATTCCGATGGAGCGGATGCTGGAGGGCGAGCGCGAGAAGCTGCTCCAGATGGAGGAGGAGCTCGGCAAGCGCGTCATCGGCCAGGAGGAAGCGGTGAAGGCGGTCGCGACCGCGGTCCGCCGCTCGCGCGCCGGGCTCCAGGACCCCAACCGCCCGCTCGGCTCCTTCCTGTTCCTGGGCCCGACCGGAGTCGGCAAGACCGAGCTCACCAAGAGCCTCGCCGAATTCCTGTTCGACGATCCGCACGCGATGGTCCGGATCGACATGTCCGAATTCATGGAGAAGCATTCGGTGGCGCGGCTGATCGGCGCCCCGCCGGGCTATGTCGGCTACGAGGAAGGCGGCGTGCTGACCGAGGCGGTGCGGCGGCGGCCCTACCAGGTCATCCTGTTCGACGAGGTCGAGAAGGCGCACGGCGACGTGTTCAACGTGCTGCTCCAGGTGCTGGACGACGGGCGGCTGACCGACGGCCAGGGCCGCACCGTCGACTTCAACAACACGATCATCATCCTGACCTCCAACCTCGGCAGCCAGTTCCTTTCCAACCTGTCGGACGGGCAGAAGGTGGAGGATGTCGAGCCGCAGGTGATGGAGGTGGTGCGCGGGCACTTCCGGCCGGAGTTCCTCAACCGGCTGGACGAGATCATCCTGTTCCACCGCCTCGGCCAGGAGCATATGGGCCCGATCGTCGACATCCAGGTGGGCCGGGTCCAGCGGCTGCTCGCCGACCGCAAGGTCCGCCTCGAGCTCAGCGACTCCGCCCGCGCCTGGCTCGGCCGGGTCGGCTACGATCCGGTCTACGGCGCCCGTCCGCTCAAGCGCGCGGTCCAGAAATACCTGCAGGATCCGCTTGCAGACGCGATCCTGCGCGGCGAGGTGGCGGACGGCGCGACGGTGAAGGTCGACGAAGGCGACGGCGCGCTGAAGCTCAGCCTGAGCTGACCAAGCCGCCAGCCGATCGCCTGCCAAGGAGCCGTCGATGAACCAGGATCCCGGGGCGCTCTACAGCCAGGCGGAGCGGGCGTTCCAGGAAGGCCGCTTCGCCGATGCCCGCCGATCGCTGGTGGCGGTCGAGCCACTGGTCCCGGGCCATCCGGCGATCCCGCACATGCGGGGCCTGGTCGAGCGGCGGCTCGGCAATCACGAGGAGTCGCAAAGCGCCTTCCGGCGCGCGATCCGGCTCGCCCCGGACGATCCTCAGCTCGCCAACAATCACGGCAATCTGCTTTCGGATCGGGGCGACCTGGAGGCGGCGCTGGGCGAGTATGACCGCGCCGTCCAGCTCTCCCCCGGCTTCGCGCAGGCCCGGCTCAACGCCGCGATCACGCTCCGGCAACTGGGCCGTCACGCCGACGCCCGCGCCGCCTTTCAGGAACTCGTGCGCCGGGAGCCCGGGGATGTCGCCGCCTGGAACGCCTGGGGCGTGCTCGAGCGGGAGGCCGGCGATCTCGATCGCGCGGCCGAGCTGTTCGCGCGGGCGCTGGAGCTGAAGCCGGGCCATGTTCGGGCCGCCAAGGGACTGGCCGGCGTCGCCCGGCTGCAGGGCGACCCCGCCGCCGCCTCGCTCTACGCGCGGGCCGCCCGGCTCGACCCGCAGGACCGCGGCCTGATCATCGAGGAAGCCGAAGTCAGGGCGGCCGACGGCGATCCCCGCGCGACGGAGCGCCTGGCGGCGAGCATCCGCGCCGATCCGGCATGGGCGCAAGGCCAGGACGCGCTCGCCCGCATCCGCTGGGAACAAGGCGACTCCGACGGCTTCCTCGACGAGCTTGAGAAAGCGCTCGCGCAGATGCCGGCAAACGCCGCGCTGTGGGCGCGGTACATCGGGATGCTGGTCGATGCGGGGCGGTTTCGGCAGGCGGCAGACGCAGCGCTCGCGGCCCGGACGCACTTCGGGGACGATCCGGGCCTGATGCTTTCCGAAGCGGCTTATGCGGGGCTGGCCGCCGATCACGAGCGGGCGGAAAGGCTCTTCTCCCGATTGCCGCGCGATACCGCCGGCCGCGCTCTGCCCGAGGCCAGGCATCGGATCCGGCTCGCGCAGTTCGAGCGGGCGTCGGCGCTGCTCGACCGGAGCCGGGCGGCCGACCCGGGCAGCATCGAGGCCTGGTCACTCACTGAATTGCTGTGGCGCGCCACCGGTGACGAAAGGTCGTCCTGGCTCTCGCGGCAACCCGGCCTCGTCCGGCAGCAGGAGCTCGGCCTTGGCGAGGAGGAGTGGCAGCAGGCGACGATGCTCCTGCGGGAAATCCACAAGTCCAGGGCGAGGCCGCTCGGGCAGAGCCTGCGTGAGGGCACGCAGACCAGGCACCGGCTGTTCGATCGCAGGGAGACGGCGCTGGGACCGCTCCGGACCGCGGTCGAATCGGCCATTCGAAGCTACGTCGAAGCGCTCCCCCCGGCCGACCCGGAGCACCCGTTGCTTCGCCACCGCACGGCCGGGCTCGCGCTGGCGGGGAGCTGGTCCGTCCGGCTTGCCGCCTCCGGCCATCATGTCAGCCATGTTCATCCGGAAGGCGTGATCAGCTCCGCCTGCTATGTCGCGGTGCCCGATCTCGACTCCGCCTCACGCGAGGGGTGGCTGGAGCTGGGCGCGCCGCCGCGCGATCTCGATCTGCCTGTGGAGCCGCTCGCCCTCGTCCAGCCCAGGCCGGGGCGGCTGGTCCTGTTCCCGAGCTACCTCTTCCACGGCACCCGCCCGTTCCGCTCGGGCGAGCGGCTCACCGTGGCGTTCGACGTGACACCCGCCAAACCGGGCTGACAAAAAAAGGGGCGGCCACCGCAGTGACCGCCCCCAGATAGCCTAGGTTATTCGACGCTTAGAACTTCAGCGTGGCACCCGCATAGAAACGGCGGCCGATCACGTCATAGTCACCCGCGAACGTCTCGGTACCGGTGCTGTTGCCCGGCAGACCCGACGGGATGAGCGGCGGGTTGTTGTCGAGCAGGTTGTCGACGCCGACGTAGAACTCATAATTGTCGCCCGGCGCCCAACGGAGCTGCATGTCGAGCAGGAACTCGCTCGGCACGCTGAAATCGCTCCGGGTGATGCCGTCCGGGAAGCTGCCGTCGTCGTTGCGGAACTGATCGATGAACTGATCGTCGAGGTAAACCTTGTCGATCCAGGTGCCGCGGAAGGTGCCGGTGAATTCGCCCATCGTGTAAGCGACCGAGCCGAACACCTTGTGACGCGGAGCGCCGAGTTCGTCGATGAACGGATCCGGATCGGAACCCGGCAGCGGGATGATCTCGCCTTCCCAGGTGTGGGTGTAGGCGAGACGGGCGTTGATGTTGCCCGCGAGACCCCAATTCTCCAGATTCTGGCGGTAGCTCATCGTGAAGTCCATGCCTTCAGTGCTGAAGCCGCCGCTGTTGGTCTGGAAGCTGTTGAGGAAGCGGATCGAACCCGGGCTGTTCTGCCCCTCCTGAGCCGGGCGACGCGTGACGAAGCGCGGGTCGCAGAACCCAGCATTGCCCAGGATGTAGCACTGGTTGAGGATGAACTGGCGCGGCGTGCCGACGATCGCATCTTCGATCTTGATGTTGAAGTAATCGGCGGTGAACGCGAAGTTCCGCAGCCAATCGATCGACCTCGGGTTGATGATGACGCCCAGCGTGTAGGAGTCGGACTTCTCCTCATCCAGGTCCGGGTTGCCGCTGTTGAAGCCGCTGATGCCCTGGCGGTCGGCCTGGATCAGCGTGAACGTGCCGTTCTGGGCGATCGCCGCAGCGATGCCCGGATCGGCGCGGCAGATGGCGCCCTGGCCGCCGTTCGGAGCGTTGCCGGTTGCGCCGATGCCTTCGCAGGGATCGACGAGACCGGTCGGGAACGTCTGGCTCGGAGCGGTGAACAGCTCGCCGATGTTCGGCGCGCGCACCGCGCGGGCGTAGACGCCGCGGAACCGGACGTCCGGAACCGGAGCCCATTCAAGACCCGCATTGTAGCTGTAGGTCGTGCCGACGCTCGAATAGTCGGAGATACGGCCGGCCGCGCGGAAGTTCAGCACGTCGAAGAACGGCGTGTCCGAGAGGATCGGAACGATCAACTCGGCATAGCCTTCGATGACGTCGAACTGACCCTCGACGTCCGGGCGGGCGTTGCCGGCGTTGAGGCCGGCGACGGTCAGCGCGTCCGAGCGGGATTCGCTCGACTCCTTGCGATACTCGGTACCGAGCGCGAGACCCCACGGACCGGCGCCCCACGGATCGAACAGGTTGCCGCTGATGTTGGCGCCGGCGACCTTCTGAGTGATCCGCGCATCGAAGAATGCGGGAGCGCGGATGAAGCTGATCGCCCGCGGCGAGAGCTGACCCGCGCCGTACACGTTGGCCGGTGCGCAGCCCTGCGACCGCGCCTGCGGATCGGCGCAGATCGGCTCCTGGCGGTCGCCGTCGGCGTCGATGTCGTTGACGTCCGGAATGACATCCAGCGCCTCGCGGAAGGTCACGGTGTTGACCAGGCCGCTCGACGTCTGCGACTGGGTCGTCTCGCCGAACGAGTAGAAGGCGTCCCAGCGCCAGTTGGTGAACACATCGCCTTCAAGGCCGGCGAGAACGCGGAAGGTCTGCCGATCGTTGGTCGCGCCGCGGTTGCCGAAGCTCGACAGACGCTGCGTGAACGAGATGTCGCGGAAGGAGTCCGCATCAGACCCCACGTCCGTCGCTGCGTTGAAAACGTCGATCGGAACGAGCGGGTTGCGGACCCGGCAGACCCGGGTCGCGGCGACGCACGACACGACCAGCGGGTTGGTGGCCGGAGTCGGCAGCGCGCCCGTGCCCGAAATCGTCACATCCTGCTCGATATTGAAGCGGCCGCCCGTCGCCGGGTGGGTGCCGTTGACACCGGAGCTCGAGAACGGAAACGGCTCCAGCACCGACACCGTCTTGGTCTTCGAGTAGGTACCCTCGGTGAAGACGCTGATGTTGTCGTTGATCTCGTAATTGCCGCGCAGCGCGACCAGGTAGCGCTCGGTCGGAATGGCGATCGTGCGGAACGCCGAACGGTTGAAGCCGAGCGGCGTACAGTTCGGGATCGGCTGGACGGCACTGCCCGGGGCAGTGCGGGTGATGCAGTTGATCGCCCGGAACTGGGCCTCGGCCGCACTCAGAGTGGTCTCGCCCGGCAGCAGGAGGCCCGGGTTGGCGGCAGCACCGCCCGCGCCGAAGCGGCGCGGCGCGCCGGTGAGCGGGTTGAAGCTGAAGTTCGAGGTGCCCGCCGTGAAGATGCCCTGCGGAACGCTCGCCGAGAAGGTGGGGCGGCAGGCGGTGAAGAGATCGTTGGGAACGTCCGTCCCGAAGAAGCCGAGGTAGCAGCTGGTCTGGTCGACCGCGGCCTCGCTGCGGTTGCGCGTGAACACCGCGCCCTCGTCGGTGTAGCCCAGGTGAACCGCGATGTTGCCGCGGCCGTCGGCGAAGTTGGTGCCCATCAGCAGGTTGGCCTGCTTGCGGGTGTCGTCGCCGCGCTCGGAAATGCCGAGCTGGCCGTTGAGCTCGACGCCCTCGAAATCATCCTTGTAGATGATGTTGACGACGCCGGCGACGGCGTCCGAACCGTAGATCGACGAGGCGCCGCCGGTCAGGATGTCGATCCGCTCGATGAACTGGGTCGGGATCGAGTTGAGGTCGACGCTGGGGCTGTCGGCAAGGCCGCCCACGAACCGGCGGCCGTTGACCAGCACCAGGGTGCGGTCCGATCCGAGGTTACGCAGGTCGACCTGGGCGACGCCCGAGGCCGTGGTGGTGAAGTTCGAGTTGGTGCGGCTGATGCCCGGGGTGCCGAACGCCGGATTCTCCAGCAGCACTTCCTGGACGTTGACCACGCCCGCCTGATCGATGTCGGCGGAATCGACGACCTGCAGCGGCGAGGCCGAAGTCAGCGTCGGCGAAGCGATGCGCGAACCGGTGACGACGATCGCCTGGCCTTCGGCGGCGCACTCGGGCGAATTGGGGTTCTCGGCGCAGAGGCGCGCCGCGGGATCGCCAACATCGGTGGTTTCCTGGCTGGTCGGCACGTCGCCGCCGGTCTGGGCGAACGCCGGCTGAGCAAAAGCGGCAGCGCTGATCAGGAGGGTCGACGCCAGAAGGCGCTGGCGAAATTCGAGCTGCATGTTGTTTATTCCCCTTACGGACGACGTGAACGCCGCCTTGTGGCTTTACCTCTATGTCCGACCACGCAAAACGGTCGAATCTGTTGCTTTCTATGAGATGAATGACAGTCAAAGCAATTGGCTAGCCCGGCGGGGTGCGCAAAGGCCCGGCCATGTCACATATAAGTCACAGTGCGCGCGCTTGCGGACACCGGCCCGCTCTCTTAATCATTGGCGCAAATTCGGATGAGGACCGCCTGACATGCCAAATGGATATGCACTGGCGCTCGCGCTGCTCGCCGCGCCCGCCGCCGCCCAGACCGGCGCGGCCCCGCAGGGGTCGCCCGTGATCGACGAGGTCACGCGCTGCCAGGGCATTTCCGACCCGGGCCAGCGGCTCGCCTGCTACGATTCCTCGGTGGCGAAGCTGAAGACGGCGACGGAGCAGCGCGACGTCGTCGTCGTCGACAAGGAGCAGGTCCGAAAGACCCGCCGCTCGCTGTTCGGCTTTGCCTTTCCCGACCTGCCCGGCATCTTCGGCGGCGGCGACGGCGACAAGGAGGAGCGGGACTCGCCCGAGTTCCAGCAGCTCGAATCCGAGATCGTGAAGGTCGGCCAGCAGGGCACCGGCAAGTGGATCATGGTGCTTCCGAACGGCGCTGCCTGGCAATATGCGGAGGTCAATCGCGCGGTCGAGCCGGAGCCCGGCGACAAGATCCTGATCAAGCGCGGCGCGCTCGGCAACTACATGGCCAATATCGACGGCCAGCGCGCGGTGCGGGTGCAGCGCATCCGCTAGGACCGCGGTCGAGCGGGCGGCTGTCGACTTCTGGTCACAGCGGGAGAGGTCAGGGAGCCGCGGCGAGCAGCAGCTGCGGGTCGATGCGCGCCTCGTTCCACTTCACGCTCCAGTGGAGATGCGGGCCGGTGGCTCGGCCGGTGGCGCCGACGGTGCCGATCAGCTGGCCCTGCCGCACCGTCTGCCCCTGGCGGACGTCGACCGAGGCGAGGTGGAGGAAGGCGCTGTTGAGGCCCATGCCATGGTCGATGATCAGCAGATTGCCCTCCAGGCTGAACGGCGGCGGCCCTGCCAGCACCACCATGCCATCGGCCGGAGCCACCACCGGCGCGCCGGCGCCCGGGGCGAGATCGAGGCCCGAATGATAGGCGCCCGGCTCGCCGCGATAGATTCGCTGCGCGCCGAACAGGCCGCTGATGCGGCCGCTCGCCGGCCGGCGGAAAGCCTGCCGCCAGCCCTCGCTACGGGCGTTCACGGCGCGGGCGGCGGCGATCCGCGCCAGCTCGCGCTCGCGCAGCCGAAGATATTCCTCGCTCGCCCGGCTGGGCCGCTGGGCCACGTCGACATGCTCGATCCGCCACGCGCGCGGCGCGATGCCGAGCTGCTGCCGCACCGTCCGGCCGTCGGCGAGCGAGGCGACGAGGACGGCGGCCGGAGCGTGATCGCGGTCGAAGCCGAGCAGGAAGCTTCCGTCCTGGGCAAGGGCGATCGGCTTGCCGTCGACGGTCAGGCCGACCGTTCCGGCGGGGGCGGTGCCGCGCACGATGCCGCCCTGCGAGAGCGCGCCGCGAAGCGAGAAGCCGTTCGGATCGGCGGCGCCGATCAGGAGGAGCGCGGCCAGCAGCAGCCGCGCCGCGGCCGGGATCATCCCCGCCTTTCCGCCTGCACCGAAGCTTCGACCGAGGCGTAGGCCTCCTGGCGCTCGACGCTCCAGTAGCGCAGCTCGTCGAGCGCGATCGGCTGGCCGGTGACCGCGCAGACGACATGGTCGCCGGGGCTCAGCACCCGGAAGGTGCCCGCCATATAATGGAGCCGCGCGGGCCGGCCTCGGTTCGACATCAACATAGAAGGTCCGTCACAAGAGCTTGGGCTGCTCGCCTTTGCCGGTCACGTAAGGGCCCCGCCGCGCCCGCTCAAGCCCGTCCGCGACGCTGGCGTCGACCTTGCCGTCGCCGAACACGAGCCGGAGCCTGCCCGCCGCCTTGGCGGCGGCCGCGGAAACCAGCGTCCTGCCCTCCCGGTCCTCGATCCGGGCATAGCCCTTGGCGAGCGGGCGGTCGGGGTGCGCCTGGGCGGCGATCCGCCACAGGCTGTCGAGCGTCCGCCGGCCCTCCTCGATCCGCCGAAGCACCAGGGCCTTGTCGAGCCGCACCGCCGCCAGCCGTTCCCGCCCCCGCCGCATCGAGGCGTCGAGCAGCGACGGCCGAAGCGCGCCGGCGGCGTGGCTAAGATCGGCGCGGGCGTGGCTGAGCCTGCCGCCGAGCGCTCGCGGCAGCCGCTCCGACAGCTCGTCGAGCCTTTGCTGCTGGGGCGCGAGCAGCGCCTCCCGGGCGGGCAGGCGGCGCACGCTGTTGTCGAGCTGCTCGGCCGCCCGTTCCTGCGCCCTGACGGCGCAGCGCGAGATGCGCAGGCCGATCTCGCGCAGCTGCGCCAGCAGCTCGCTTCGCACCGGCACCGCGATCTCGGCGGCGGCGGTCGGGGTGGGCGCGCGCACGTCGGCGGCGAAGTCGCACAGCGAGGTGTCGGTCTCGTGCCCGACCGCGGAGATGATCGGGATCCTCGAGGCGGCGACCGCGCGCACCACCTCCTCCTCGTTGAACGCCCACAGATCCTCGATCGAGCCGCCGCCGCGGGCGACGATCACCAGATCGGGCCTGGTCGCCATGGCGTCGAAGCCGCGCACGGCGGCGGCGACCTGCGCCGCGGCGCCCTCGCCCTGCACCGCCACCGGCCAGACGATGACGTGGCTCGGGCAGCGGTCGGCGAGGCGGTGGAGGATGTCGCGGATCACCGCGCCGGTGGGCGAGGTCACGACTCCGATCGTGCGCGGCAGGAACGGCAGCTTCTTCTTGCGCGCCGCGTCGAACAATCCTTCGGCGGCAAGCGCCCGGCGGCGCTTGTCGAGCAGCGCCATCAGCGCGCCCTGCCCCGCGAGCTCGAGCCGGTCGACCACGATCTGGTATTTGGAGCGCCCCGGATAGGTGGTGAGCCGGCCCGTCGCCACCACCTCGATCCCGTCCTCGGGCCGGAAGCGCACGGCGCCGACCGAACCCTTCCAGATCACCGCGTCGATGCAGGCGCGCTCGTCCTTCATCGTGAAATAGCAATGGCCCGAGGCGTGACGCTTGAAGCCGGAGATCTCGCCGCGCACGCGGACGTGACCGAACGAATCCTCGACCGTCCGCTTGAGCGCCATCGCCAGCTCGGACACGCTTTGGGCTGGCGCGTTGTCGCCCGGCGCCTCGGTTGCTAACAGCCCCTGGTCGTTCGAGGGAATTGAGTTCATGAATGTCCTGCTGATCGGTTCTGGCGGGCGCGAACATGCGCTTGCCTGGAAGCTCGCGCAATCGCCGAAGCTGGGCAAGCTGTTCGCGGCGCCGGGAAATCCGGGCATCGCCGAACACGCGCAGCTGGTCGCGGTCGACCCGGTCGATCACCGCGCGACCGTCGATTTCTGCCTCAAGAACTCGGTCGAGCTGATCGTGATCGGCCCGGAGGCGCCGCTGGTCGACGGGCTTGCCGACAATCTGCGGACGATGGGCTTCCGGGTGTTCGGACCCAACAAGCTGGCGGCCCAGCTCGAAGGCTCGAAGAGCTTCACCAAGGATCTATGCGCCCGCTACGGCATTCCGACCGCCCGCTACGCCCGCGCGTCCGACCGGCTGGCGGCGGAGGCGGCGCTCGAGGATTTCGGACTTCCGGTGGTGATCAAGGCCGACGGCCTGGCCGCCGGCAAGGGCGTGATCATCGCCGAGACTCGCGAGGAGGCGATCGCGGCGGTGGCGAGCATGTTCGACGGCAGCTTCGGCGGCGCCGGCGCGGCGGTGGTGATCGAGGAGTATCTGAGCGGCGAGGAAGCGAGCTTGTTCGCGCTTACCGACGGCGAGACGGTGGTGCCGTTTGGATCGGCCCAGGACCACAAGCGGGTCGGCGACGGCGACACCGGCCCCAATACCGGCGGGATGGGCGCCTACAGCCCGGCGGCGATCCTCACCCCCGAGCTGGAAGCGCAGGCGATGGCCGAGATCGTCGAACCGACGGTGCGCGCGCTGGCGGCGAATGGCACGCCTTATTCCGGAGTGCTCTACCCCGGCCTGATGCTGACGGCCGAGGGGCCGAAGCTGATCGAGTATAACGCCCGTTTCGGCGACCCGGAATGCCAGGTGCTGATGATGCGGCTGGAGAGCGACCTGCTCGACCTGATGTGCGCGGTCGCCCGCGGCCGGCTTGCCGAAGCCGATCCGCCGCGCTTCTCGGACGACTCCGCGCTGACCATCGTGATGGCGGCGAACGGCTATCCGGGAACGCCGGCCAAGGGCGGCGCGATCGCGGGCATCGACGCCGCCGCCGGCGCCAAAGTGTTCCATGCCGGGACCGCGATCGAGGACGGCAGGCTGGTCGCCAGCGGCGGGCGCGTCCTCAACGTCACCGCCCGCGCCGCCAATGTCGCCGAGGCGCAACGGCTTGCCTATGCGGCGGCGGCGGCGATCGACTTTCCGACCGGCTTCTACCGCAGCGACATCGGCTGGCGCGAGATCGCTCGGCTGGACGCTTCTTCTTGAGCGCGAGCCGGGATATCCTGACGCGCTCGGATCATCGGGACTCGGCGGAAGGGGAGCAAGCATGTCGGCGACGGTCAAATTCCTGATCGGCCTGGCGGCGGTGCTGCTGATGGGCTGGATCTATCACGGCCCGCTCGGCAACGGCGAAGCGCTGATCGACTCGCTCGAAGGCCAGGCCAAGGTCGCCGTCGAGCGCAGCGAGGTGCCCGGCATCGGCGTCCGCCTCAGCCGCCAGCCGCTGGCCCGGGTCGCCACCCTGTCCGGCCCCGCCAACCAGTTCCAGCGCGAGGGCCAGGGCAGCCTCAAGGGCCTCAACGACGTGGTCGGCGAGATCGAGGGCGTGTCCAGCGTCGATTGGGCGGATACGCCGGAGGCGCGCTCGCGGGTCATGCCGCTGCTCGCCGAGACGCTCGGCTTCCTCGCTTTGGCGTACCTCGCGGGCGTCGTCCTGGGCAGGCTGCTGTTCGGCCGCAGGAAACACGAAGGCTATCTGTAACTCTGTAACCAGGATCCATTCTTGCCATGATGACCGTCATCGACGCCAACATCGTTCCACTGATCGTCGCGCTGCTGATCGGCCTCGCGATCGGCTGGTGGATGTTCGGCCGCAGCCGCAGCGCCGCCGCCACGGACGAGGACCGCCGCACCCAGATGCTGGACGTCAACCAGGCGACCGCCTCGGCGCCGCCCAGGGCGGTCGATCGGCAGCGGCCGATCCGCGACGGGCTCGACACCCACGAAGGCCGCGGGATCGCCGATCACGGCGCCTCGGCGACGACCGACGTCGCCGGCCAGATCCTGAGCGTCGACACCCACGAGGCGCTGCCGGACGCCGGCGGCCCGCCCGACAATCTGCAGATGCTGAAGGGAGTCGGCCCGAAGCTCGCGCTGCGCCTCAACGAGAACGGCATCTTCCGCTTCGATCAGCTCGCCGGCCTCAGCCAGAACGAGGTTACCAACCTCGACGAGCGGATGGGCCCGTTCCGCGGCCGGATCGCCCGCGACCGGGTGGTCGAGCAGGCCGCCTATCTCGCCCGCGGCGACCGCGACGGATTCGAGGCCCGGTTCGGCAGGCTGGGCGGAACGGCCTGACCCTTCGCCGTCGCGGGTAAAGCCAGGCAATCAGGCCTGAGGCGCGGCGGCTTCCTGCGCGCCGCGCTGCACGCGACGAGCGTCAGGCGCGCGCCTTCTGGGTCGCCAGCAGCTTGTCGATCTTGCGGCCGTCCATGTCGACGATCTCGAACCGCCAGCCGCCGAACGAGAAACGCTCGCCGGTCTCCGGCAGGTGCTTCAGAACCGACAGCGCGAAGCCGGCCGCGGTCGCATAGTCGCGGTCTTCGGGCAGGGAGATGCTCAAGGCCTCCGACAGCGCGTCGGCGGAGAAGGATCCGGCGACGAGGAAGCTTCCGTCGTCGCGCTCGATCAGCGGCGGATCGGTGTCCTCGTCCTGGTCGGAGGCGAAGGCCCCGGCGAGCGCGCGGAGCAGGTCGGCGGGGGTGAGCAGGCCGTCGAAATGACCGTATTCGTCGTGGACGAAGGCCATCGGCACGTCGGCCGATCGAAGCACGTCGAGCGCGTCGAGCGCGTCCATCTGGTCCGGAACGACCGGAGCCTCGCGCACCAGCTCGCGCAGGTTGATCGGCCGGCCCTCGATCTGGGCGACGACGATGTCGCGCAGCTGGACCACTCCGACCAGATTGTCGACCGATCCTTCGGCGACCGGAAGCCGGCTGTGCGGCGTCTCCAGCAGGCGATCGCGGATGGTCTGGGGATCGGCGTCGATGTCGATCCAGTCCACCTCGGTTCGCGGAGTCATCACTTCGCGCGTCGGGCGGTCGGCGAGCCGGACGACGCCGGAGATGATGGCGCGCTCGCTTTCCTCGATGACCCCGGCATGATGCGCCTCGGCGACGACCAGGTGGAGCTCCTCGGCGGTGACCTTGCTGTCCGATTCGCGCTGCAGGCCGAGCAGTCGGAAGATCAGCGCGCTGCTTCGGTCGAGCAGCCACACCAAGGGCGCCGTCGCCCGCGCCAGCCACAGCATCGGCTGGGCGATGAAGGCGGCGATCGGCTCCGGGGCGCGCAGCGCGAACTGCTTGGGGACGAGCTCGCCGACGATCAGCGAGGCGTAGGTGGTGAGCATGATGACGATCACGAAGCCGAGCGTCTGCGCAAGCTCCGCTTCGATCCCGAGCAGCATCAGCCGCTGCGCCACCGGCCCGCCCAGGCTCGCGCCCGAATAGGCGCCGGCGAGGATTCCGATCAGCGTGATTCCGATCTGCACCGCCGACAGGAAGCGCCCCGGATCGTCGGCGAGGTCGAGCGCGATGCGGGCGCCCCGGCTGCCGTTCTTGACCATCGCCTTCAGCCGCGCCTCGCGCGCCGAGACGATCGCCAGCTCCGACATGGCGAACACGCCGTTGAGCGCGACCAGCAGCAGGATCACTACGACGTCGAACCACGGGAACGGTGTCAGGGGGGGAGCGGGCGACATGGGCTGCGGCTCCCCCTTAGCCGCGTTTGTTTCAGCGCCACAACACCTGCGTCGATCACGGAGTTCGGGACGGCTGTGGAACAATCGCGGCGGAACGGCGGTTGTTGGTTCATCCTATCCCGAAATCCGAGGAATGAGCATGTCAGTCAATAAGCGTATCTCCTGTGCCCTGGCCGCCGCGGCGCTGATGAGCACCGCCGCCTGCGTCACCGACCCCAATACCGGCGAGCGCCGCATCTCGCGCACCGCGATCGGCGCGGGCATCGGCGCGCTCGGCGGCTATCTGGCGGGCGACCTCGTCGGCGGCCGCAGCGACCGCACCGAGAAGATCGTCGGCGCCGGAATCGGCGCCATCGCGGGCGGCGCGGTCGGCAACTACATGGACCGTCAGGAGCGCGAGCTGCGCGAGAAGACGGCCGGATCGGGGGTCGACGTGATCCGCGAAGGCGACGAGATCGCGCTCAGGATGCCCGCAGGCGTCACCTTCGCGTTCAACCGCTTCGACATCCAGCCGCAGTTCCGCCCGACGCTCGACGAAGTGGCCGAGACGCTGGCGGGATATCCGTCGACCTTCATCGACATTTACGGCCACACCGACAATGTCGGCAGCGACGCCTACAACCAGACGCTGTCGGAGAATCGCGCGCAGAGCGTCGCCTCTTATCTGTCGACCCGCGGCGTCCAGTCGGCGCGAATCGCCACCCAGGGCTTCGGCGAGACCCAGCCGATCGCCGACAACGGCACCGAAAGCGGCCGCGCCGCCAACCGCCGGGTCGAGATCCGTATCGTTCCGCTGGAGGATCCGAGAGGCTGAGCGGCTAGGAGCGGCGCTCCCTGAAGAAGGCTCTGAGCAGGTCGCCCGCGGCATCCTCGCCGATGCCCGGGTAGACCTCGGGCGCGTGGTGGCATGTCGGCTGGGCGAACAGCCGCGGCCCGTGCAGGATCGCGCCGCCCTTGGGATCGGCGGCGGCGAAATAGAGTCGCCGGATGCGGGCCAGCGAGATCGCCCCGGCGCACATCGCGCAGGGCTCGAGCGTCACCCACAGGTCGCATTCGTCGAGCCGCGAGGAGCCGATCGCGAGCCCCGCTTCCCGCAGCGCCGCGATCTCGGCATGGGCGGTGGGGTCGCGGCCGGCGCGCATCGCGTTCGCCGCCGCCGCGACCACCGCGTCGCCGCGCGTGACGACGGCGCCGACCGGCACCTCGCCGGCGGCAGCCGCGGCCGCCGCCCGTTCGAGCGCCAGCCGCATCGGTCCTGGCAGTGGGAAAGCCATCGCGCCCGCTTAGCGGGGGCGCGGGCCGAGCGCTATGCCGGCCGGGGCTCGGCGGGCCTGCGCAGCAGGGTGAAGAAAGTGAACGCCACGCCCGGCAGATAGCCCAGGCAGGTGAGCGCGAACGCGATCCAGAAATCCCTTGTGACGCCGCGGGTCAGGAATATTGCCAGCGGCGGCAGCAGCAGGGCCGCGACGATGATCCCGGGGGACATGGCCGCGGCCCGCGCCGTCATTTACTCTTCGCCGTTGTCCTTGACGCCGATCGCCGGCACGTCGACCGTCTCGGTCTTGGTCTCGACGGTCGGGACCTCGATGTTGGTCTCGGTGGTGCCGACCACGACTTCCTTCGAATCCAGGTCGACCTCGGGGAGCGCACCGCCCTCGGCAGTGACGTCGACATCCGGTAGCGCGCCTTCCTTGACATCGGCCCGCCAGAAGCCGGTGGCGAACAACACGATCGCCACCAATACGACGACGACGAGAACGATCAGAACTTTGCGTGACATATTAGGTCCTCCGTACGAGCCCCTTCGAGGCCTCGATCAGCTTAACGCAGGTTTACGCAATCGGTTGCACCCCCGCAACGATCCTTTGTAGAGAAGCCGCCGGCCGAGGTTGACGAAAGCGTCGGGGAAGGCTATCCGCGCCCCCTTTCCAGGGACCTTGCACGTTCCCAAACTCCAGGACGAGATACGATGTCGCGGATTTGCGAGCTGACCGGCAAGGGCCGGCAGGTGGGCCACAATGTTTCCCACGCCAATAACAAGACCAAGCGCACGTTCCTGCCCAATCTGCAGAACGTGACCTTGATGTCCGACTTGCTCGGGCGCCAGATTTCGCTGCGTGTGTCGATGAGCGGCCTCAGGTCGGTCGAGCATGTCGGCGGCCTCGACAACTGGCTCGGCAAGACCTCGGAAGAGAAATTGAGCCTCAAGGCGCGCCGCCTGAAGCGCGAGATCGCCAAGAAGGCGAGCGCGGAAGCCTGACGTGCGCGCCGGCGAAAGCCGGCTAATCGTCGAGCGCGAACTTCAGCAGCAAAGTCCTCTGGACGGCGTTGAAATTATCGTCGGTGGCGATCCAGAGGATCGTCCGGCCGTCCTCCCGGGTGACGCTCAGCCCTTCGAAATTGTCGAGCTTCAGCGACGCCGGGAAGTGCGCCACCTCGCTCACCGAGGCGAACCCGCCGGGCTTCAGGTCCTTCTCGTCGAGCGAAGTCAGCTTGGCCGACACGCCTTCGAAATAGCTGAAGCGGCGGTGGAGCAGGAGTATCCGCCCGTCCGGCAGGCGCGCGGCATCGGTGACGCGGTAATCCTGCGGGCGCCGGATCGCGATCTGCGCCAGGCGGGTCGATGAACGGGTGGGATCGCCCTCGAACAGCACGGCCTCGGAGAAGCGGGCGCCGCGGCGGCTCCTTTCGGAGACGACGAGGAAGCGGTCGCCACCCAGCCGGGCCATCGCTTCGGGTCCGGAATTACTGAACCAGTCGCGCATCGGCTCGGGCGCTGCGCTCCCCGCGCGCCGAAGCGTGCCGCGATCGTAGCGCCACACCGAGTTGCGGCGCTCGAACGCCACCCAGATCGAATCGCCGCGGACCGCCATCGCTTCCGTGTCGCGATCCCGTTTGTCCTCGGGATTGCCCGGCACCTCGCGCAGCGGGCGGATGCGGATGCGCGCGCCCTGCCGCAGCGGCAGATCGAAGCCCAGCAAGACGCCCCGGTCGCTCAGCGCCAGCACCTCGCCGTCCTCGACGTGAATGGCGGAGATGCCGCCGAAGCGGCGGTCGTTGCTGCGCAGCGCCCAGCCGCCGAGGAAGGCCAGGCCGCCGATTGGCGCGTCGAGCGCGACCGGATCGAACCACAGCCGCGCCTCGTCCGGCACCGGCGGGTCGCGGTAGAGCCGGAGCGGCGCGAAGGTGGCCAGCAGGAGCAGCGCGGCAAGGGACAGGAGGATACGCATCGCGCCCTCCCTTCCAGACGGGGCCGGCACGCGCAACCTGGCGGAATCGATGAACAATGGCTGACACACGCATTCAGGCATCGCTCAAGCGAATCACGCCAAAAGGCTCTCGTCGAGGCACACGGCGGCGGAACCAGCGTATCCCCCCGAAGCCGTCGAGTGACCAGAAGGAGATTCAGTATGTTTAAGCAGATCACACTCGCCGCAGCCGCGTTCTCATCGGTCGCGATGCTGCCCTCCGCCGCCGAGGCCGGTCAGCGGTACCGCGGCTATTCGAACGATTACGGCTATTCGCAGCAGCAGTATCGCGGCGACCGCTATCGTGACGATCGCCGCTATTACGGCCGCGATTATCGTCGCGGCGGCTGCAAGAGCGGCACGACCGGCGCCATCGTCGGCGCCGCCGGCGGCGCGCTGCTGGGCCGTGAGATCGCCGGCCGCGGCGACCGCACGATGGGTACCATCCTTGGCGCCGCCGTCGGCGGCCTGGCCGGCCGCGAGCTGACCCGCACCAAGCGTTGCTACCGCTAAGCGATTTGGGTGCGGATCGCCCCGCGGCGGTCCGCCCCAGATAAAACCCCTCGAGTCGCGTAACGAGGGCGGGGCCCGGCATTCTTCGGAGTGCCGGGCCCCAATTCGTATCCGCATCCCGGCCAGGCGGGATCCGGCGGCAAGAGAATCCCGGCAGCCGCCCCGGGCGGGCAACGTCATTCCCCGTCGAACAGGCTCGCAAGCTGCTCGATCATCGTGCCGCCGAGCTGCTCGGCATCCATGATCGTGACGGCCCGCGAATAATAGCGGGTGACGTCGTGGCCGATGCCGATCGCGATCAGCTCGACCGGCGATCGCGCCTCGATCCACCCGATCACCTGCCGCAGATGCCGCTCCAGATAGGTGCCGCTGTTCACCGACAGCGTCGAATCGTCGACCGGCGCCCCGTCCGAGATCACCATCAGGATGCGCCGCTCCTCGGGCCGCGCGATCAGCCGCTGGTGCGCCCAGAGCAGGGCCTCGCCGTCGATATTCTCCTTCAGCAGCCCTTCGCGCATCATCAGGCCGAGGTGCTTGCGCGCCCGCCGCCACGGTTCGTCCGCTTTCTTGTAGACGATGTGGCGAAGGTCGTTGAGGCGGCCCGGCTGCGGCGGCCGCCCCTCGCTCAGCCACTTCTCGCGCGCCTGCCCGCCCTTCCACGCGCGGGTGGTGAAGCCGAGGATCTCGACCTTGACTCCGCAGCGCTCGAGCGTCCGGGCGAGGATGTCGGCGCTGATCGCCGCGATCGAGATCGGCCGGCCGCGCATCGATCCCGAATTGTCGATCAGCAGGGTGACCACGGTGTCGCGGAAATCGGTGTCGCGCTCGACCTTGTAGGACAAGGAGTGGGCGGGGTTGATGACCACCCGGGCGAGCCGCGCGGCATCGAGCATCCCCTCCTCCTGGTCGAAGTCCCAGCTTCGGTTCTGCTGCGCCATCAGCCGGCGCTGAAGCCGGTTGGCGAGCTTGGTGACGGCGCCCTGGAGGTGGATCAGCTGCTGATCGAGGTAGGAGCGAAGCCGCCCCAATTCCTCCTCGTCGCACAGCTCGGTGGCCTCGACCGTCTCGTCGAAGCGGGTGGTGAACACCCTGTAGTCGAACCGCGGCGGCAGATCGGACAGCGGCCGGTTCGGCCGCACCGGCAGCATCCCCTCCTCGCCTTCCTCGCCGAGACCCTCCTGCCCTTCCGACAGATCCTCGTCGGCATAATCGGTCTCGCCCTCGTCCTCGCCGGCTTCGCCCTGCTCGACCCGGATGTCGGCCTCGCCTTCGCCGCCGCCCTCCTCCTCGTTCTGCTCGCCCTCGTCGCCTTCGTCCTGATCCTCGCCTTCGCCCTCCTCGCCCTCATCCGGCGACTGGTCGGGCTCGAGCTCGCCTTCGACCAGCTCGAGGTCCTGCAGCAGCTTGGTGGCGAGCGCGGCGAAGGCGGCCTGGTCGTCGAGCGCAAGCCCGAGCGCGTCGAGGTCGGCGCCCGCTTTGCGCTCGATCCATTCGGATACCAGGTCGAGCCCCCGGCGCGCCGAGGCGGGCGCGGCCTCGCCGGTCAGCCGCTCGCGCACCATCAGCGAGATCGCGGTGGAAAGCGGCACTTCGGAAGCGTTGCGGGCGCGCGTGATCGGGTCGGTCCGCATCCGCATCTCGGTGGCCCGGGCCAGGTTCGCGCGCACCCCCTCCATCGCCCGCGCCCCGAGCGCCTCGACGCGCGCCTGCTCGGCGGCGTTGAACACCGCCCGCGCCGTCTCGTCGGCCGGCGAGTTGCGCGAGTGGAGCGCGGCATTGTGGTGGCGAAGCTTCAGCGCCGCCGCGTCGGCGAAGCCCCGCGCCTCCGCCACCTCGCGCTCCGGCAAGGTGCGTCCCGGCATCGGCGCCTTGATCGTCTTGCCGCTGGTCGAGGGAGCATCGGCGGTGAAGCCGAGCTCCAGGTCCGCCTCGCGGGCGATCGCCCGGCTGGCGCCGGTCAGCACCTGACGGAA
>DASWSP010000079.1:0-21042 GCA_036402575.1 Allosphingosinicella sp. | reverse complement strand
GACCATCGCCGACGCCATCGCCGACGGCAGCCCAGCGCCCATCGTCGCCAGCGCGTTGTCGAGCAGCACCGTGTTCGCCTGCCGCGCGGGATAGTTGCGCGCGAACCAGATCTTGTAGACCCCGTTGTCGAGGCAGATGATTCCATCCGCCGGCATCGCCGCTCGGACCTGCTTGACGAGGCAGGGCGGGAAGACCGGGAAGCGCATGTCGTCGCACAGGCTGTTCGTATGCTCGGCCTCCGCCTTGTGGGCAGCGAGCATCGCGTCGAAATTCCACCGGCCGGACGGGACGATGTCGTTCTTGATCTGCCAGATCGCGTTGGCGATGTCGCCGATCACCTCGATCTGCGGGAAATAAACCGGGTCGACCTCGGCCGATTTGGTCGAGACGTGGATCACCTCGGTGCCGCCCTGCTTCATGAAGAAGGGCGGCTTCTCGATCACGTCGTGGCCGACGTTGATGATGAGGTCGGACGATTCCAGCGCCTTGTGGACGAAGTCTCCCGCCGACAGCGCCGCGCAGCCGAGGAACTTGGGGCTGGTCTCGTCGAGCACGCCCTTGCCGAGCTGGGTGGTGATGAACGGGATGCCGGTCTTCTCGACGAGCTGGAGGAGCATGCGCGAGGTCATCTTGCGGTTGGCGCCGGCGCCGATCACCAGCACCGGCGAGCGCGCCCCCTCGATCCGCTTGACCGCCGCCCGGATGCCCTTCTCGTCGGCGTTGGGGCGGCGGTGGAAGCTCGCCTTGAGCGGCCTGGAATCGGTCTCTTCGTCGGCGATGTCCTCGGGCAGCTCGAGGTGGACGGCGCCGGGCTTCTCCTCCTCGGCCAGCCGGAAGGCCTCGCGCACCCGGCTCGGGATGTTGTCGGACGAGGCGAGCTGGTGGGTGTATTTGGTGATCGGCCGCATCATGTCGATCACGTCCAGGATCTGGAAGCGCCCCTGCTTCGACTTCTTGATGGGCTTCTGGCCGGTGATCATCAGCATCGGCATGCCGCCCAGGAAGGCATAGGCCGCCGCGGTCACGAAGTTGGTCGCGCCGGGGCCCAGTGTCGCCAGGCATACGCCGGTCTTGCCGGTGTGCCGGCCGTAAGTCGAGGCCATGAATCCGGCGCCCTGCTCGTGCCTGGTCAAGATCAGCTTGATGCTCTTGGACCGAGAAAGGCTGTCTAGGAAATCAAGGTTTTCTTCGCCGGGCACGCCGAAAATATATTCGACGCCTTCCTCCTCAAGACATTCAATGAATAGGTCGGAAGCTTTGGTCATGTGCCCGTCTCCGCCGAAAGCTTTGTTGTTAAACTTTATTAAGGAAAGCAGGACGCGGGCGACTGGAGGACGACGGATCGGCCCCTTCCCCCTTGGCCTTAGCCTTAGCCAGCTTTGTCCGGGCTGTCACCCGAAGCGTCGTCGATTAACGATGTCCCTTGAAAGGTGCGCCGCTTTTGAACATAGTCGGGCACGAGTTGCAGACCGTTCAAAGCCTTACGGCGCGACTTTGGGGGGCATATGGGGCGCAATCGCGAGCTTGCGATCGTCGGGGCGGCTGCGGGCCTGCTGCTTGCGCTCGTCCTCGCATTGATCTTCCGTCCCGAGGGTGCGCGCGCCGTGGCGCCGAGCGCCGGCGGCAACGTCCATGTCGGCGTCGCCTCCTGCTCCGGCTCGACCTGCCACGGCCGAAGCGAGGCCGACGGCAAGATCGTCCGGCAGGACGAGCTCATGATCTGGCAGGACGAATCGAGCCCATCGGGAGCGCACAGCCGCGCCTTCCGCGTGCTCGCCAACCCGCGCTCGCAGATGATCGCGCGCAACCTTGGCATCGGCGAGGCGTCGGGCGCGCCGATGTGCCTGGGCTGCCACGCCACGCCCGCGCCGTCCGGCGCCCGCGGCGGGCGCTTCCAGCTGTCCGACGGGGTGGGGTGCGAGAGCTGCCACGGCCCCGCCCAGGGCTGGCTCTCCACCCACTACGCCGTCGGCGCGAGCCATGCCGCCAACGTCGCGCGCGGGCTGGTGCCGCTCGAGGATCCGCGCGCCCGCGCCGGCCAGTGCCTCGACTGCCACTTCGGCAGCGCCGACCCCGGCCAGTTCGTCAACCACCGGATCATGGCCGCCGGCCATCCCCGCATCTCGTTCGAGCTCGACCTGTTCTCGACGCTCCAGCAGCACCACAACGAGGATCCGGACTATTTCCAGCGCAAGGGCCGCCCCAACGCGGTCCAGATGTGGGCGGTCGGCCAGGCGATGGCGCTCGAGCGCTCGCTGTCGCTGTTCGCCAGCCCGCAGCGCGGCACCGAGGGCATCTTCCCCGAATTCTACTTCTTCGACTGCCACACCTGCCACCGCCGCATCTCGGACAATCCCAGCTTCGAGCCGACCGCGCTCGACAACCCCGCCCGACCGATCCCCGAAGGCATGCCGGCCTATAATGACGAGAACATGATCATGCTGGCGGCCGCCGCGCGCGTCGCCGCCCCCTCCCTCGCCGGCCGCTTCGAGAGCGACAGCCGCGCCTTCCACCAGGCGATGGGCCGCGACCGCCCCGCCGCCGTCGCCGCCGCCGCCCGGCTCCGCGGCACCGCGCGCGCGCTGGCCGACGCCTTCGCCTCCTCCGCGCTCGGCCGCGAGCAGGCGTTCGACATCGTCGAGACGATCACCAGCAACGCGGTCCAGTCGCGCTTCACCGATTATGCCGGCAGCGTCCAGGCGGTGATGGCGACCGACACCCTGCTCTCGGCGCTGGTCAATTCCGGCCAGATCAACACCGCCGCGGCCGAAGGCATCCGCGCCGACATCAACAGCGCCTACCGCGCCGTGCGCGATCCCAATGCCTACCAGCCGCGCGAATTCCGGGCGAGCCTCGGCCGCGCCGCCTCGGCGATCAGAAGGCTCAGATAATGCGCAGCGCCAGTCTCGTCGCCATCGCCTCGCTGCTGCTCGGCTCCTGCGGCGGCGGCGGCGGCGGCTCCAGCCCGCCGCCGACGCAGACTCCGGGCCCCACCCCAAGCCCGACGCCGGCGAGCGTGTTCACCGCGCCGGCGCAGGAGTTCCTCACCGCCGCCGACGTCCAGCGCATCGTCGCCCAGGCCGCGGCCGAGGCGCGCGCCCAGAACCTCCCGTCCGCGATCGCCGTCACCGACCGGGTCGGCAACGTGCTCGCGGTGTTCGCGATGACGGGCGCCGATCTGACGCTGCGCATCGTCGATCCGCCGAACGGCGGCCCGCGCGAGGATTTCCACAAGCTGCCGCCGCTGCCCGCCCCGGCCGCCGTCGCCGGCGCCATCGCCAAGGCGGTCACCGGCGCCTATCTCTCGTCGAGCGGCAACGCCTTCTCGACCCGCACCGCCAGCCAGATCGTCCAGGAGCATTTCCCGCCCTCGCGCATCGCCCGCGGCCTCGAAAGCGGGCCGCTGTTCGGCGTGCAGTTCAGCTCGCTGCCCTGCTCGGACCTCAACACCCGCTTCAACGGCGTCGCCGCGCCCGACAGCTTCATCGGCCCCAAGCGCTCGCCGCTCGGCCTCTCCGCCGATCCGGGCGGGATCCCGCTCTACAAGAACGGGGTCGTCGTCGGCGGCCTCGGCATCATGGGCGACGGCGTCTACGGCGCCGATTTCGAGATCCAGGACGTCGACCGCGACAAGGAGGAGATCATCGCGCTCGCCGGAGCGACGGGATTCGATGCGCCTGCCCCGATCAGGGCCGACCGGATCACCGTCGACGGCACCTCGCTTCGCTACGCCGACGCCACCCCTTCCAATTATGCCAGCAACCCCGCCGCCGCGCCCAGCTTCGCCTCGATCAACGGCAGCCAGGGCAGCCTCGCCTCGGTCCGCGGCTATTATGATGCGAGCAACGGCGTCCTCGCCGGCCGCGCCTACGGCACCGAGGCGTCGGGCTACCGCGCCTCGACCCGCGCCGAATTCTCCAATCCCGACGGCTTCGTCCTGACCGACGGCTCGGGCCGGAGCCGCTTCCCGATCCGCGGCGGCACCGACGGCGGGCGCGTCGCCCAGCCGCTGACCGCGGCCGAGGTCACCGCGGTGCTCGAGGAGGGCCTGCTGGTGATGGGCCGCGCCCGCGCCCAGATCCGGCAGCCGCTCGACAGCCGGATGGAAGCGACGATCTCGGTGGTCGACAGCCAGGGCGCCGTGCTCGGCATCGTCCGCTCGCCCGACGCGCCGATCTTCGGCACCGACGTCTCGCTTCAGAAGGCGCGGAGCGCCGCCTTCTTCTCCAATCCGCGCGCGGGCGAGCTGCTCGCCGCGACTCCGCCGCGCAACCTGATCACCGCTCCGGGCCAGAGCGTCACCGTCGCCAATTTCGCCGCCGCCTCCAACGCCTTCTTCGGCGACGGCGGCTTCCTCACCGGCCAGTTCGCGATCAGCGCCCGGGCCTTGGGCAACGTCGCCCGCCCCTTCTTCCCGGATGGCGAGCTCGGCCGCGGTCCCGGGCCGTTCTCGCGCCCGATCGCGAGCTTCAGCCCGTTCGCGGTCGGGCTTCAGTCGGCGCTGATCATCGGCAATGTCGAGGATCATGTCGCCTTCGCACTGGGCATCCTCCCCACCGACACGCCGCAGCGCTGCACCAGCGTTCCGGACGTCGCGCCCGGCATGAACCCGCTCCAGAACGGCATCCAGATCTTCCCGGGCAGCGTGCCGATCTACCGCGGCGAGACGCTGGTCGGCGCGATCGGCCTGTCGGGCGACGGCATCGACCAGGACGACATGGTCGCCTTCCTTGGCCTGTTCAACGGCGGCCAGCGGGTCGGCACGATCGGCAACCGCGACCCCGCCCGCCGCTCCGACCGGATCGTGGTGCCGGTCGGCGAAGGCGTTCGGCTGCGCTACGTCAACTGTCCGTTCGCGCCGTTCGTCGGCACGACCGATCAGAACGTCTGCCAGGGGAAATAGCGGCGTGCAGCTCGCGGCGCCCTTTCTCCAGCTCGCCGCCTCGCTGAGCGGCGCGGAGATCGATCCGGCGAGCTTCATCACCGCCCCCGATCCGGCGCCGGACAGGCCGGTCACCTACGGGCTCCTGGATCTTCGGGAACCGGTCTGGGCGCTGGCCGAGGCGGAACAGGCGCGGGCCCGGGCGAAGCCTGCCCGGCCGGACGAGGCCGAGGCGCCGCCGCCGCCAGCGCCTTCGCCGTCGCGGGCGCAATTCGCCCAGCTCGCCTTCGCCTTCCAGGCGGCGCAGCCGCCGATGCCCGAGCCGCAGGCCATGGCCCCGGAGCCCGGGCCCGAGAGCGGCGAGGAGCCGGCGATCGAGGGCCTCAGCGCCGACGACCCCCTGCTCGAAGGCCGCCGCCGCCCCGGCGTGCCGCAGCGCGAGCTTCCGCCCGAGGTCAGCCAGGACAATATCGGGGCGATCCGCGCCCCGCCGCCCGAGGCCTACCCGATCGATCAGATCCCGGTGCCCGACCGCTGGCGGCTGATCGAGACGCTCGGGATCAAGAAGGAGCGCTGGTTCGATCCCTACAACCAGAACACCTACAAGGGCGACCGCCCGATCTGCATCCCGACCGACGAGGAAAAGGCACGCCGGCGCGAGCTCAATCTGCCGCGCTGCCGGACGCCGAAGTTCCTGGGCCTCGAGGGCGACGACTGGTTCTTCATCGTCAACGCCATTTCCGACACCATCCTGGAGCCGCGCACCTTTCCGATCCCGGTCGGCGTGCAGACCACCGAGCGGCCGGACAGCAACGACGTGTTCGGCAAGAACGACAGCCTCGTATTCGCCCAGACCTTCATCGGCGGGATCGCTCTCATCAAGGGCTCGACCGCGTACAAGCCGCCCGACGTCGAATACCGGCTGACGCTGGCGCTGCAGGGCAATTACGTCGACGTGTCCGAGCGGCGCGTGCTCTACGTCGAGCCTTCCAAGGGCACGAGCCGTTTCGACCACTTCCTGGGCGTCCAGGAGCTCTTCATCGATTACCACATCCGCAACGTCTCGGACCGCTACGACTTCGATTCGATCCGGGTCGGCATCCAGCCCTTCCAGTTCGATTTCCGCGGCTTCCTGTTCAACGACCAGCAACTGGGCGTGCGGCTGTTCGGAACCCGCGACAACAACCGCTTCCAGTACAATCTGGCGGGCCTCTGGCGGGTCGAGAAGGACACCAATTCCGGTCTCAACGACCTTACCGACGTTCCCCGCGACGACTGGATCCTGCACGCCAACCTGTTCCGTCAGGACTTCCCGTTCGTCGGCCTCACCAGCCTGGCCAGCATCACCTACAATCTGAACCGCGAGCGCGGCGAGCTCGAGATCGACGACAACGGCTTTCCGGTCCGCCCGGCCCTGCTCGGCAACCTGCGCGCTCGAAACTACGACGTCGTCTATCTCGGCTACGGGGTCGACGGGCGCATCGGCCGGATGAACATCTCGGCCCAGGCCTATGGCGCGTTCGGCTCCGACCGCGACAGCATCTTCACCAATAGGAACGCCCAGATCCGCTCCTATTTCTTCGCCGTCGAGCCTTCCTACGACGTCGATTACATGCGCTTCCGCGGCGCCTTCATGTGGTCGAGCGGCGACGGCAATCCGTACAACAACGTCGAAGGCGGCTTCGACAACATCTTCGAAAACCCGATCTTCGCGGGCGCCGACACCAGCTACTGGATCCGCCAGACGATCCCGTTCGCCGGCGGCGGCCGCGCCGTCTCGGTCAACGGCCGCAACGGCCTGCTCGCCAACCTTCGCTCCTCCAAGGAAGAGGGCCAGTCGAACTTCAACAATCCCGGCACCATCCTGGCCGGGGTCGGCGCCGATTTCGACCTCACTCCGGAGGTCAAGTTGTCGGCCAACGCCAATCATCTCTGGTTCCACAAGACCGACATATTGAAGGCGCTTCGAACCGAGGGCAGCATCCAGCGCGAGATCGGCTTCGATCTGTCGGTGGCGGCGATCTACCGCCCGAAATTCAACCAGAACATCGTCTTTCGGGCTTCGGCGGCGTTTCTTGAGCCGGGCAAGGGCTTTCGCGACCTGTTCGACAATTCGGACCGCGACAAACGCTATTATTCCATCCTTTTTAATGCGATTTTGACTTACTGATGCGCCGGCTGCTCCCCTTCTCGCTGCTGGCCGCGATCGTCGCGGCTCCCCTGATCGCTGCCGAAGGCGAAAAGCCGGTCAAGCGCGACTACAGCCTGGTCCGGGCGGAGGCGGCGCCGCGCACCCAGGATTGGGACTCCGCCGACGCCAAGAGCGCGGGCTGCGTCAGCTGCCATACCGCCAGCGACGCCAAGACGATGCACAAGTCGCCCGCGGTCGTGCTCGGCTGCACCGACTGCCACGGCGGCAACGCCTCGGTGGTCGCGCAGGACGTCTCAAATCATTCGGCGCCCGCTTATGTCGAGGCGCGCGACAAGGCGCACGTCCTGCCGAAATATCCCGGCGCCTGGCATTGGCCGTCGAGCGCCAACCCGAAGCGCACCTATACGCTGCTCAACCGCGAGGCGCCCGAGTTCGTGCGCTTCGTCAACCCGTCCGACTACCGGATCGCGCGCGAGAGCTGCGGCGCCTGCCATATCGAGGTGATCGAGGCCGCCGAGCGCTCGCTGATGGCGACCGGAGCGATGCTGTGGGGCGGCGCCGCCTACAATAACGGCATCGCGCCGTTCAAGAACTACATCTTCGGCGAAGCCTATACCCGCACCGGCGAACCCGCCAAGATCGTCTCGCCGCTCACCAACGGCGACACGATCACGCAAGCGCAGAAGGCGCGCGGGGTGCTCGCCGAAATGTATCCGCTGCCGACCTGGCAGGTGATCCCGCCCGGCGACATCTTCCGGGTGTTCGAGCGCGGCGGCCGGACCATCGGCAGCCAGTTCCCCGAGATCGGCCTCCCCTCCCCGTCGGGCAACATCCAGCGGCTCGAGGAAGCCGGGCGGCCCGACATCCGCCAGTCGAACCGCGGCCCCGCGACCGGGCTTCGAGTCGCGATCCCGGTGCTCAACATCCACAAGACCCGCCTCAACGACCCCTTCATGTGGTTCATGGGGACCAACGATCAGCCGGGCGACTACCGCCATTCGGGCTGCGCCGGCTGCCACGTCGTCTACGCCAACGATCGCGAGCCGAGGCACAGCCTGACCTACGCCAAATACGGCCGCGACGGGCAGACCGCGACCGTCGATCCGACCATCGCCGCCAAGGTCGAGCATGGCCAGGGCCATGGCGAGGAACATGCCGCCGGCGGCCATGGCGGGCTCAAGGGCGGCAAGGCGAAGCGGCCCGATCCGGCCAGCCACGGCGAGGAGCCGGACGGCCACGCCATCGCGGGCGCTCCCAAGGACGAGCATCACGCCGCCGGCGCCGCCCGGGAGAAGGGCCATCCGATCGAGCACGTCTTCACCCGCGCGATCACCACCGCCCAGTGCATGAACTGCCACATGCACCAGCCCAACATCTTCCTGAACTCCTACCTCGGCTACACGATGTGGGATTACGAATCGGATGCCGACCTGATGTGGCCGGGGCCCGAGAACCGCCTCCCCGCCCCGCCCGGCAAGGAAGCCGAATACAAGACCCAGAAATACCCGACCGCGGCGCAGGCGTTCGAGATCCTCGATCGCAATCCCGAAGCGGCGGCGACGCGGGGGCTGTGGGGCGACGTCGACTTCGTCCGCAACGTCTACGATGAGGTGAACCCGCGCGCCCGGCACACCCAGTTCGCCGACTATCACGGCCACGGCTGGAATTTCCGCGCCATCTTCAAGCGCGACCGCGAGGGCAATCTGCTCGATGCCGACGGCAACATGGCGACCTACGGCACCGATGCCGGCAGCATCGTCTCGCCCGACGATCCGGAGAAGTTCCGCAAGGCCGGCGAGGGCCTGTTCGTCGAGCCCGGGGTCAATCCCGGCAAGACCGTCCACATGATGGACATCCATGCCGAAAAGGGCCTGCAGTGCGCCGACTGCCACTTCAGCCAGGACAGCCACGGCACCGGCTTCATCTACGGCGAGGTCGCCAACGCGATCGAGATCGGCTGCAAGGATTGCCACGGCACCGCGACCGACTATCCGACCCTGCTCACCTCGGGCCCGGCCGCGCCGCCCAGGGGCAACAACCTCGCGCTGATCCGCAACCAGGACGGCCGCCGCCGCTTCGAATGGATCGACGAAGGCGGCCGGCGCGTGCTCGTCCAGCGCTCGATCGTCGATCCGAACCTCGAATGGCGGGTCAGCCTGGTCAAGGACAGCGTCGACCGCGGCCATCCCGATTTCAACATGAAGTCGGCGCGCGCCAAGCTGATGTCGAAGAGCGGCGCCGACAGCGGCCGCTTCGAGTTCGGCCCCGGGGTCGGCAAGGACGATCTTGCCCACGATCCCGACGACATGGCCTGCTTCACCTGCCACCTGTCGTGGACGACTTCATGCGCGGGCTGCCACCTGCCGATCGAGGCCAACTGGAAGACCGTCAGCCACAAATATGAGGGCATCGAGAGCCGCAACTTCGCGACCTACAATCCGCAGGTCGCGCGCGACGAGATGTTCCAGCTCGGCCGCCACCAGACCACCAAGGGCAATATCGTCGCGCCGATCCGCTCGACCTCGGCGCTGGTGCTGTCGTCGACCAACATCAATCGCGAGCGGATCTACATCCAGCAGCCGCCGATCAGCGCGGCCGGCTTCTCCAGCCAGGCGTTCGCGCCGCACTTCCCGCACACGGTCCGCAAGACCGAGACCAAGACCTGCACCGACTGCCACCTGTCGGCGGCCGACGACAACAATGCGATCATGGCGCAGCTGCTCTTGCACGGCACCAATTTCGTCAATTTCGTGGGGCTCCACGCCTGGGTCGGGATGGAGGACGGGATCGAGGCGGTGCGGGTCACGGAATGGGACGAGCCGCAGACCGTGCTCGGCTCCTACCTCCACCGCTTCGCCTACCCCGATTACTGGCGCGCCCATGTCGAGCGCAACAAGCGCGAGCTGGTCGAATGGACGCGCGGCAAGACCTTCGACCGCGCCAGCAAGTGGAGCGGCGAGACCCAGGCGCTCGAGCAATTTGCCAATATCGTGCAGGATACCGACGGCGCCGCACACTGCCTTCAACTGCGGGGCGAATATATGTTCGTCGCCGAGGGCAAGGGCGGCTTCCAGGTGTACGACATGGCCTCGATCGCCAACAAGGGCCTGTCGGAGCGCGCCATCACCGCGCCATTCTCTCCCATTGGGCACAATGCCCGAGTAAAAACCCGCAACGCCACCTGCATGGCGCTGCCGACCAACCAGAACATCAGCGTCATGCGCAACGACGCGATCCGCAAGACGCATCCGGAGAATGAGGAGCAGGCCTTCCATCCGATCTACCGCTATGCGGTGGTGACCGACTCCGAAGAGGGCCTGATCCTGGTCGACGTCGAGACCTTCGCCGACGGCGAGCCGCGCAACAACTTCCTCAAGCGCGCGGTCACCTGGAACCAGGGCGGGGTCCTCAACGGCGCCCGCCACATCACGCTCGGCGGCCATTACGCCTACATCGCGGCCGCGGCGGGGCTGGTCGTGGTCGACCTCAACGATCCGCTCCAGCCCCGCTACGTCACCACCGTCCCGCTCACCGATGCCCGCGCCTCGGCCCTG
This sequence comes from Allosphingosinicella sp., assembly GCA_036402575.1. Taxonomy (GTDB): domain Bacteria; phylum Pseudomonadota; class Alphaproteobacteria; order Sphingomonadales; family Sphingomonadaceae; genus Allosphingosinicella. The sequence continues at coordinate 10,453 of DASWSP010000079.1, read as the reverse complement.
CAGTTCCGTTACCTGTGGGTGACGGACGCCGAAGGGCTCAAGGTGATGGACGTTACCAAGATGGACGATCCCAGGCTGGTCCCAGGCGCGGTCGTTCCGCTCGCCGATGCCCGGCGCGTCTACCTGGCCCGCACCTACGCCTATGTCGCGGCCAAGCAGGACGGCCTCGTGATCGTCAACGTCACCAATCCCGAGCGGCCTCGAATCTACCAGCAGGTGACCTTCGACGGCCGCCTCAACGACGCCGAGGACGTGATCGTCGGAAGCACCAACGCCTCGCTGTTCGCCTACGTCGCCGACGGCCGCAACGGCCTCAAGGTGCTGCAGCTGACCTCGCCCGAGAGCCAGCCTAATTTCTACGGCTTCTCGCCCGCGCCCAAGCCCGAGCTGATCGCGTGGGTGAAGACTCCCAGGCCCGCTTTGTCGCTCTCCAAAGGCCTCGACCGGGACCGCGCCGTCGACGAGACCGGCGGTCAGATGGCGGTGTTCGGCCGGCTCGGCTCCCGCCCCTTCACCCGCGCCGAGATGGAGCGGCTGTTCCTCAACCGCCGCGGCTTCCCGTACAAGGTCAGCGACACCGGCACCTTCGCCGAATGGGTCCCCGGCGGCACTGCCCGAGCCGCGCGATAACCGAAATCAACACCGTAGGCGGAACAATTCCACGCCACTGTCCATTATCGGACTACCCACTCTTCGACGGGTGAGCGGGCCGCCCGGGGAGTCTGTGAAAACAGGGAGACTCTCGATGCTTAAACTGATTATTCCGCTGCTGGCCGGCGCTGCTTTGGTAGCGGGCTGCAACACCGTGGAAGGCGTCGGCGAGGACATCCAGTCCGCGGCAAACGCTCTCGATCCGAACGCCACGTACGAGCCTTGCGGCACCTATGGGTCTATGGACCGCGACAATGACGGCTGGATCAGCGGCTCCGAATGGAACGCCTACCGCGCCGGCGCCTACGGCCATTGGGACATGGACCGGGACGGCCGGGTCGAGCGCGACGAATTCGGGCGCTGCTGGTATGGCGGCGGCTTCTACACGAATTATGACCGTGCCGCCTGGGAAGCCAATTGGCGCGCGTTCGACGCCAACAATGACGGATGGCTCAGCAACGACGAATATTACAGCGCCGCCGCCTGGGCCAGGCTCGACCGCGACGGTAACGGCCGGATCGACCGCAACGAATGGCGCTGGTGAACTGACGCACGGCTCCGCGGCACATCCGCGGAGCCGCCGCTTCACAACCCTGATCGCGGTTCCGATCAGCGGCTGGCTACCCGCTCCCACGCAGCCCCCGGCACTGGGAACAGGTGTCGGTACGGCTTGGCCTCTTCGACGGCGCGGGCAAAGGAGGGGCGCCTCATCAGCCTGTCGAAATAGCCCGACAGGTGCGTGTGCGTCTCCGTGAAGGGCAGGACGAGCTCGGCGTAGAACAAGGCCGGCGCCGCGGCGCAGTCAGCCATTCCGAACCGATCGCCGGCCGCCCACTCCCGATTCCGCATCCGCTCGTCCGCTACCCCATAAGCCGTCTGCAGGAGCGCCCCGGCCTCCGCCACGCCCTGCGAGTCACGCGCGCCCGCGGGCCGGATATGGTCGATGACCAGCTTGGTCAGGGGCACGCTGACATATTGATCGTAGAAGCGGTCCCACAGACGGGTTTCCAGCGCGATCTCCGGATCGGCGCCGATCAGCCGCGGGCCGTCAGGATATTGCCGGTCGAGATATTCGATGATGATGCTGGTCTCGGGGATCGTCCGGTCCGCCGCCTCGTCGCGCAGCACCGGGAACTTGCCGATCGGCCAGACCACCTTGAAGGCCGTCCTCGAGCCTTCGTCTCCGAGATCGACAAGCAGCCGCTCGAACGGAATGTCTTTCTCATAGAGCGCGATGAGCACCTTCTGACAGAAGGACGCGAACGGGTGATAATAGAGCTTCAGCGACACGATGGCCCCTCAGGCCTGCCGCTTCAGCGGCGCGTCGTCGCCCGCCGCGGCCGCGTCCTGCTTCTCGGCCAGCAGCATCTGCACCAGCGGCTGCAGCGCGGGCTCATAGCGCGCGAGCACCGTATGCTCGTCGGCGGTATCGAAGTGCGAGATGAGCTGCTCGCCGTTCCACCAATGGATTGCATAAGCGGGCGGATCGGCGACGATCATCGGTCGCCCGTCGGGCTTGTCGGGATCGATCGGATTGAGGTCCAGCGCCACCTGCGGCGCCGTCGACGGGCATACCGCGAGCGTCGTCCCGGCCCACTGAGTCACGACCGGCCGATGGAGATGGCCCGCGACCATGCCGACGATGTTACGGTTCGCCGAGACGATCGCTCGCAGCCGCTCGACCCATAGCGCGTCCGGATTCTCGGTCATCCAGCTGAGGCCGGTCTCGATCGGCGGGTGATGGAGAACGATCAGGGTCGGCCGCGCGGGCTGCTCGGCGAGCCGGGCGGCAAGCCAGGCCGCGCGGATCTCGCAAAAGCCGCCGCCGTGCCGGCCCACCTCGAGCGTGTCGAGCACGAGCAGGCGGAGCGGGAAATCCTCCACCGCATATTGGATGAAGCCGTCCGGAGCCGGCACGTGCGGGAAATGCTCCAGGAAACCCTCGCGGCTGTCATGGTTGCCCATGCAATACCATACCGGGAACGGCACGCCCGACAGCGCGCCCTTGAGCCGCCGGTACGAAACCTGGTCGTCGCCCTCGTCGGCGAGGTCGCCGGTGACGAGCAGCACGTCCGGCCGCGGCTTCATGGCCGCCAGCGTTCGAAGCGTCTGATCCAGGCGCTTGCGGTTGAACTCGGCCGGATTGTTAGGCTCGAAACCGAGATGGACGTCGGTGATCTGGGCGATCAGCATAGAAACGCCTAGCGGCTCGCTCCCCCGCCGCCCCGCTGCGGCGCCGAGGCCACGCGCGGCTCCGCTCCCGCAACCGAATCGCGCTCCTTGCCGCGCACCTTCTGCCGGATCAGGAACGACGGCGTGCCGGTGTCGAAATGGTAATCGTGGCACATCGCGCAGGAGGACGGCACCGCCTTCGAGGAGGCTTCGCCCCCGTGACAGGTGCGGCAGCTCGCCAGGTCCGGCAGCAGCAGGTCGGTGGCGGAGGACGAGGCCGGCGCGTTGTGACAGCTCTCGCAGGTCTCCGTCTCGTGCGCCTTATGGTCGAACCAGCCCTTGTGCATGTAGCGCAGCGGGAAGGCGACCGGCTTGATCTCGTAGTTCATGCCGCTGGCCGGCGCCTCGACCTGGTGGCAGTCGTAGCAGGCGCCGCCGCGCGAGAAGACGGCGCGGATGGCGCGGTCGGCGCGGCCCGGCGCGGTGCTTCCGAATTGAAATTGGCGCTGGTTGCGCACCGCCATCACGTCGCCAGGGCGCCGACGCGACATGCCGCCCAGGGTGGCGGGCGGGCTCGGCGCTCGGGCGCGGAACATGTCGCGAAGGTCGGCGATCACCTGCTGCGGCTCGCCGTGACGAAGCGTGCGCAAAGTGCCTCCGGAAACGTCGAAGGCAAGGCTGTGGCACATGCCGCAATCCTCCTCCATGTTGACCGGCTGGAAGCGCGCGCCGCTGGGGTCGCTGTCGTGGCAATCCTTGCAGGCGAGGCTCTGCCCGAAGCCGTGATCGCGGCTCAGCCGGCGCGCCATCTGAGCGACTCCGTTGGTCTTCGATAGATGCATGTCGTGCGGGAACTTGAGGTTGCTGACCTCCTGCGGCTTGGCGGCCAGAGAAACGCGCTGGAGCACCGGCCGGTCGCCGTTCCAACGGGTCATCACCGCCGGCTGGAATTCGGGGTGGGAGGTGCCGAAATCGCCGGCATTGGCCAGCCTGGTGTCGGGCAGCTTGCCGTTCAAGTCGGCATGGCAGTCGCTGCAGAAGCGCTGCGCGGTGGCCGGCATCTGCATCGGCCCCTCATGCTCGGTATGGCATTCGACGCAGCGGCCGGGTGGGATGTTGAACGCCTCCTGGAAGGCGAGCCGCACCCGCCCCCAGCGGTCGAGGTCCGGCTCGGCGCGCGCCAGGCGATAAGGATCGGCGTGATCGTGGATGCTCTTGTGGCAGGCGACGCAGCTTTCGTCGCGGACCGCCTCGAACGGTTTGGCGTGGCAGGCGGTGCAATTGTTCTGAAGTCCCGAATGGACCTGCGAAAGGCTGCCGCTCGACCACATCTCGTCGGGGTGGAACTGGCCGGCCGCGGCGACCGTCGCCGCCATCGTCGGCAGCTGATCGGGCCGCTGCTGACGGTCGTAATAGGTCTTGATCGGCCAGGCGAGGAAGAAGGCGAGCACCGCGAGCGTGAAGACATAGGCGCCGGCGCGCTTGCTCGGCATCACCGAGGCCAGCGAGAACAGCTTTTCATCGCTCTTGTCGAGCTCGACCTCGCCTTCCGTGACCCGCTCGACGTCGATCGCGACCTCGTCGCTTTCCGGGTCGGACGGCATGACCCGAAGCAAATGGCTGGCAATGCGGATGTCCGCGCCCTGAGACACGTCGAAGCGGCCGAACTGGACCGATCTTCCGTTGAGCTCGAGCCGCAGCCCTTTCTCGGCCGAAACGCCGATCGTTTTGGGGGAGACGCGCTCCAGCGTGGCGTGGCGGAGCGCAACGGCGAGGTCGCTGAGGCGCACGTCGGAGGAGGGATCGCGGCCGATCTCGAGCGTGTCGCCGCGCACCTTGGCGGTGCGGATGATCTCCCGCCCTTCGGCGCTGAACGATTTCTGGCGAAGGATGAAGGTCATGCCAGCCCTACCAGTAGAAGAACACGCTGACGATGTGCGCCGCCAACGCCGCGATCAGCGCGAACGTGACCGGCACATGCACGTAGAGCCACACTTCGAGCATCGCCTTGAGCCGGAGGTGCCGCCGAATTCGGCCCAATGCTGCAGCCTTGCGCTCAAGCAGCCGCACCACCGCGTCCAGCGCTTCGCTCTCCTGGCCCATCGCCGTGGGCAGCCTCGGGCGCAGCTCGCGCAGCGCCCGTCGGGTGCCGCAGCGGGGATAGCTGGCGGTGAGCCGGCGGTAGAGACCGCCGGAGAACGGATTCTCGCCCGTCGATGCGATCACCAGCTCGGCATCGTCGCCGCGCAGTGGCTGCGCCGCGATCTGGAGCTGGCGGTCGAGCTTGTGGATCGCGTCGACCATCTGCGATTTGGTCATCTCGGAGCGGTTGTCGCTGAGCTCCTGCGGCAGGATCGCGTAGACGGTGATGCCGTAGATGCCGGAGATGATCACCAGCATCATCAGCCCGTAAGCCAGAGTGTGCACGTTCCAGCCGAACTGGAAGCCGGAGTGGAGCGTGCCGATCACGATCAGCGACAGCCCGAGATAGACGTGCGCGGAGGTCCAGGCCTTCAGGGACCAGCGCCCGCGGGTCATCGCGCGTTTGCGCAGCCCGAGCATCGTCAGCCACAGGATCAGCAGCGCCGCGACGGTCCCGAGTGTGTAGCCGTACCAGCTGCCGCCATTGTGGCGGGGCTGCACGTCCACCAGCATGTAGACGAGCAAAGCGACCAGCGAGATCGCCGAGGCGATCTTCAGCCAGCGATAGCGGCGGTGGCGGAGGAAGCCCTCATGGCTCGCATCCTGCTCCAGCCTTGTCCGTGCGATCCCCCGAGTTGCCACCGGCTTAACGTTCCCCCCTCGTCAGCACCTGTCCATCGTCCTTGCGGCTCTCGCCGAAGCGACGAAAATCCGCACTATCCCTCCTGCGCAAGCCTCGCGACCGTCAGGAACTCTTCGGGCGCGACGCGGATCGCGGCGCCCGTCGGACAGGCGCGCACGCACGCCGGCCCCCCGGATATGCCGGCGCACATGTCGCACTTGATCGCCTTCTTCGGCGTCTCGGGCGAGACGCGCTTCTCGGTCCACTTCTTCGGCGGCTCGCCCGGGCCCGGGCCGAGGCCGGTCAGCAGCCACGCGAGCAGGTTCGGCTTCTTGGGCGGGATCTTGTCCATCCGGATGACGCCGTACGGGCAGTTGCGCTGGCAGTTGCCGCAGCCGATGCAGGTATCGTCGATGAAGACCTCGCCGTCCGCGCCGCGGTGGATCGCGTTTGGCGGGCAATCGGCCATGCAGTGCGGATGCTCGCAATGGCGGCAGCTGGTGGGCACGTGGAGGTGGGCGAAGGTCTTGCCGGCCTCGCGGTCGAGCCGCGACAGGCCTTCGTGGCTGTCGGCGCAGGCGCGTTCGCAATTGTCGCAGCCGACGCAAAGATTCTCGTCGATCAGAAGCACGTCGGTGGCTTCACCGATGCCGTTTTCGAGCAGGAAGGAAGCGACCGAGGAATACATGTCGACGACTCCGCCGAAGCCGTCCTTCTTGGCTTCCACGAAGTTGGTGAGCTCCTGGCGCGACGCCATCTCCTGCTTGGCCGCCCGCATCAGGTCCGGCTTCTTCTCGAGCAGGCGCTTGAACGCCTCGCCGTCGAGCCTGATGACCTCGGATTTGATCGCGGCCCGGACCGTCGCGGTGCGGCGGCCGCCGTCGATCAGCGCGATTTCGCCGACATAGGAGCCGGCGGGCAGGTAGGAGAGGAACACCGACTTGCCGCCGATCTTCTTCTCGACCACCATCGAGCCTTGGCGGATGACGAAAACGTCATAGCCCTCCTCGCCCTCGTTGATGATCGTCTCGCCGGCGCTGATCCGCTTGATCTCCGATGTCTCCAGCACCTCGGCGAGGTCTTCCGACGTGAGGCCGGCGCCGAACATCTGCAGCAGCTGCCGCTCGGTCGAGATGCGGGTGATGGCGCGCTTCGCCGCCGGTACCGTCGCCATGAGCTTAAGCGCGGCGTTGCGCGGGATCTCGATCACGATCGCACCCGTGGCGGTGCGCACCGTGGCGCCGCGGCGGCGGCCGGAGATCAGGCCGACCTCGCCGAAGATCGAACCCTGCTCGATCGGTACCGTGATCGACGGATCCTTGGCGCTGACCTCGACGAACACCGCGCCGTCCGCGATCGCGAACAGCGAGGATCCGGAATCGTTGCGCTCGAAGATGACGTCGCCGGCCTTGTACACCACCGGCTCCGAATCGAGCATGAACTCGCGCATCTGGAGCATCGAAAGCTCGTTCAGGATCGTCACTCGGCGGCGCAGGAAAGCAAGCCATTCGTCGACCGTTCGCTGGCCCGGCAGGTGCGCGAACTTCTGCTCCAGGATCGGCTCGTCGGCCGGCTTGAGGTTCTTGTTGCCGTTGATGAACTCGACGACGTCATAGCCCTGGTTCATGCAGTGCTTGATCAGCGGGTAGCCGGCCAGCGCGCCGATCACGTAGATTCCGGGCTGGGTCGATTCGAACTCGGGCGAGAGCTGCGGGAACGATTCCCGGTCCTCGCTGGTGAACTTGATGCCGCAGCTCTCGACGAAAGCGCGCGGCGCCGCCGATCCCATCCGGGCGATGATGCGGTCGCACTTGATCCGCTGCTCGCCGTCGCGGGTGTCGACCGTCAGCCAGCCCGGCTCGACCTTGGTCGGCGCGGTTTCGGTCATGATGTTGATCCGCCCCGCCGCCTGCGCCTCCATCAGCAGCTTGACGTTGGCGCTTTTGGCCCGAGCGAAGTCGGCGCCGCGGTTGAGGATGGCGACGACGTTGCCTTGCTCCTGGTCGGCGGCGAGCCCCAGCGCGTTCTCGATGCCCGCGTCGCCCGAGCCGACGACGGTGATATGCTCGTCTACATATTCGCCGGGATCGTCGAGCTGGTACTGGATGTGCGGCAGGTCGGCGCCGTTGCAGCGCATCTTGTTGGGATTGCCCTGGGTGCCGATCGCCAGGATCACGTTCTCCGCCTGGATCGTCTGGCCGGTCGTCATCGTCAGCGTGAAATTGCCCCTGGTGCCGTCGATCGACTTCACCTCGGCCTTCAGCATGACATTGATCTTCTGCTCGGCCGCCATCTTGTCCCAGACGCCGAGCACGGCCTCGCGCTTGCCGGCTTCGAAGTTCATGTCCGAGCGCAGCACCAGCTGGCTCGGCGTGGCCATCACATGTTTTCCCTTTTGATACTTGTAGATGGTATCGGAAAGGTGGTCGGTCTTCTCAAGCAGAACGTGGCTGATGCCAAGCTGCGCGGCGCGCGCCGCGGCGCTAAGGCCTGCGGGGCCCGAACCAATTATAGCGATACGAAAAGAAGTGGACACCTCTTCTCACCCCCCTGACATATCGGCAAGACATGTCATAATGGCCGAACGCTAACCCGTCTGGGACAAGCACAGCCGACCATAGTCTAGCACTTTGTTTCCTTCGCGCCAGACTTGACGTTGAATATTTTGCAGGAAAGTCTGGCCGCATGGCTGACGCTTCATCCTACGCCCGTCGCCGCCTGCCGATCCCGACGATCGTTCTGATCGCCGCGGGAGTGCTCGCAATCGCTTCCGTGGGCGTGGCGGTACTCCGTTCGGACGGCGGCGAGCCGCGCGCCGAAGCGGGCCCGCACGGCGAGGCCAAGCCCGGTCAGCCGGTCGGCGACGTCGGCAGCATGATCGCCGGGCTCGAGGCGAGGCTTCGGCAGGATCCCGACAATCCCGCCGACTGGCGCATGCTCGGCTGGTCCTACTTCGAGACCGGCGACCTGATGCGCTCCGCCGCCGCCTATCGCCGCGCCGCCGAGATCGAGCCCGACAAGGCGGAAAACTGGTCGTCGCTGGGCGAAGCGCTGCAGACCGCCAGCGCCGACGTCTCGCCGGAGGCGGCGAGCGCGTTCGAGCGCGCGCTGCGGCTCGACGCCAAGGATCCGCGCGCCCGCTACTTCCTCGCCGTCCAGAAGGACCTTCGGGGCCAGCACGAGGCGGCGATCGCCGACTGGATCGCCCTGCTGCGCGACACCCCGTCCGGGGCGCCGTGGGAAGCGGACCTGCGCCGCACCATCCAGCAGGTCGCCGATAAGCAGAAGATCGATATCGCCGGCCGAATGCCGCCCCCCTCGGGCGGCTCGGTCGCCACCGCCGCGATCCCGGGGCCGACCCCGCAGGACATGGCCGCGGCCGCCTCGATCCCGCCGAGCCAGCAGTCGGAGATGGTGCGCGGCATGGTCGACCGGCTCGCCAACCGCCTCAAGCAGAACCCGCGGGACGCCGAAGGCTGGATCCGACTGATGCGCGCCCGAATGGTGCTCGGCGAGACCGCCGCCGCCACTGAGGCGCTCCGCTCCGCCCGCGCCGCCTACAAGGGCGACAGCGCGGTCCAGGCCCAGCTCAGCCGGGCTGCCCAGGAACTGGGCGTGCCCGGTGGCGGCTGATCGCCCCCTCATCGTATCGATCGTCGGGACTCGCCCCGAGGCGATCAAGCTCGCGCCGGTGCTGCGCGCGCTGGCCGCCCGTCCCGACTTCGAGCAGCGCCTGATCCTGACCGGGCAGCATCCGGGGCTGGCGCGGCAATTCGACTTCCTGCCGGTCGACGACCTGGCGATCGATCCGCGCGAGCAGAGCGCCGGCGAGCTGCGCGAGAACCTGCATTATGCCCTGCTCCGCCAGTTCGTGCGCCGCCGCCCGGATCTGGTGCTGGTGCAGGGCGACACCACCAGCGCCGTCGCCGGCGCGCTCGCCGCTCGCGACTGCGGCATTCCCGTCGCCCATGTCGAGGCGGGACTGCGCTCGCACGACCTCGACCATCCCTGGCCCGAAGAGGCGAACCGGATCGTCATCGACGAGCTTGCGGCGCTGCTGTTCGCTCCGACCGAGCGCGCGGCCGGCAACCTCGCGGCAGAGCCCAACGTCACCGGCGCGATCCACGTCACCGGGAACAGCGGCATCGACGCGCTGTTCGAAGCCTGTGCCGCCGCTCCCGGCCCGGCGCCAGCCGACGACGCGCGGCGCACGATCCTCGTCACCTGCCACCGCCGGGAGAACCGGACCGAGCTTTTCAAGATCGCGACCGCACTCAAGCGCATCGTTCGCCAGCTCCCGCTCGGCATCCTGTTCCTGCTCCACCCCAATCCCTATGTGCGGCGCGCGGTCGAGCCGCTGCTCGGCGGCGAACCCTACATACAGCTGCTCGAGCCGGTCGGGCACGAGGAGATGGTGGCGCTGATGGCGCGTAGCTGGCTGATCCTCACCGACAGCGGCGGCCTCCAGGAGGAGGGGGCGGCGCTTGGCCGGCCGGTGCTGGTGCTGCGTACGGTAACCGAGCGCTCCGAAGCGCTCGACACCGCCAATGCCGAGCTGGTCGGCACCGACCCCGCTCGAATCTTCGCCGCCGTCTCCTGCCTGCTCGCCGACGAGGAGAAATATGCGGCGATGGCGCGGCCCACGCTTGCTTTCGGCGACGGCCATGCGGCGCCGCGCATCGCCGACGAGATCGGACGCTTCCTCGCCCGCGCCTGACTTGCGCGCCCAGCCTCGAGATGCCCGGCCGCGACGTCGCCGAAGGCACCGGCCGTCGAGCGAGGTCGGGGGCGGCCTAGCTTGGGGGGGGGGGGGGGGGGGGGGGGGGGGGGGGGGGGGGGGGGGGGGGGGGGGGGGGGGGGGGGGGG